>NZ_CP113524.1:4117500-4345000 GCF_026723765.1 Lacrimispora xylanolytica
AATCTGGCGTAGAATATATGGAAGCAAGTCCTCTGATACATTCATCTGCTCCTTTAAGAACTGGCTTAGCTGGTCTAACTCTGGTGTCATTAAGAAGCCGTCATTGTCAGCCATGAAACGGATTTCCTGCTGAGTCGGGATATAATATGGAACCTTCTTCTGCACGCCAAGAAGATCCTTGTAGCTTTTCTGCTCTGCCAGGGCCGCATCTACGAAGCAGCCATCAAGCCAAACCACAAGGCAGCGGTGTGGAAGCAGCTGTTCATATGCCTGCATCAATTCTTCCTGAGTGAGTTTTTTTGCTTCATATTTATTAAAGGTTTCCAATAATACAGATGGAGGCGTGATGGCGTAGAGAGAATTGGCAGCACAAAGATAATCTCCGATGCTTGCCAGACGGCTCCGCTCCTCCTGAAATTCAGGGGTGTTGATGGTGTTGTATGCTTCTACTACCTCTTTTGCCACTTTTAATCTGGTGTCAGACCCAGAGGTCAGGTAGCCACCGGCATAGAGGTAATCAAGCTCAGCCATATCTTCGGTCATAACCTGGGAATCATCTGCTGCCAGCTGCTCAAATAATTTCATTTCTGAGTCACGGACACAAAGGAAATACTTTCTCATGACTTCCTTATCTAAAATATAGGATATGGTCCGTTCTGTCAGCTCTTCCTTCTTTAATTTACCAAGCCCACTGATGCCATGTCTTTTGGCGATCTCTGCGATGCTGTTTTTATCATAGTAATGGAAGACCTCTTCCATATGAACTTCTTCTGATGAAGCTTCACCGCTATGGCCTAAATTTCTGTTAACGGCATCTACGTCATATTCCTTTATGCTTTGAGGGGCATTTTCAAGAAGATCGTAAAAAGCGGATAAGCCTCCGCAGTTTTCCGGAATGACATCTCCTTTGAATTTTATTACCTGGGCATAGCTTTCTTTATAATCGGAATGAACCTCTTCCACCTGAATGACATGTTCCCAGTTATCCTTGAAATCGTAGGTATATGTAAATTTAGCAGCCTGAGAAACCAGAGTATCAATGGTTTCACTCACTGGCATGGAGGTGAACTTTTTGGATTTACTTTCTCCGTAGGGGATAACCTGTATGCCCTCGGAACGGAACTCGAATTGGTACAGGTGTTCACCGCTCCAGGAAAATGCAGTCTGAATCACCTGATGTAGTCCTTCAAACGTAATCCCCTCCGGTACCAGAATCCTTCTCCATATCGGTGGCTTACTGCCTTTGATCGTGATTTTCAGTTGATATGCTCCCATGAAACGTCCTCCTGTCTCGTATCTTTCGTATCCGTTTTAAGGTAACGGATCTATTATGAAGTTTCTCTGTATAATAAAGCGCACGTTCCAATTTACCACACTTTATCCATTTCTGTCCAGTCTATTCCACATATTTTAACAGCGTAACTACAGGATTTTTTATGAAATGCTTCATTTTAGAAAGAAAGACTCCTTCTTTATAGAAGAAAAGGAATTGTAACGGTTAAAATGACAAATACTCCTTTATATAGAAGCAACTCAAATATACCTTCTTTACACAACCTTTACAATACTTATACAAAAACATGATATCAGGATGTTCGGCTGACTGTTATACTCCAACATGTAAGCGAAAGCAATTTATCTTAGAAAAGAGGAGATAGTGATTATGAAAAAAAATATGATGAAGACATTGGCAATTACAGGATTAACAATCCTTGCTATGGGTGCTTTGGCTGGATGTGGAAGCCAGAATGCAGAAACAAAAGCTGCTGATACAACCACCACCGCTGCCGCTGCAAATGATACAACTGCTGCCGGGTCTACAGCTGGTACAGAGGCTGCAAAAGGCGATTTAAAAGGCTCTATCAGCATGGTTGGTTCTACTTCTATGGAAAAATTTGCGACAGCTTTAGGTGAGGTCTTCATGGAGAAATATCCAAGCGTTACTGTTCAGACTGAATTCGTTGGTTCTGGTGCAGGCATTGAGGCAGTTGGAAATGGTTCTGCAGATATCGGTAATTCCTCCCGTAACTTAAAGGACGAAGAAAAAGCAAAGGGCATCAATGAAAATATTGTTGCTATTGATGGAATCGCAGTTGTTACTGATTCTAAGAATGCTGCTGAGAACCTGACGAAAGATCAGTTAATTAATATATATAACGGAACAACGAACAACTGGAAGGATTTAGGCGGCGCAGATCAGCCAATCGTAGTCATTGGACGAGAGTCTGGATCCGGTACCAGAACTGCTTTTGAAGAGCTGTTAAAGTTAGAGAACAAGTGTAAATACAGCAACGAGCTTGACAGCACCGGCGCTGTTATGGCTAAGGTTGCATCTACTCCTGGTGCTATCGGTTATGTATCTCTTGATGTTCTTGATGATACCGTTAAAACCTTAAAGCTGGAAAACACAGATCCAACCCCTGAAAATATCAAAGCTGGCTCTTACTTCTTAAGCCGTCCATTCGTTATGGCTACTAAGGGTGAGATTTCTGCTCAGAATGAAAATGTAAAGGCTTTGTTTGACTTCATTTACTCTGATGAAGGAAAAGAATTAGTGAAATCTGTTGGTTTAATCCCTGCAAATTAATGGACTGACAGAATCATTTTTCGGGGACGCAGCTGCTTAACTACGTTGCGTCCCTGTTTTTTGAAAGGAGCTGCTTATATGCAACCAAAGACATATTCCATATTCGGTGGCCATGGAAGTAAATCAGGAATCGAACGCGCTGCAGAGATTATCTTTACAATCTGCGGCTTCTTTGCTGTTCTGGCTGTGGCCTCAATCTCTTTATACATGCTCATAAGCGGTACTCCGGCACTTTTTAAGGTTGGTATTCTTGATATTCTTTTTGGAACCACCTGGATGCCGGATGCCGCTACTCCTGGTTTTGGTATTCTTTATGTTATTTTGACTTCTATCGTAGGAACTGCCCTGGCTATTTTAATCGGTGTTCCCATTGGTGTAATGACTGCTGTTTTCCTGGCTGAGGTAGCCCCTCCAGGGCTTACAAGGCTGGTACGCCCGGCGGTTGAGCTTTTAGCTGGTATTCCTTCTGTTATTTACGGGCTTCTTGGTATTTTGGTTTTGAATCCGCTGATGTATAAGCTGGAGCTTAAGATTTTTGCAGGGTCCACGACCCATCAGTTTACTGGCGGTGCCAACTTAATTTCCGCTGTTTTGGTTTTGGCTCTTATGATTCTTCCTACTGTGATCAACATCAGTGAAACGGCTCTTCGGTCTGTTCCACAGCATCTAAGAAGCGCTTCCCTGGCCCTTGGGGGTACACAGATCCAGACCATTTTCCATGTAGTCATTCCGGCTGCGAAATCCGGTATCATCACGGCTGTCGTTCTTGGAACTGGCCGTGCCATTGGAGAAGCCATGGCAATCAGTCTGGTATCCGGAAGCTCTGTAAATATTCCGCTTCCATTTAATTCGGTTCGGTTCCTGACAACCGCTATTGTTTCTGAAATGTCATATTCTTCTGGCCTTCACAAACAGGTTCTCTTTACCATTGGACTTGTATTGTTTGCATTTATTATGATTATCAATGTATCCCTTAACAGCATACTAAAGAAAGGAGGCGCACAGCATGATTAATCAAGTGGTACTGCCTGCTCCGCATGGAGCTTCTGCTTCTGGCAGCATTTATAATAAGAAGAGCCGTATTTCTGATACTATTTTACTGGTACTTATTTATCTTTGCGCTTCTATTTCTATCCTTGTACTGATTGGTATTATGGGATACGTATTTGTACGGGGCATTCCGGCCATCAGCCTTTCATTTTTAACAACCGTTCCCAGTACGATTAAAGGAACCTTTGGAATTGTTGGAAATATTGTAAATACTCTTTATATTGTGGTGATTACCCTGCTCATTGCTACTCCTCTTGGGGTCGGGGCTGCAATCTATTTGAATGAATATGCAAAAGGTGGTAAAATAATCCGTATCATAGAATTTACCACGGAGACCTTATCCGGTATTCCTTCTATTATCTTTGGTTTGTTTGGATATGTGTTTTTTGGTATTACTCTTGGACTTGGATACTCTATTTTAACGGGTGCACTGACTTTGGCCATTATGGTTCTTCCCCTGATTACCCGAACCACTCAGGAGGCCTTAAAGACCGTTCCCGCCAGCTATCGTTCTGGTGCTCTTGGTATTGGCGCGACTAAATGGTATATGATCCGCACCATTCTCCTCCCCAGTGCCATGCCTGGTATTTTAACCGGCATTATTCTGGCTATTGGACGTATTGTAGGAGAATCGGCCGCACTTTTATTTACAGCTGGAAGCGGATACCTTCTTCCCAAGGACTTTTTCGGAAAAATCTTTGAATCCGGCGGTACCTTAACCATACAGCTTTACTTATGCATGCAAAAGGCAAAATACTCGGAAGCCTTCGGAATCGCAGTGGTTCTTTTAGTCATTGTTCTGGCTATTAACGGACTTGCAAAATTCCTTTCCCATAAATTCAACACGGAGGTCAAATAATCGTGAATACTAACACCGTTAAAATATCTTCCAGCAACCTAAACTTATATTATGGCACCAACCATGCCTTAAAGGATGTTAATCTGGAGCTGTATACCAATAAAATTACTGCATTTATCGGTCCTTCCGGATGCGGTAAGTCAACCTACTTAAAAACTTTAAACCGAATGAACGACCTGGTTCCCAATGTAAAAATAGAAGGAGAAGTCCTTCTTGATGGAGAGAATATCTACGATCAAAGGGTAGACACTACCCTGCTTCGTAAAAAAATCGGTATGGTATTCCAGCAGCCCAATCCATTTCCCATGAGCATCTATGACAATGTGGCTTATGGCCCAAGGATTCACGGAATTAAGCATAAAGCAGAGTTAGATGCCATCGTAGAAAAGAGCTTAAAGGGAGCCGCCCTTTGGGATGAGGTATCAAGCCGTCTGAAAAAATCAGCCCTCGGCCTTTCCGGCGGACAGCAGCAGCGTCTTTGCATTGCCAGAGCCCTGGCCGTGGAACCGGAGGTACTTCTAATGGATGAGCCGACTTCCGCTTTGGATCCTATCTCCACCTTAAAAATTGAGGACTTAATGGATGAACTGAAAGAAAAATACACCGTAGCCATCGTAACCCACAACATGCAACAGGCAACCAGAATCGCCGATCACACTGCCTTTTTCCTTGTAGGGGAAGTTGTGGAATATGCTCCTACTACAGAGTTGTTTACAGTACCTAAGGATAAGAGAACGGAAGATTATATTACCGGTCGTTTTGGCTGATGGATATGATAGCAGAACAATAAAGGAGAATCGTAATGACAACCAGAGTGAATTATGAGAATGAACTAAACCTTTTAAATGAAGATATTAAAGAAATGGGACGTATGGTGGAGCATTCCATTGAACAGTGCTTTATTGCTTTCGAGGATCAGGATTTTGAGAAAGCAGAGGACATTATTAAGGGCGACAGAACCATCAACGATATGGAGCGTTCCATTGAAGCCCGCTGTCTCTCCTTAATTCTCCGTCAGCAACCAGTAGCTGGTGACTTAAGAGTGGTATCCAGTGCCCTTAAGGTGGTCACAGACCTGGAGCGTATCGGCGACCATGCATCGGATATTGCAGAACTGATTCTTCGGATTAAGGGAGAGCACGTATATCATGTCGTACGTCACATTCCGGCAATGGCAACTGCTGCCAGAGAAATGGTTCGTTGCTCGATTGAAGCTTTTATCACACAGAATATCGAGACAGCGAAACAGATCGAGCAGCAGGATGATGTAGTGGATGAATTATTCGATAAGGTAAAGACAGATGTGGTAGATTTGCTAAAGCAGTCTACAGAGCATATTGACCAGTGTATCGATCTTCTCATGGTGGCTAAATATTTAGAGCGTATTGGGGATCATGCGGTAAATGTATGCGAATGGACAGAATTCGCAAAAACCGGGGCTTTGAAGAATGTACGGATCTTGTAAAGCTACGAGCAGTGCGCCCTGAAAAGCGAAAATGCAGATAAGAATGCTGGCATTCTTATCTGCATTTTTGTATTTCAAGGCATACGGCGACAGCCGTCAAGCGAGAAGGAGCGAAGCGGATTCGAGCTTGGCACTGCGGACTAGCTCCCGAAACATCCTCTTTTAATCTTTTATCATTTATTCCTTCCAATCCCACCCAAACTATGGACAAAGAACCATAAAAACTGGGCAACCGACGCTCCCTCGCACCAGCTGCCCAGCCTGCCTATCATAACATAGCGATCCCACGACAATAAGTCTGAACCACATCATAAGAATCCGAAAGCACCACCAGATCCGCATCATACCCTGCTGCCACCCGTCCCTTCCTGTCATCAACCCTTAAACACCTTGCCGGATTTAACGTACAGGAATTCAGCGCAGTATCAAACGGAACCATAGCTTCCTCCACCAAAATCTGAAGCCCCCGATTCATATTCAGGGTACTCCCAGCAATGGTCTGAGTCCCCTTTAAGTACGCCAACCCATTATCCCGAATCTCAACATCGTGTCCTCCCAGCTTGTAGGATCCTCCCGGCGGACAATGCTTTGCCCGAAGAGAATCGCTGACCATAATGCCATACTCTCTTCCCTTGGCTGTAAAGAAGTTATTAAGCGCTGCCACATGAGAATGGCACCCGTCACAAATAATCTCTCCATAAATATCCCTGACCCGAAACGCCGTTCCCACCAGCCCGGGATTCCTATGATGATAAGGAGTCATCCCATTATAAACATGAGTCATAGATATCGCTCCGTTAGCAATTCCCATCAAAGCCTGCTCATAGGAAGCAGAGGAATGTCCCATACTAACCACCACCCCGTTCCTGCATAAATACCTGGTCAGTTCAAACCCTGCATCATGCTCCGGAGCAAGAGTAATATATCGAATCAGTCCCCTGGCTGCCTCCTGGTATCCCTGAAATTCTGCTATAGTTGCTTTGGCAATAGCCTCAGGAGGCTGAGCCCCCTTGTATTTCATATCAAGATATGGTCCCTCAAAGTGAATTCCAAGAATCTCAGCCCCATCATACTCACCTTCCGCCACATCCGCAACACTGGAGACAGCCTTTAAAAGCACTTCAGGAACCTGGGTTACTGTAGTCGGCAAGATGGAAGTAACCCCTTCTTCCGGAATCCGCTTCATCCACTCACGAAGCCCATCCGGCTCTCCATCATTGGTATCATAGCCGTATGCACCATGAGTATGAATGTCAATGAATCCCGGGACGATCCTGTCTCTTCCATAATCAGCGTCAACCGTCATTTTCCCATACTCATAAACTGCTTCTATTTTCTTATCTTCCACCTGTAACTGTGCGGGAATAAACTGTCCCCCGATCCAAATACGTTTGCTTTGTATGATCATAATTCTTATCCTCCCTTCACACGGTACTCTCTTTTCTTTAGTATACCAGTTCTGTCAGGGTTTTCAAGAATTTATGAAAATATTTTCTTTTTTCTTTATGCTTTTAAAAATTATATCCTAATCCACTGGCCAGCGTATGCTGACACGGAATAAATCTGCCTCGATTTCTACAAAAAGCTTTCCGTTTTGAAGCTCTACAAAGCTTTTGGCAATGGCCATTCCAAGGCCTGAGCCTTCCGTATTCCTGGACTGGTCTCCTCTTGCAAACCGCTCTGTGATTTCGTTTGGATTAAAGGTCAGCTCAGCGGCAGAAACATTTTTAAGGCTGATTACCACAAATCCGTCTTCCTTTTTCATATCAATATAGGCTCTGGTATTTGGCATGGCGTATTTTATGATATTGGTCAGAAGGTTGTCAAAGATGCGGTAGGTTTTCTGACCATCTAAGGGAAGAACAATTTTTTCATCCGGCAGATTCCAGCGAAAATCAATGGTGGATTCTTCAATTTTATCGCTTAACTCCAGGCTTACTTCCTTTAAGAGGCTGACTATATCTACCTCTTCCAAATTCAGGGTCACATTATTGCTGTTGGCTTTGCTAATCTCGAAAAGGTCTTCAATCAGGGACTTCAAACGCATGGACTTCTGTTCCAGTATATCAATATAAGCCTTACGCTGTTCCGGCGTCACTCTTTCATCCTTTAAGAGATTTACATAGGTGATGATGGCAGTCAGTGGTGTCTTTAAGTCGTGAGACATGTTGCTGATCAAGTCCGTTTTCAGCTTCTGGCTTTTCACTTCCTCATCAACTGCTACTTTAAACCCGCTTTGTATTTTTTGAATCTCCTTTTTAAATGGTTCGAACACACTTAGATCCTCCTCTATGGACACCTCTAAGTTTCCTTCCGCAATCTGGTTGGTGGCTTTTAAAAGCACTCGGTATTTCCCACTTAGGTCTCTGTAATACTTCCTCATAATAAAGAATAAAAGAATGGAATAAAAGAATAGTGCTCCAATTCCAAAAAACCACAGGCTGCAGAGAATGGCAAGGATAAGAAAGTTAACTCCAACAATACGAAATATGGTTTTGTCTGACTGTTCTTTTAAATTAATATCTCCTACATAATGGTAGACTTTAATGCATATCATCTTTAACCAGCCACAGAACCACCCGATTAAGGTACGTTCTCTAAGATAACGTTTGATACCAATACTAAGTACATCCCGCAGGCACAGAACTGCCCAATAGACGACTGCAAAAGGCAGTGACCACCAAAGAAGGTTCCATAGCTTTACCATGATCCCTGCCACACCGGGAAGAAAATTGGCCCTCAGAAGGGTTTCAAATAAATCTCCCTGATTGGTAACAATGACAAGATTGGTAAGGCCGGCACCAAAAGCAACTCCGCCACAGCCCACACCTGTTACGATTTCAAATGGAGTTCTGAAAATCCGGCTGCTGTCTGGCAATGTCACATCCAGAAAAGAGAACAGGAATGCAAGAACGGTAACGGCACAGATGAGTCCTACAAATATTTTCAGAATGCTGTCGGAATCGTCGTAAGTGTTAGAAAAACCAGCGGCTGTATCCTTAAAAGCAGTAATCTGATCTGCTGTCATTCCATAGGTGATGGTTATATTTTTAGGATTCTGAAGCCTTAGATCCGGTTCATATAAAAACTGCTCCCAATAATCCTCCATCATAGGGTCCTTATCCCCAAAATCCTGCAAAAGTGTAAGAAGCCTGGCTGTATTGTCTCCGTGAATGGAGACTACTTCCATTCTGCCCATGCCGTCGTACTTAAGTACGGTCTGGAACTCATATTTATCATTCCCCAGTATGGTCTTTCCACCGGAGTGGTCGGATATCACCTGCCCATTTTCATTGAGAATCTGGTAATCCAGAGAGTTTCTTATGCTGTCAAAGCAGTTTTTCCAGTTATTGTAGCTGCGCATGGTCTTCTGGCGAAGATGGGATAAATATTCAGAACGGGTTCCGCTATTACTCTCACTTAAATCCACCGTAATTTCATTCTCGATCGCCCCCTCCTGGACATCCGCATCCGCCTGATTCGTCTCCGCTGCGGCCACGGTTTCCTCTGTCTGGTTTTTCATCTCCTCTGCTGCTTTGGGAAAGAAAAACTGAAAGGGGGATATGATGTCGCCTTGATTATTACGGACCTGTTCCATGGAAAGAACATAATTTCCATATACAAGATATTTTAAAAATGTCTGCTGCTGGTATACCGGCTCCTCGTATCTGGCGGACTCATTCTTAAAAAAGGGATAGAGTCCTACCATGACAGCGGCAGCGGATACAATTACAACAATTGCAAGAAGTATGCTGATCTTATGCCTGTTTTTCAATTTTGTATCCAACTCCCCACACCACCTTTAGATATTTTGGTTCCTTAGGATCTATCTCAATCTTTTCCCGGATTTTTCTTACATGCACCATAATGGTATCTGTATTAATGGCACGTTCGTTCCAGACTCTTTCGTATATCTCTTCTGCCGAAAAAACTCTTCCGGGATTTTTCATAAGAAGAGCTAGAATCTTAAATTCAATGGGAGTTAACTTTACCGGCTTCTCATCTACGAACACCTCCACCGTGTCCTCGTTAAGCTCCAGTCCTCCGATGACATAGACATTGCTCCGTTCCTTCTCTTCCTTTGCTTCCAGCATATCCATATACTTTTTGTACCGTCTTAACTGGGAATTGACCCTGGCTAACAGCTCCATTGGGGTAAATGGCTTGGATACGTAATCATCCGCACCGATATTAAGCCCCATGATCTTATCCACTTCTTCTGATTTAGCTGATAAAATGATGACAGGAAAATCGTATTTTTCTCTCAGCTTTACGGTCATGGTGATTCCATCCATTCTGGGCATCATTACATCCACGATTGCCAGGTGAATCTCTTCCCTATCAAGAATCTTAAGCCCTTCTAACCCATCTGCCGCCTGGAACACCTCATATCCCTGGCTTCTTAAGTATATTTCCACTCCTTCTCGGATTTCTTTATCATCTTCCACTAATAAAATGTGATTTGCTTCCATGCTTTCTTTCCTCCTTGACCTATTCTGATATTATGGCACCTGCAAAAGCTGCATTGCCCTACCTGCATTTTTTGGCAAAATGTTCAATGACCCACGATCTTAATATTATTAGGATAAAGAACCATTCTTAAAATGATTGACAGAGAAACCGAAAGAAATTCTAAAAATATTTTTCCGGAATCGAAAAACAGAGGATGAAATATTTTCAACCCTCTGCTTTCCTAACGCCATATGGTAAAAACGGCGCTTATTCTGTCGTCTTTCTGATATTTGTGTCCATGAGACGGTTAAAACCAAGCCAGCCACTGTTATCTCCTGCCCCTCTTAACACTTCGATCATGCTTTCCATCTTTGCATCCGTATTATCTGCAAAATTAAGAGCAAGCGCTTCTATAATCGCCGGTTTTTTCGGCGAGCCGTATTCCAGTTCCCCATGGTGGGCCAAAATGCAGTGCTTAAGCTCAGTTGCAGTCTTTTCCGGGAATCCAGGAATGGTTTTCATTCTCTCACTGATCATCTCGGTTCCGATGATGATGTGGCCTAAAAGCTGTCCGTCGTCGGTATAATCATTTTCCGGAAATGCAGAGAGTTCCTTTGTCTTGCCCACATCGTGGAACATGGCTGCAGTTAAAAGCAGATCCCGGTTGATAAGAGGATAATATCCTGCATAGTAGTCACACAGCTTTACTACGCTTAAGGTATGCTCTAACAGTCCTCCTACAAACCCATGATGAACACTTTTCGCTGCGGAATGGAATTGAAATGCCTTGGCAAATGCAGCATCCTCTACAAAAAAGCTTTCTAACAGCTTCTTTAAGTAAGGATTCTTTAAGGATCTGATAAAGCCAAGGAGCTCTTCATACATGAGTCCAATGTCTTTCGTGGAAACAGGCAGATAATCCCCAGGCACATATTCTCCTTCTTCTGCTTTGCGGGCACGTTTGATGTTAAGCTGATTGGAATTCTGGAATACGGTAACATCTGCATCAATGAAAACGTAATCCATGGATTCAAAATTGCCGATTCCAGGAGAATTCAAATCCCATATCTTGGCATCAATCGTGCCTGTCTTATCCTGAAGGATCACATTGCCGTACTCTTTTCCTGATTTTGTCAGGCAAACCTGTCTGTTTTTACATAAATACACATCTGAAACATGCATCCCTTCACGGAATGATTCTATATATCTCATTTATTTCCTCCACATTTGACTCGGGTAACAAGGAGAGCCAGGAAGATCACCTGGCTCCGATGGTTACCTGAAATTGTATCTTTTTATATTCTTCCCTTCCGCTTCGGGAAACCGTGACAGGTATGACCTGTCCGGGGGTGGATTTTTCCAGTAGAATCTGAAAATCCTTCATGGTGACAATGGTATCTCCTCCCATGGAGGTAATGATGTCACCGCACTGGATTCCGGCGTTATAGGCTGGACTGTCCCCATTGACCTCAACTACATAAACTCCCAGCGGCATTCCGCTGCTGTTCATGGCGGCACTGACTTCCTGGCCTTTGATTCCAAAGTATGGATATGCCTCTCCGTTGCTGATCTTTTCCAAAATATTCTTGTAATCGGAAATGGCCATAGCAGCCGTCATATTTGTATTTCCTTCATTCTTATATTCATCCGTTGTCCAGCCGATGATCTGGCCCGACGTATTCATAAGAAAGGTTCCTGTTCCTGCATTCCCCTTTACATCCGTATAAAGGACACGGGTCATACCATCTGTAACCTGAACATTCTTTGTAATATAGGAAATAAATCCGTACCCCGAGGAATGAACCATGCCTGCGGGACCGCCAATGGCAATGACTAAATCTCCCTGCTTCACAGAATAGGAATTTCCAAGCTCAAGAGCTTTGATTTCTTCTAAGAGCGCCCTTCCAAGGCCCTCCGTGGACACGCTGACAATTGCCATTCCGGAAAGCTTATCTCTTTGCTTAATGGTACCCTGTACCTCAGTTCCGTCTGTAAATGCCACACGAATGGCATCTGCATCCTCAACCGCACCTTCCGGTGTAAGCACTAGAAGCTCCTGGTTGGCAAAGGCTGTGATCACACCTGCATAGAGGCCTGAATTCTCCACCGGATTGTTAAACCAGTCTTTCTGAGTTTTAACAGAATGAACCGTAACAATACCTTTGTCCGCCTTTTGAACCAATGTTTTCATGTTTCCATAAAGCGTGTTTAAATCTTCCATAGAAAACGGATACTTCTCCATGGCAGATTTTAAGATATCCTCGATGGGTTCTGTCTGGACCTCCGTAGAGGCTGCTAAAGCCTCTGAAGACGCTGCCTCAGGGTCATCCTTGGGTATGGTTACCGGAGTACCTTCCGTGGTGGCTTCTCTTACGAACCACCTTTCAGCAACTGGTCTTGATATGACAAATGTAACCGCCGCAACAAATCCGAAAACAACTGCAGTCGCCAAAAAACCCAGAGACCTTTTTAAAATATCTTCCTTTGACATAGGCTGCTTGACTATTTTTTCGTTAATAAACCGACGGGGCTCCGTCTTTCTATCATCTGGCCCGTTATGATCCGGCATACTTACCCTCCTTTGCAGAAGACCTACCTACTATTATAAGGTTCTTCCTGTCTTAATGCAAGAAAAACCTGTGAAACCCGAAAAACAGGGGCTTTAAGGCCATGAAAAACATCCTGAGGATTGCAGTTTTTATCTCACGTATGCTATACTGTAAACGGTACAAAGGTCAACATTTGGAAAGAAAGTTATGAAAAAGGTAAATATATGAATCAGAAAGCATTAAAAACGTTAGAATACCATAAAATCATTGGAACTCTTATAGAATATGCAACCTCTGACGCAGGAAAAGAGCTGTGCAAACACCTGGTTCCATCTACTGATTACCAGGAAATCGTACAGGCCCAGACAGAAACCACAGATGCGGTTTCAAGAGTTCGTCAGAAGGGGAATATTTCATTTAACGGAGTGAAAGATATCCGCCCTTCCATCAAGCGCCTGGAGGTGGGAAGTTCCCTTGGCATCATTGAAATACTTGCCATTAGTTCCCTGTTAACCATATCTGCTCGTGCAAAGGCTTATGGGCGCCATGAAGACTCAGAGCTTCCTGAGGATTCTCTGGAGGAATTCTTCCGGTTGTTAGAGCCATTAACTCCAGTGAATACAGAAATCAAACGCTGCATTATCTCAGAGGAGGAAGTCAGTGACGACGCTAGTCCGGGACTTCACAAGGTTAGACGGCAGATGCGGTCTATCAACGATAAAATTCATACCCAGTTAAATTCTATATTAAATTCCAACCGTTCTTATCTTCAGGATGCAGTAATTACCATGAGAGACGGCCGTTACTGTCTGCCTGTTAAATCAGAACACAAGTCCCAGGTTTCCGGTATGGTCCACGACCAGTCTTCCACTGGTTCCACCCTCTTTATCGAGCCTATGGCAATCGTAAAGCTTAATAACGAGCTTCGCACCCTGGAAATTCAGGAACAGAAGGAAATCGAGATGATCCTGGCTGATTTAAGCAATCAGCTTATGCCTTATTTAGAAGAGCTTGAGACCGATTATATCACCCTGGCTAAGCTTGATTTTATCTTTGCAAAGGCGGCTCTGTCTAAGCATTACAAGGGAAGCGAGCCTGTGTTTAATACGAAGGGACTCATTCATATTAAAGATGGACGCCATCCTCTTCTTGATCCTCAAAAGGTAGTTCCTATCACCATCCATCTGGGCCGTGATTTTGACTTGTTAATCGTAACAGGTCCTAATACTGGTGGTAAGACCGTTTCCATTAAGACGGTGGGGCTATTCACCCTTATGGGACAATCCGGCCTTCACATTCCAGCCTTTGACGGATCAGAGCTAGCTGTGTTTGATGAGGTCTTTGCTGATATCGGCGACGAGCAGAGCATTGAACAGAGTCTGAGCACCTTTTCCTCTCATATGACGAATATTGTCCAGATTTTGGGACAGGCAGACAGCCGTTCTCTTTGTTTATTTGACGAACTTGGCGCAGGAACCGATCCTACGGAAGGTGCTGCACTTGCCATTTCCATATTGTCATTCCTTCACAACATGAAATGCCGTACCATGGCTACCACCCATTACAGCGAGCTTAAGGTATTTGCCTTAACGACTCCGGGAGTGGAAAATGCCTGCTGTGAATTTGATGTGGAAACTCTAAAGCCTACCTACCGTCTCTTAATCGGTGTTCCGGGAAAGAGTAACGCGTTTGCCATTTCCAAAAAGCTGGGACTTCCGGATTATATCATTGAAGATGCAAAGACACATCTGGAAGCAAAGGATGAAACCTTTGAGGACCTTCTGGCTCATTTGGAGGAAAACCGTATTACCATTGAAAAGGAACGAATTCAGATTGAATCTTATAAGCGGGAGGTGGAACAGCTTAAGACCAGGCTGACCCAAAAAGAGGAGCGGTTAGACGAGCAGCGGGATAAGATGATCCGTACTGCCAAGGAAGAAGCCCAGAGAATTTTACGGGATGCCAAGGATACCGCAGACCAGACCATCCGCCAGATCAACAAGCTGTCTAATGATTCTGGAATCAGCAAGGAATTAGAGGCGGAGCGGAGCCGGTTACGGGGAAAGCTTCAGGATGTGGATGCTTCTCTTACCCTTAAAAAGGAGAAAAGCCGGCAAACAAAGGGAATTGACCCGAAAAAGCTGAAGCTTGGAGAAGGAGTCAAGGTGCTTAGTATGAATTTAAATGGTACCGTCAGCTCTCTTCCTAACGCCAAAGGAGATTTATACGTTCAGATGGGTATTTTAAGATCCCTTGTGAATTTATCTGATCTTGAGCTTTTACAGGAGGACTCTGTATCTTCATCAGGAGGCAAAAACGGTACGAGACAAGGGGGAAGCGGAAGCAGCTCCACCAGAATGTCTAAATCCTTCTCCATTTCACCAGAAATTAATCTCATCGGTATGACCACGGATGAGGCCATTCCACAGCTTGACAAGTATTTAGATGATGCTTATCTGGCTCATCTGCCTCAGGTAAGAGTGGTTCACGGACGGGGAACCGGAGCGTTAAAAGCTGCAGTTCATAAGCATTTAAAAAAGCTTAAATATGTAAAGGAATTCCGTCTCGGTGCCTTTGGAGAAGGGGATTCCGGAGTAACCATTGTTTCATTCAAATAAGAGTAGAAATGGAGTCTATTATGGCAGAGAAACAGCGGATATTGATTGTAGATGATGACAGCAACATTGCAGAATTGATCTCCTTATATTTAATAAAAGAATGCTATGACACGGAAATTGTTGGGGACGGGGAGGAAGCTCTCCGTGTCTTTCCGGAATTTAAGCCAAACCTTGTTCTTCTTGACTTAATGCTGCCAGGCATGGACGGCTATCAGGTATGCCAGAGAATCCGTTCCCAGTCCCAGATTCCAATTATCATGCTCTCAGCCAAGGGTGAGGTCTTTGACAAGGTTCTTGGCCTTGAGCTGGGAGCCGATGACTATATGATCAAGCCCTTTGACTCCAAGGAGCTGGTAGCCAGGGTAAAGGCAGTTTTAAGGCGTTACCAGACCATGCCCTCTCCTTCCTCCTCCCATACGGATCAACAGGGGGATTATGTAGAGTATCCGGATTTGATTGTGAATCTTACCAATTATTCTGTTATCTATATGGGGCATTCCATTGAGATGCCTCCAAAGGAACTGGAATTGTTATACTTTTTAGCCGCCTCTCCCAATCAGGTGTTTACCAGAGAACAGCTCCTTGACCATATCTGGGGGTATGAATACATCGGGGACACCAGAACTGTTGATGTTCATATCAAGCGTCTGCGGGAAAAGATCAAGGATCATTCTGGCTGGTCGCTTTCTACGGTCTGGGGAATCGGGTATAAGTTTGAGGTGAAGCGCTAAATGAGCCATTCTCTCTATACAAAATTTATCCTGGGCTACCTTATATTTGGTCTCCTTGGATTTATTACCATCGCTACCTTTTCTTCCGAAATAACCAATCAATACTTATTAAAACGTTATTCGGAAAACTTATATGATGAAGCAAACCAGATTGCCTCCTCTTACAGCGGAATGTATCATGGAAAGGATATGAATGTCACTGCCTCCTATCCGGAGCTTGTGAAGCTGGCTGGCTATTTAAATGCCCAGATTTGGATTGTGGAACGCCAGGGTACGATTATGGCTGACAGTGAATCAAAAGGGAAAAAAGGTGAGGTCATAGAAAATTTTGACCCGGTGGCCTTTGGGAATAAGCACTATACCACGGGAAATTATTACAATGAATTTACCTACGATGTTCTTAGCGTCCATGCTCCCATTACTGGCAATTATACCACCTATGGCTATGTAGTGATTCATCTTCCTTTGTCTTATCTACAGATAGAACGGGATAATATTTTAAATATTGTCTATATCACTGCCGCCGTTGTTTTTGGTCTGTCCCTTGTGATTCTTCTTGTATTTACAAAGAACGTGTATCTGCCCCTGAAAAAAATCACGGCAGGTGCCAATGAATACGCCCAGGGAAACTTGACCTATCATATTGAAGTGAATACCAGAGATGAGATGGGCTATCTTGCCGGTACTCTTAATTACATGTCCAACGAGTTAAATAAGATGGAGGAATACCAAAAGAATTTTATTGCCAATGTCTCCCATGACTTCAGATCGCCTCTCACCTCGATTAAAGGATATTTGGAAGCAATACTTGATGGGACCATTCCACCGGAAATGCATGAGAAATATTTAAACCGGGTGATATCCGAAACGGAGCGGTTGAATAAATTGACCCAGGGAATGCTGACCCTAAACTCTCTTGACAGCAAGGGCTATCTAAACCGGACCAATTTTGACATTAACCGGATCATTAAGGACACTGCGGCTTCCTTTGAAGGGACCTGCAATGAAAAGAATATTACCTTTGATTTAACCTTTTCTGACAACATTCAGATGGTGTATGCCGACTTAGGCAAAATACAGCAGGTGCTTTATAACCTCATTGACAACGCCATTAAGTTCAGTCACCATGATTCAACCGTGCTGATTCAGGCTTCTGGAAAATATGAGAAGATATTTATCTCCATTAAAGATACGGGAATCGGCATTCCTAAGGAAAGCATAAAGAAAATCTGGGAACGTTTTTATAAAACAGACTCCTCCAGGGGAAAGGATAAGAAAGGGACGGGCTTAGGCCTTGCCATCGTCCGGGAAATCATTCAGTCTCATGGAGAGAACATTGATGTGGTCAGTACCGAAGGGGTGGGCTCGGAATTTATCTTCAGCCTTCCAAGGGCAACGAATTTATAACAACAGATTTCTCACCATTGGTTGAAGGCGGGAAACGAGAGTCTTTTGTACTATTTTTATAATTCATTCTTTACATTTTCAGCTTTATATGTTAATATTTACTCATTGAAGTTGGGGACTAGGTGTAACTGTGGGGAACTTTACAGGCATAACTGGTCATATTTATATCTTTGCATAGGCAAAGTGTAGATATGACCAGTTATTTTTTTACCAATCTAGCATAGGGGTGACTTATGGAAGTAAAACAGGTATTAGGAAATAACATCATCAGCTCATGGGATACCAATGGCGAAGAGATTTTGCTTATGGGAAAAGGAATCGGCTTTTCAGTAAAGCCCGGCAGTCAAGTGGATGAATCCAAAATATCAAAGATATTTTCCTTAAGGACTCAGGAAATCAGCCGCTTCACAGAACTGCTCTCCCAGATTCCGGAGGAGCACATCCAGTGTGCCAGTGAAATCATCTCCTGCGCCAGGGATATATTAAATAAGAAGCTAAACGACAGCATTTACATTACCCTGACGGATCATTTGAATTTTGCATTTGAGCGTAAAAAGCTGGGAATTGAAGTGAGGAATGCGCTTTTGTGGGAGATCAAGCGGTTCTATCATCAGGAATTTTTAGTGGGATTAAAAGCTCTGGAAATTATAAAGGACCGGTTTAATATCCTGCTGTCTGAGGACGAAGCCGGAAGCATTGCCCTTCATATTGTCAATGCTGAGCTGGATACGGATATGGAGCAATCCATTGAGATTACCGGAATGATTCAGGACATCTTAAACATTGTCCGTTACCATTTTACCCTCTCTCTCAATGAAGAGACCCTGTCATACGAAAGGTTTGTCACCCATCTGAAATTCTTTGTCCAGAGAGCGGTGAGAAAACAATTCTACGAAACCGGTGACCCGGAGTTTTGCAATATGATCTACCGCCAGTATCAGGAAGCGCATCAATGTGCATTAAAGGTGGAGGCATATATGATGAAGAAAAAGGATTACGTCTTGTCTGATGAAGAGCTTATGTATTTAACGGTACATATCAGAAGAATTATTAAGGAACATCGAGGCGAGTAACCATGCTTTAAATCACTGTGGACATGGCCGATCACGTGATGGAAAGATAGATAAAGAAATACAAACCACGAAAAGGAGAAAACAGATATGGCAAGTAAATATGATGGACTGGCAAGGATTATTATCCAAAATGTGGGCGGGAAATCCAATGTAATCAGCCTCACACACTGCATTACCAGACTGAGATTTAAGTTAAAGGACGAATCCAAAGCGAACACGGATATACTTAAAAATACCGAAGGCATTGTAACTGTTATGAAGAGCGGCGGTCAGTATCAGGTTGTGATTGGTAATCACGTTCCTGATGTTTATGCCGTTGTATGTGAAATCGGTGGCTTTGGAGGTGACTCCTCAGAGGCTGAGTCAGAGGCTCCACAAAAGCATCAGAAGCTTTCTGCGGCACTGATTGATACCATATCAGGCGTATTCCAGCCTATCTTGGGTGTGTTCTGTGCAACTGGTTTGATTAAAGGCATACTTGCGATTCTTACCTTTACAAAAGTCCTTTCGGTAGAGGATGGAACTTACCAGCTTCTTTATGCTGTGGCAGATGGCTTTTTCTACTACCTGCCGGTTATTTTAGGCTATACGGCTTCTAAAAAATTTGGGCTCAATCCCTTTACCGGAATCGCCCTTGGCTGCGCGCTGGTGTATCCCAAGGTAGTAGCACTCTCCACAGGGGATGTACAGCAGGTTCTTTTTGCAGGCAGCATGTTTGAATCAAATGTCTATGCCACCTTTTTAAAAATTCCTGTGATTATGCCAAAAAGCGGTTATCCCTCTTCGGTTGTGCCCATCGTGCTTTCGGTGTATGCGGCATCGAAGATTGAGAAGATGTGGAAGCGTATCATACCTGATGTTATTAAAAACTTCCTGGTCCCTACCTTGACGCTTTTGGTTGCAGCTCCTCTCACCTTTGTCCTGGTTGGACCCGTAGCCAATTCTATTGCTGCTGTCATTGGTTTCCTGACTCAGGCCGCTTATAATGCAAGCCCGGTACTGGAAGGAGCCATTGTAGGTGCATTCTGGCAGGTACTGGTTATCTTTGGTCTTCACTGGGGACTTGTACCGATTTATATTATGAACTTAAGCACCCAGGGCTTTGACAGCTTTATGCAGCCCTATTTTGCAGCTTCCTTTGCACAGACAGCGGTTGTGTTTGCCGTTATGTTACGAACAAAGGACAAGAACTTAAAGAGCCTTTGTATTCCTGCCGTAATCTCCGGTTTCTTTGGGGTTACAGAGCCAGCCATCTATGGTATCTCTCTTCCAAAGAAAAAACCTTTTGTTATTTCCTGTATTGCCGCCTCCATTGGTGGTGCTATCATTGGATTTGGTAATGTTAAGAAGTACATGTCTGGTGCACTTGGTATCTTTGGTTTTACTACATTTATTAATCCAGCCAACAATGACGCTTCCAGTATTCCATGGGTAGCGGCGGGCGTATTAATCGCATCTTTGGTGGCATTTATTGCCTGCTTCCTTACTTATAAAGATGTGGTAAAAGAAAAAGGTGTAAGTATTTCACCGGAAAATACTAAAAATGGCGGTAAGACACAGACTCTTGTCAGCCCCTTAAAGGGAAATACGGTTTATCTTGAGGATATGGAAGATGCGGCATTCTCATCCGGTGCTCTTGGAAAAGGAATTGCTATTATGCCGGAAGAAGGAATCTTATATGCGCCTGCAGATGCCACTGTAACTGCCATATTCCCAACGGGTCATGCCATTGGTATGGTTACGGATGATGGAGCCGAAATTCTGATTCACATAGGCATGGATACGGTAAAGCTTGAGGGAAGAGGTTTTACTCCCCTGACGGCGGTGGGAAGCCGTGTGACCAAGGGGCAGGAAATCCTTACGTTTGATATGGAAGCCATTCAAAAGGAAGGCTGCTCCCTGTTAACGCCTGTGTTAATCTCCAATTTCTCCAGCTTTTCAGATATCATTCCAACGGATGCTGAAACAGTACGGGTTGGGGAGCCTCTTATTACAATCTTATAATGAAATAATTCAGGAGAAATTGAAACCTGTTACTCCATAAAAAAGAGTCTGGCAAGCCAGACTCTTTTTTTACAGCCGTTTTACTGCATCCATGGCAAGAAGAGAGCGTTCGCATTCCTCAGCGGTCAGGGTTACCTGCCAGCACAGGGAGCTTCCTTTCATGTGTTCTGCCGCAAAACTTAAGCCGTTGGTTCTCTCATCAAGAAATGGTCGGTCTATCTGGTTTGGATCTCCAAGGAGAATTATCTTAGTTCCCTTTCCAGCACGGGTGATGATTCCCTTTACTTGATTGGGTGTCATATTCTGGGCTTCATCTATAATTAAATAGGTCTGTACGATGGAGCGGCCCCGAATGTAGTTGAGGGCTTCGGTCTTTATGAGGCCGCGACCAAATATCTCCTCTATTTTTCCTGCCAGCTCCTCTTCCTTTTCATACCGCTTCTCTTCGTTGGAATCAATGAGCTGCTCCAGGTTATCAATGACAGGACGCATGAGGGGTGATATTTTTTCCTGTTCATCTCCTGGCAGGAATCCGATGTCTGAATCAAACTGGGCATTCGGACGGCTTATCATGATACGGCGGTATTCTCCGGTAGGATTGTTTAAAAGCTTTTCCAGGCCAACCGCCAGAGAATAAAAGGTCTTAGCCGTTCCAGCCATTCCCTTTACGATTACAAGGGGAGCGGTTTCTGCCGGCTGCATTAAGGCTTCCTGGAGAAAATACTGGCCTGCATTTCTGGGCGATATACCATAAGGCTTATGCTTTCCATACTCCAGGGGTACAATTTTTGTTTTGCTCACCCTTCCCAGCACTGTTTTTTTCGTGGACTGGTCAGCCTTTAATAGAATAAACTGGTTTTCTGTAAGTTCTGGTTTTCTTTTTTCTCCTGTTTCATCCATGACATAAACTTGATCTATGGGAATTCCTTTTTTCTTATAATCCTTAAAACTTTCTTCCGGTACATAGACCTCAGTTCTTCCTTGATACTGGTCGGACCGTTCCGGCACCTGCTCTGCAGTGAAATCCTCTGCCTTAACGCCGATGATCTGAGCTTTGATCCGAAGAAGAATGTCTTTGGTCACAAGGACTACGTCCCCCTCCAGCCCCTTACAGACCTTTAAAATCCGGTTATCCATCTTATCATCAGGCAAATCAGGAGGAAGCTTTACATCTACGAAGTTTGTTTCAATCCTTATAGAACCACCCTGCTCCAGCTTAACGCCGGATAGCAAATCACCTTTATGACGGAGCTGCTCCAGATTCCTGATGGCTGCTCTGGCATTGGCCCCCTTTTCTCCTTCCGCCTTTTTCAGATGATCCAGTTCTTCTAAAACCACCACCGGAAGCACCACCTGATTGTCTTCAAAGCAGTATAGGGCATCAGGGGCCTGAATCAGTACATTCGTATCTACCACATAGGTTTTTATCATCTACCGGACTCCTTTTCTTTATCAGAAATATGTTTCCTGCAATTCTCATTATAGCGAAAGAAAAGGGCTCCTGTTACCATGAACCTGTAAAGGCAGTGTAAAAATCAAGGCACTTTTCTGGAAAATACAGGGGCTGACTCCAGTTTATGTCCTATCCAGGCTTATGACTTTGACGGAATTTCGTTCCACTACCTCAGAGTCAAAAAGGTATCCTGCTTCGAAGCTGGGATTTTCAATGAGCTTAATCATATTTTTTGCCGCCTTTTTTCCAAGGGATTCCATCGGGTGAGGAAAGGAAGTGATGGGAACATCTCCAATAACAGACAACTCTGAATTATCAATTCCTACAATGGATATGTCCTCTGGAATCCGGATGCCCCTATCCTTACAAATAGCGGCAAAGCGATATGCTACCTCATCGTTATAGCAGACCAGACCAGTACAGCCGGATAGCCTTTCAAACAGATAATCGGACCATATCTCCATATCCGTTTGGCTTTCAGAATCCATCCACAGAACATTTCTCCCATCTGCCTTTAATCCGGCCTTTTCCAGCGCCCGGATAAAGCCCAAATATCTTAAATGTCCCTGACCGTCGTCACATTTAAACAATCCGCCCAGCTTCCTGTGTCCTGCACCAATGAGATATTCTGCTGCCTTTTCTCCCACCTGGGCGTCGTTTAAGGAGACGTATGGCATATCCAGCGTCTGATATTTGCTGTTGATGAAGAGGACGGGGATTTCCTGCTTCTTTAGCTGCTGATAAAAATGGAGGTTGGGATTTGGGATGGCACTTTTGGCTGGTTCTGCAATGAGACCGTCAATCATGCCCTTATCCACGATCTTTCTAAGGATTTCCCCTTCCCGTTCCACCTGGTTTCCCGTAAAAGCCACTTGCATGGTGTATCCGGACTTTGAGAGCATCTGTTCAATACCCTTTAACACGGAAGGAAATATGTAGCTGTCCACATAGGTACTGACCACTGCTATGTTATAATACCGTTTCAGCCGTTCGGTCCGTCTCTCGGAACCTACATAGGTGCCGCTTCCCTGAATCCGGGTGAGCAGATTTTTTTGCTCCAATACATCAATGGCGTGGCGCACGGTCTGCCGGTTTAAATGAAACCGGAGACACAGCTCGTGTTCTGACGGAAGTCTCTCTCCCTCTTTAAATGTACCATTTTCAATTTGGGATAGCACCCAGTCAGCAACTTCCATATATTTTGGTTTCTGTGTCCCCATACTCTCTTCACTGCCCCTCGGTTATTTTTTCCGTTTCGATAATAAGTCTACCGTAACCGCACCAAGAAGCACGGCTCCTTTTACAATCTTCTGAATATCCGTAGACCAGCCATACAGGGACATACCATTGTTTAAAATGCCCATGATAAAGGCTCCTACCACGGCTCCGATAATGGTTCCTATGCCTCCGGTGGTGGCGGCTCCGCCGATGTAGCAGGCAGCTATGGCATCAAGCTCAAACTGGTCTCCGGCTTTTGGCGTTGCGGATGCATTACGGGCAGAGAGAACAATTCCTGCAATGGCACAAAGAATTCCCATGTTGGTATAGACCCAGAAATAAACCTTATCCGTATTGATTCCGGAAAGCTTAGCAGCTTTTGCATTGCCGCCTAAGGCGTAGATCTGGCGTCCTGCCACGGTCCGGCTGGTGATGAAGTGATAAAGGGCAACAAGAACTCCCATAATAACCAGGACGAATGGAATTCCATTGTATCTGGCAAGTTTGTAAAAGAAGAACCAGACAATGAGAAAAATAACACCGATTTTTAAGGCTGTCTGCCATAGAGGATTCACGGGAAATCCGTATTTCTTCTTGGTCTTTATACTCTTCATCTCAAAGAAAATGATAAGGGCAAAGGCAATGAGTGCCACCCCAATGGATACTAAGTCAATGGTTCCTTTCCCTATATTGACCTTAAGCGTAGGAAGGAATCCAGCTCCAATAAAGGTATAATCTGCGGGAAGGGGACCTTTTGTCTGAGCTTTTAAAAGAGTATAGGTAAGCCCTCTGCCCATGAGCATGGTTGCCAGGGTGACGATAAAGGGAGGAATGGACAGCTTGGAAACAAAGAAGCCTACGAACATACCGGAAAGGGCCCCTATGACAATGGCTGCCAGGATTGCCACCCACATGCTGGTCTTGTAATCCACGATCATGATTCCTACAGAAGCACCGCATAAGGCTACGATGGAACCGACTCCAAGGTCAATGTTTCCGGTTAATACGCACAGAAGCATTCCCACTGCAAGAATGACAATATAGCTGTTCTGCATGATTAAGTTATTGATGTTGGCAGGTGACATATTTTTTCCGCCTGTCATCACTGAAAAGATGAGAAATACTGCAATGAGAGCCAGTATCATTCCATATTCTTTCATATTAATATTTACTGTTTTCTTCTTATCCATCTCTACGCTTCCTTTCCGCTATCTGCCATGATGCATTTCATGATCTTTTCCTGGGATACATCATCCTTTGACATCTCACCGGAGATGTGGCCTTCATTGATGACATAAATCCGGTCACAGGTTCCTATGACCTCTTCAAGCTCTGATGAAATCACTATGATTGCTTTTCCAGCCTTTGCCAGATCATTGATGACGCAGTAAATCTCATACTTGGCTCCGATGTCAATGCCTCTGGTTGGCTCATCTAGAATGAGAACATCTGGCTGGGTGAGCATCCATTTTGCAAGGACTACCTTTTGCTGGTTTCCTCCGGAAAGGGAGCTGACCGTCTGGTTGATGGAGGAAGCCTTTACGTTGATTCGTTTTTTATATTCTTCTGCAGCAAGAATCTCACTGTTTTTATTAACAATCCCCCGTTTGGAAAAGAAGTTACGGAGAGAAGCCAGAGTCATATTTCCTCTGACGCTGTCAATAAGAATGAGGCCATAGCTTTTCCGGTCCTCGGAGACATAGGCCAGCCGGTTATTAATGGCATCCTGAACGTTCCGAATGATGACCTGTTTTCCATGGATCTTTATAGTTCCGCTTATCTTCTGGCCGTAGGATCTGCCAAAGAGGCTCATGGCAAGCTCTGTTCGTCCGGCTCCCATCAGTCCTGCAAAGCCTACCACTTCCCCGGCTTTTACATGAAAGGAGACATCTTTAATGACCTGCCTTCCTGGATCTTCCGGGTGGAACACATTCCAGTTTTCTACTTCAAACATCTTTTCTTTAATGCTGCTGGTTCTGATTGGATAGCGGTTGGTCAATTCTCTTCCTACCATTCCTTTTATAATCCGGTCCTCGCTAATGTCATCGGTTCCCTTTACCAAGGTCTCTATGGTCTTTCCATCCCGGATTACCGTTATGGAATCTGCGATGGAACTGATTTCATTCAGCTTATGAGAAATCATGATACAGGTGATTCCCTGTTTTTTAAGCTCCTTCATAATGGATAGAAGGCGTTTGCTTTCCTCATCGTTAAGAGCTGCTGTGGGCTCGTCAAGGATTAAAAGCTCCACCTCTTTTGCCATGGCTCTTGCGATTTCGATCAGCTGCTGCTTTCCTACGCCAAGGGTGTTTACCGGGGCGTTTAAGTTCTCATTTTCAAGGCCTACCTTTTCTAACATCTCCTGTGCCTTTTTATGGGTCTTTGTCCAGTCCACCACGCCTTTTACTTTTCTTTGCTCATTTCCCAGAAATACATTTTCAGCAATGGATAAATAGGGACTGAGCGCAAGCTCCTGATGGATGATAACGATTCCTTTTGCTTCACTCTGCCTGATGTTGTGAAACTGGCATACGGTTTTGTTGTATGTAACATCTCCGCTGTAGGAGCCGTAGGGATAGACTCCTGACAGTACATTCATGAGTGTGGATTTTCCAGCACCATTTTCCCCGCACAGCGCATGAATCTCTCCTCTTTTCACCTTGATGTTTACGTCATCTAAGGCCTTCACTCCATAAAATTCTTTGGTGATGTGATTCATCTCCAATATATAATCGGACATCTTCCCAGCTCCTTTTCCTTCTTGGCCGATACAAGAGTCTGACTTGTCAGACTCTGGCGCTGACGCGCCGTCACTTTAGTGATATCTTCCTCTTAAACGTCATGTGCATCCTCAATGGAGTGCTTTTTATGATATAGGGGAGTTCGTAGAACTCTCCTATATCATAAAAAACAGGCGGCTGCTCTCCCGCCGCCGCCTGTTTTTTCTTCCCTGTTATTTAGACAGCTGATCTTCGGTGTAATAGCCGCCGTCAATAATAATCTTCTTATAGTTATCCTTATCAACCGCTACCGGTGTGCAAAGATAAGAAGGTACGACGATTTTCCCATTGTTATACTGTTTGGTATCGTTGATTTCCGGTTCTGCACCTTCTAATACGGCCTGAACCATCTTTACGCATTTCTCTGCCAGAAGCCTTGTGTCCTTGTAGATAGACATGGTCTGATAGCCTGAAATGATATTTTTGGTTGCCATAAGCTCTGCGTCCTGACCGGTAACTAATGGCCAGTCGACTCCTACTTTATAGCCAGCTCCCTCTAAGGCTGCCTTACATCCATAAGCGAAACCATCAAAGGCGGTAGCTGCGATATCCAGCTTCTTATCTGCATAAAAGCCGGTTAAGTAGTTTTCGCAGTTCTGCTGGGCTGTTTCCTGAGACCAGCGGAGAATACAGGTATCTTCAAAGGAGGTACGGCCGGATTCACATACCAGTGTGCCGTCATCCAGATATGGCTTTAAGACTTCCATTAAACCGTTGTAAAGGAATAAGGCATTGTTATCATCCGGGGAACCCATGAAAAATTCAATGGTGTAGGATTTTCCTTCTGCTTTTGCCTTATCCAGCTGCTTTGTGTCTTTTATGTATTGGCCGATGGCTGTTCCTACTCCCTTGTTATCAAAGGTCGCATAATAGGAAACGGCATCGGTATCCATGAGGAGACGGTCGTAGGCAATGATGGGAATGCCGGCATTCTTTGCCTGCTCTTCCACATTAACAAGGGCTGAGGAGTCAATGGAGGCGATAACCAGACATTCTACACCGGAAGCAATCATGTTCTCAATCTGGGATACCTGCATCTGCACATCATCTTCGGCATATTGGAGATCCACTTCATAGCCAAGTGCTTCCAGCTGTTTCTTCATGTTTGCGCCGTCGTTGATCCAGCGCTCGGATGACTGGGTGGGCATGGCGACTCCAACCTTTCCTCCCTTTCCTGCTGCCTTTGTTGCTTCTGTGACAGCATTTTGTGTAGCTTCCTCTGATTTAGCGGCTGTGGTGGTGCCCCCATCAACTGCTGCAGTGGTTGCGGCTGCTTTGGAACCTCCGCACCCTGACAAGGAAGATACCACCAACATGGCTCCCAGAATCATACTTAAAATTCTTCGTTTCATAACAATTTACCCCTCCTATGGCTTTTTTGTATATACAATTTACGTTCTTCGTAAAATTGCTATTGATTGGATTCCATACATCTTGTCACTACCCACGTTATATTATGATTGCGATTTTTTATTTATACCTGGATTATTTAATTTACTTTGTTGCATTTGTATGATTTTATTTTGTATTTATTACGCTCTCTCAACATACTGCTTGTATTATTTGCTTTTTGATTTGAGGGTAAGTTGTATATACAAAAAACCTTATGGCGGATAATCCGTATGAACCTTTCAGAGAGGAATAAAGACATAAAAAATGCGTCCTTTACCGGTCAGCTGCCATAGCTGATCTAGTAAAAAACGCATTAAACATTATATCTTTATAACTTTATGATTCTTCCCAATGCAGATGATGAAGCTCTCCCTGCATGGTCATATGTTCAAATCCATTCTGTCTCAATGCCTCATAAAGCATAATAGAAACAGAGTTGGAGAGATTTAAGGAGCGGATATCTCCCCACATGGGAATCCTCACACACCGGTCCTGATTGTCTAAGAGGATTTCTTCCGGGATACCGGCACTCTCTTTTCCAAACATCAGATAATCATCTGGTTCATAGGCCACGTCAGAGTAAACGTGACGTCCCTTCGTTGTTGCCATGTAAATTTTCGCGCCGGGATTTTTATCAAGAAAGTCCTGAAAATCACTGTACACCGTGACGTCAAGCTTATCCCAGTAATCCAGTCCTGCCCGCTTAATCAGCTTGTCGGTAAGCTTAAAGCCCAGAGGCTCTATTAAGTGAAGCTTGGTGCCTGTGGCCACACAGGTACGTCCGATGTTGCCTGTGTTTGCCGGCATCTCCGGCTCTAATAGTACGATATTCATGATTCTTTACGCCTTCCTGTCAAGATTCTTTATAAAACGGTCCATGCGGCTTAAAGCCTCCTTTAAATTCTTTAAGGAGTATGCATAGGAGATACGAAGAAAGCCCTCTCCGCAGTCGCCAAATGCAGTGCCAGGAACGACCGCTACCTTTTCTTCCCGTAAGAGTCTGGTGGCAAACTCATCTGAGGTCATGTGAAACCGCTTGATGCTTGGGAACATATAAAAGGCGCCGTGAGGTTCAAAGCACTCTAAGCCCATCTCGTTAAATGCATGGATGAGATAACGTCTTCTCTGGTCATAGGATTCCCGCATTGCCTGAACATCCTTATCCCCGTCCCGCAGTGCTGCTACTGCTGCATACTGGCTGGTGGTGGGCGCGCACATGATGGCAAACTGATGAATTTTAAGCATCTGCTCTAAGATCACTCTTGGCGCGGCTGCATAGCCAAGACGCCAGCCGGTCATGGCGTAGGATTTGGAAAATCCATTGATTAGTATGGTGCGGTCTCTCATTCCAGGGAAGGAGGCAATGGTGGTATGGTCTCCGCCGTAAGTAAGCTCTGCATAGATTTCATCGGATAATACGAACAAATCCTTTTCAATCACTACTTCCACAATATCTTTTAATTCTTCCTTTGTCATAACCGCACCTGTTGGGTTATTAGGGAAAGGAAGGATAAGAACCTTCGTCTTATCTGTTATCTTTTCTAAAAGCTTTTCCTTGGTCAGCTTAAACTGATCCTTTTCTTCTAAATCAATGGTAACTGGAACTCCATTGGCCAGAATGGTACAGGGCACGTAGGAAACGTAGCTTGGCTGGGGAATGAGCACCTCATCTCCAGGGTTTAACATGGCACGAAGTGCGATGTCAATGGCTTCGCTTCCTCCTACGGTGACCATGACCTCATGGTCAGGATCATAAGTAACTTCAAAGCGTCTGCTTAAATAGCTGGAAATCTCAACCTTTAATTCCTTCAGTCCCGCATTGGAGGTATAGAAGGTACGGCCTTTTTCAAGGGAATAGATGCCTTCCTCTCTGATATGCCAGGGCGTATCAAAGTCAGGTTCTCCTACTCCAAGGGAAATGGCATCCTTCATCTCGCTTACAATATCAAAAAACTTACGGATTCCGGATGATGGAATCTCTACGATTCTGTCTGATAATGGGTTTCTCACGGTGTAATCAACATCCTTTCATCCGGTGTCTCTTCTGAGAGGACGGTTCCGTGGTCCTTATATTTTTTAAGGACAAAATGAGTGGCTGTGCTGAGCACCGATTCCATGGGAGATAACTTCTCGGAAACAAACTGAGCTACCTGTCTCATGGTCTTTCCTTCAATGAATACAGTAAAATCAAAGGCACCGGACATAAGGTATACTGCGTTTACTTCATTATACTGATAGATTCTTTCAGCGATTTTATCAAATCCCATACCTCTTTGAGGCGTTACCTTTACCTCTATTAAGGCTACTACCTTTTCATCACTGGTATTGTCCCAATTGATTAAGGTATGGTACCCGCAGATGATATGTTCTTTTTCCATTTCCGCAATTTCATTGGCAATGGCAACTTCGCTTTCTCCCAACAGTATAGCCAGGTCTTTTACGTCGATTCTGCTGTTCTTTTCAATAATCGCTAATATCTTTTCCCTCATATCCTTACCTCCGGTGATGTTTCATCAAATGATTATTCTATAACTTTATATAACTCATCCTTTGTGGGACGGTCCAGATATCCAACACCATCTCCATGATCCAGGATTCTTCCAATCCCTTCTGTTACCTTACCGATAACAGCTCCCTCTATGCCATGCTCTTTTAAGGCCTCTAAAAGATCTGCCCCGTTATCTGCTGTCATAAGAAAACATCCGGCTGAGTAAAGGCGGTATGGGTTTAAATCGTACCGCTCACATAACTCAATGGTTTCTTGCTTTACGGGTATCCGACGAAGGGAAAAGCGGATTCCTGTCATATAGGCACCGGATAAGTCCCAAAGGGTCTTTAAGATGCCTCCCTCTCCGGATGGCTCCCATTCCGTGGCACCCCATTTTTTCAAATCAGCAAAGTCAATGACTGGTTCTTTTCCTTCCTGACTTAAAATCCGGTCCACGTAATCCTTGGAAAACCACTGATAAAGCTCTTCTTTTTTATGTCCGGCAATCTTTATGGTGCCGGAAAGCCCGGCGTATCCTGCAACCACCAGATCCTGACCGGGCTTTATTTGTCCTGTATTGTCTCGTTCAATGCGTCTCATCATTCCAATTGCCTACATTCCCGGTCCCTGAGGAACCACATCATCTCCAGGAAATACTTCTGGCTGAGCTGGAGCCTGAGTCTCTGCCGGCTGGGTTGCTGGCTGAGTCGCCGGTTCCACTGCTGGCTGATTTTCCTGTGGCTGAGGTTGTACCGGAGTTACCGATGCCGGAGCTGCCGGCCCTACCTTTATAATCGCCTTGGAAGGATTATAAGTGTCGGTATGGAGAATCTCACGGCTCTGTTCCACGCCATCTATATAAACAACTTTCCACAGTCTTGATTTAATTCCTGTATGAGCAGACTGTACCTGTTTTCTGCTACCGGGAGGCATGGCCGGATCCACCACTTCTTTTGGAGCACCTGGATCTGTTACGCTCAGCGTCTCGGATACGAAATCAAAGGTACGGTTCGCCGGTCTTGTCTCTTTGCCATAAATGGTAAAGGTAATGGTCTTCCCAGAGGTATATCCCTCTATATAAATAGGAGTGCTGTAATTGTTTGTGAACTTTAAATCTTTATAAGTTCCTGCAATAGCAGCATCCTGGGAAGGCTTTACATAGCTGACTACCATGGAATGGTTCTGTCTCTGGGCGACTGCAAGCTCTGCCCTTAATACAGCATTATAAAGAGTTGTGGAAATCTGGCAGACACCGCCTCCTACACTATCCACCACCTGGCCGTTTTCATAAGCGGCTGCTGTGGCATAACCGTTGGATACGGTAAATGGATGCATGCATTCATATCCGGATAAGGTTTCTCCTGGCATCAGGATGCGTCCGTTGATTTTTGAAGAACCTACCTGAAGATTTTTTGATCTGGAGGCGCCACTGGATGAAAAACTGGTGGAAAAGGTTCCAAGTGTATCATTAATGGTAGACAAATCCTCTGTGGTAATGGCTGGCTTTACTTCTGCAACGACTGCGGTAGCTGAAACCGGCTTAGAAAGTCCATTTGCCAATGCAGCATTTAAAGCATCTTTTGTTGCCTGAATGTCAACATTCTTACCAGTTACCGATGGAGTGACTGTAAATGCACCGTTTGCGCGGGTAATGGAAGCGTTCTGTGGTGCCACGATTGTAGCCGCACACTTTTCATTGATGAAGGCTTCCAGTCTTCCATCGTCAAGAGCTGTTTCCAACGGAATGATCACATGATTTTTCTCAATATCTTTTTTATTCAGATAACGTTTGATTAAATTACCGCCCTGCCAGGCAGAAGCTGCCTGATTCACTGCTTCTGGGTTGCTCCAGTGAAATCCCAGCTCTTTTGCTGTTGTTTCCATGGGCTGCCCGTCAACCGTTAAGGTAATTTTTTGATTTTCCATCTCAGCTACCTGATCTTGAATCTTTTTGTTGGCTTCTTCTTCCGTCATACCTCCTAAATTATACTCTCCGACATAGATACCATCCGGAAGTGTATCAGCCATGACATATACCGGAGAGAGAAATCCAATTCCTGCAGCCAGCAGAACTGCTGCCAGGCTAATGGATAAAGTCTTCTTTTTCATATTCATTCCTCATGCTCTACTGTGTCTGTATGATGTGGTGATGCCCCCAATGCCTAGAATCTAAGCATAATAGGAAGTATCATGGAAACGATTAATAATACTACAACTCCCATTAAAACGACTGACATAATCTTTCTGTTGTTTTTATTGTTAAAATTCATCATATTGCTATCACCTCTCTTATATTCTTCCATACTGTGCTATGATTTTATCCGTGATTCTTGATATTTCATTTCTGGATAAATGATCCGTTTGCACAGATAAAACTATTTTATGATATTTTAATAAATCCTGCAAGTGTTCTTTTTGCCTTTTTGAGGCTGGCTGTTCCCTTTTTACCTTGTAAATCAAAGCCTGCGGTTCAAATGCTTCCGGCTCCTGACTTCCATATTGCTTTTTTAATTCCTGGTATAAGTCATGAGCAGCCATGCTGTCTGATAAGGCACGGTGACTTTTTTCCTGTTTGATACCAAAATATACGCAGGCATCCTTTAAATTCTTTTTTTCGTCTGGGGGCATAAATCGTCTTGCCAGCTTCAAAGTATCAATTCCCTGACGTTCAAATTCTTTTCCTTCATTAACTGCCGCCCGTTTTAAAAAACTAAAATCAAAAATAACGTGATGCCCTAAAATAGGAAGATGGTCTGCAAACTCTAAAAATTCTCCGATAACGGTTTGAATTCCCGGTGCCAATTCAATCTCTCCATCCGTAATTCCAGTCAGGGCTATGACCCGTTCTTCCAGCTTTCTGTAGGGATTTACAAAGGTTTCATAGCGGGCTGTTACCTTGCCGTCAACTACCCGCACCGCACCGATTTCAATGATCTTATCCGCCTTGGGATCAAGACCTGTTGTTTCTAAATCTACCGCAATATAAGATGAAACCATGGATTCCTTCCCCTCTCCTAGGATGGCTGAATCTGGGCACTTGGGCATAATTTCCTTAAAAAGCATTCCACACATTTGGGGCTTCTGGCTACGCAGATGGACCTGCCCAGTGTTATAATCTGTATGTTCCAGAGTATCCAGTGTTCCTTTGGAAGCACCTTCATCAGTTCATACTCTATTTTTTCCGGATCGTCTGATTTTGCAAATCCCAGCTTTTTTGAAATTCGTTTTACATGGGTATCCACCACAATACTTGGCTGGTTGTAGATATTACCAAGGATTACATTGGCTGTTTTTCTTCCTACTCCTGCAAGGGAGAGAAGCTCCTCCATGGTATCAGGGACATTACCTCCAAACCGGCTCATTAAGTCCTGACAGCAGGAAATGATATTCTTGGCCTTCATGTGGTAAAAGCCAAGGGAGTGGATATCCTTTTCAAGCTCCCTTAAATCTGCCTCAGCAAAATCCTTAGGTGATTTGTATTTCTGAAACAGATCCACTGTAACCATATTTACTCTGGCATCCGTACACTGAGCACTTAAAATAACGGCTATCAGAAGCTGCCAGGGAGTCTCATGATTCAAATAACAGATATACTCCGTTCCATATTCCTGATCAAGGGCTTTAAGAACCTTTTCTACCCTTTCTTTTAACTCTGCTTTTGTTTCTCGTTTTGCCATTCCTTCCTCCAAATGTCAACTTCATATACCGCTGCGTTATGGGTTAAGGGATCTCTTTTCTTATAATCAAAAAGTACCGCCCGTTTTCCTCCAAACACTTCTACATGGGCCATTTTAATTAACTGTCTGGCCTCATAGCCTTCATATCCTTCTTTTAAATACTGAAACGTTTTTGCTTCCTCTGCAAAAAAGGCTCTCACCTTTTCTTTAAACGGCTCCTGATCAGAGGCAAAGGATGGCCGGCTCTTTAGATTTTCTCTTAAGTATAAGTCATACACCAAAAGGTCCTGATAAAGAGGCAATCGTTTTGGTGCCAGTCCTTCAATAAACTGTGACAATATCTCATATCGGGCCATACGGCTGTGACTGATTCCTGTCAGCTCCTGTTTATCATAGTATTCAGCAAGAGCCTCAAACATATCAAAAGGAGATGGAAACTCCGTTAAAAGCTCCTTAATGGTGGTATTGAACTGTCCGCTGTTTCCGTACACCTCAAGCATCTCTTCTAAGTTCTTAAGCTTCAGCACCTCTCCGTAATCCAGCCATCTGGTAGAAAGCACCTCATAGGGAGCCTGTTCCTTATACTTTACCTCATACTCTTTTGCTTTCTGGGACATATAAGAGCCTTTTAACACCTTTAAAAATCCCAGCTGAAGCTGTTCTGGTTTCATCTCATAGACCTGATTAAAGGACCGTCGAAAACTCTCATAATTTTCATAAGGAAGTCCGGCAATCAAATCCAGATGCTGATGGATATTTCCAAAGCTGTTGATCTTTTCAACAGTCTCTTTTAAGCTTACCAGATCCATGGTCCGCTTAATTTCCCTTATGGTGTCCTGGTTGGTACTTTGTACACCGATTTCCAGCTGGATGAGTCCTGGCCTCATGCGGGAAATTAAGTCTAGCTCCTCCTCTGTCAGAAGGTCAGCGGAAATTTCAAAATGAAAGTTGGTCACTCCATTGTCATGCTCCAGCAGATGCTTCCATATCCCCATGGTATGGGCATGGTTACAGTTAAAGGTTCTGTCTACAAACTTTACCTGAGGAACCTTTCTCTGAAGGAAAAAATCAAGCTCCTTCTTGACCAGCTCCGTATCCCGGAATCGGACGGATTTATCAATGGAGGAAAGACAGTAGCTGCAGGAAAATGGACACCCCCTGCTGCTTTCGTAATAAATAATCCTGTTTTCAAAGCCGGAAATGTCTTTATAAAGGAAGGGGATTTTACTTAAGTCCACGGCTCTTTTTAGGGGTCGTTCCACTGGAGTTCCGTTTTTATCCCTTACGGCAGCGCCGTCTATGGTTGAAAAATCTCCGTTTTCCTTATCCAGATAACATTCCACCACCTTTTTAAAGGTTTCTTCTCCCTCGCCCATCATGATACCAAATACCCCAGGCTCTTTTAAAAGAATCTGGGCAGCATCGTAAGACACTTCAGGACCTCCCAGCCAGATCTCCACTTGAGGGAGAACCTTCGGAAGGTCCCGGACAAGTTCCAAAACGTAAGACATGTTCCAGATGTAGCAGGAAAACCCTACTGCATCCGGTTTTTTTAGATATATGTCTTTTAAAATATCATCAAGCTGGCTGTTGATGGTATATTCTCCAATCTCAATCTGGAAGCTTCCGTCTTTTAGCTCAGGTCGGTTTACATAAGTTTCCGCATAGGCCTTTAAGCTGTAAATTCCCGGATTGGAATGGATATATTTGGCATTCATTGCCGCCAGTAAAAATTTCATGTTAAACCTCTATCTCTATTTTTCTTCCGGTGGGCTGATACTGGTAATACCGGACTCCTGCTGCATTTAGCATACGCTTGGAGGCATTGACCTCAGGAGTATCTGCATACTTATCTGAACCATAGACAATGGTTTTAATGCCTGATTGAATGATTGCTTTTGCACATTCATTACAGGGGAATAAGGTCACATAGAGCTTGGAGCCTTCCAGACTTCCCCCTCTGTAGTTAAGGATAGCATTTAATTCACTATGGGTGGAGTAGAAATATTTGGCATTGTAGGGATCGTTATCGTCACTCTCTCTGTTCCATGGAAATTCATCGTCAGAGCAGCCCATGGGAAATCCGTTATAGCCCATGGATAAAATCTTGTTGTCCTCACTTACGATACAGGCTCCCACCTGTGTGCTTGGGTCCTTGGAGCGCTTCCCTGAAAGGAGGGCAACTCCCATAAAATATTCGTCCCAGGTAATATAATCTTCCCGCTTTCCGGTCATAATGTCTCCTCCTTTTGTATCTTAACAATGTGATAGCCTGCTGCTTTTGTCAGCCGGTTCATAATGGCCTGTCCCAGATGGTCCTTGGAAAAGCTTTCGGAGTAGATAAAATCTGCCTCCAGATCATCAAATTCTCTCAGCACCCCGTAAAGGTTATGGGCAATGGTATCTTCCTTGGCCCGGACTCCCATGCTTTTTATAATTCCGTTCCTGTAACTCTCCCTGCTTTCTTCCGTACAGATAATTCCCACTTGAAAGCCCTCTTTCAGCTTTTCTTTAGCCAACCGGTTGATAGTCTCAATGACATCCTTTGTATCACCCTCTACCAGGGTAAGGGATGCTTTTGGGGCGTAATGTCTGTATTTCATTCCAGGTGCCTTTGGCTTTACATCTTCCTTTAAGGGACCGGATACAATGGCCGGATCAAGGCAGACTACTTGTCCCAGTACTTTAGATGCCATCTCCTGCGTAATGGCTCCCGGCCTTAAGATCATGGGCTCCTCACCAGACACATCAATAATGGTGGATTCCACACCGATACCAACGGCACCTCCATCTATGATCATTTCTATTTTTCCGTTCATGTCCTGCCACACATGATCCGCTGTGGTAGGGCTTGGACGTCCTGAGGTATTGGCACTGGGTGCTGCAATGGGAACTCCGGATAGGCGAATGAGGGCACTGGCTATGGGGTCATTTGGCATTCTGACTGCTACGGTATCAAGACCTCCCGTAGTCCCGTAGGGAACCAGGTCGCTCTTTGGAAATATGAGAGTAAGGGGTCCCGGCCAGAAGGCTTCCATCAGCTTAACGCCTGCTTCCGGTATCTGTTTGACCAACGGCTTTAAATCCTCTTTATCCGCAATGTGGGCAATCAGCGGATTATCCGATGGTCTTCCTTTTGCTTCATAGATTTTCTTTGCTGCCTCTTCCTCTAAGGCATTGGCTCCCAGACCATAGACCGTCTCTGTGGGAAATGCAACCAGACCTCCGTCCTTTAAAATCTGGGCGGCACGCTTTAATTTCGCTTCTTCCGGGTGCTCTTTATCTTCTATATAAATTCGTTCTGTTTCCATATCGTATTACTCCTTTTCACTACCATTTATCATATCACAGGCCATGTAACCGTGCAACTTTTTTGCTGATATACAAAGGCTCCAGGGAGCATGGATGCAAAAAACAATAGTTGCAGGTTCCTTCTAAAAATGATACCATGAAAAAAACATTGAATTGGGAGGAAGAAATTTGAAACTCATCATACCAGAACATTATGACCCAAAGCTTTCTGTCCGCGAAACACAGGAAGCAATCAAATACATAAGAGATACCTTTCAAAAGGAGCTTGGAAAGGAAATGAACCTGGAACGTATCTCTGCCCCTCTGTTCGTAGACAAGGACAGCGGACTCAACGATAACTTAAACGGTGTAGAACGCCCCGTTCAGTTCGACCTTCTGGGAATTCCAGGACAGACTATGGAAGTAGTTCACTCTCTTGCCAAGTGGAAACGTATGGCCCTTCACGAATACGGCTTTCAGCCGGGAGAAGGTCTCTATACCAACATGAACGCCATCCGAAGAGATGAAGAATTTGACAATCTCCACTCCTGCTACGTGGACCAGTGGGACTGGGAAAAGGTAATTACCAGAGAAGAGCGTACCCTGGATACCTTAAAGGATACCGTTCGGAATATTTTTAAGATCATCAAGCATATGGAGCATGAGGTATGGTACAAATACCCTCAGGCAGTAAAGAAGCTTCCAGATGACATTACCTTTATTACCTCTCAGGAGCTGGAGGATAAGTATCCTGACAAGACACCAAAGGAACGGGAGAATCTCATTACAAAGGAGCTTGGCTGTGTCTTCCTTATGAAAATCGGAGACAAGTTAAAAGGGGGAGAACCTCATGACGGAAGAGCTCCTGACTATGATGACTGGCAGTTAAACGGCGATATTTTATTCTGGTTCGAGCACTTAAACTGTGCCCTTGAGATATCCAGCATGGGAATCCGAGTGGATGAGACCTCTCTGGCAGAGCAGTTAAAGAAGGCAGGCTGTGAGGATAGAAAAGAGCTTCTTTACCACAAAATGCTGTTAAACAGTGAACTTCCCTGCACCATCGGAGGTGGAATCGGGCAGTCACGCCTTTGTATGCTCCTTTTAGACCGCGCTCATATTGGTGAAGTGCAGGCAAGCATCTGGCCGGATGATATGCGGGATACCTGCAGAGAGCATAAAATATTTCTTCTGTAAGATAAAATAGGAAAAATGCCATGAATCTATTCCTTTGCGATGATCAACCCGAATTTACAAATAAATTTACCAAACAGCTGGAAGGGTACTTTTTACTTAAAAAAGTGCCCTTCCAGTTAACTGTGTTCTCAAACGGAGAAGACTTATTAAATACTGATATTACCCCGGATATTATTTTTCTGGATATTAAGATGGGTGGGATTTCCGGCATAGAGACAGCCAGAATACTAAGAAAAAAACTTATTCGCTCTAAAATAATATTTCTGACAGCCTATAAGGAATATGTATTTGAAGCCTTTGATGTGGACGCGTCTCATTACCTGATAAAGCCTGTAAATACAGATAAGCTGGAGGCAGTTCTTGATCATGTAATCGGACAGCTTCGCGCTTTACATGAGGAGTATCTCACGATTCAATCAGGTTCCTCCATTCAACGTTTTTCTTATTCTGAAATTCTTTATCTGGAAGTGAGGAACCGAAAGGTGACAATCCATACACGGAATACAAATCTTGAATTCTACCAGCAGCTGGAAACTCTGGAAAAAACTCTCCCAACTCAATTTTTCAGGTGCCACCGCAGCTTTATCGTAAACATGGACTCTGTCATGCGCCTTAGCAAAACGGATATTTTTCTTACAAATGGGGAATGCATTCCTATCAGCAAGCGGAAATACTATGATTTCTCCATCGCATTTATGAAGCAGATGCAAAAGGAGGGATTAACATAATTTATTCATTATTCTCTGTACTCATTGAATATCATTTTTTAAACAGGATGCTAAAAGCCAGATTCAGTCATGCTCTCACCCTTCTTGGAATCGCAGTAACTCAGGCGCTGGTAAGCTTTATCAACATAAACTTAGGATTATATAAGGTTTTTCCACAGGAAGTGTTCTTTCTTCTCACTACCACCGCTATGATACTGATTCTGTTTGAGAATCAAACGGGTAAGAAAATCATGATCGCAATCTTTATGGACGGTCTTGGATACACCTCCAACTTTATCTTTCTTCCGCTGATTCAATATACTGCAAAACGAGTGGCCGGTCATCTGTTATGGTATGACCTCCTCTATGGTCTCTGCGATGGATTGACCATTCTATTCTTCGCTTTGGTTCTGGAATGGGTGGCAAGAAAATACAGGAATCTGAAAGGAGAAATCTCCCTCGAAGGAAATATTTATCTCCTTTTACTGTCCTGCTTTATCAAATACTCTGTGATTTATTACGGAACCAGAAGTATGGCCTCTGATAACAGTCTTTGGACAAACCTTCTCATTACACTTGCCGCCATAGCCGGAGTGATCCTTCTGCTGTTCTCTCTCTATTACGTAGATCGCAGGCTGGTATTGGCTCTGGAAAAACAGCAAAACCTGTTTCTGGAGCGACAGATGACGGCCTGGAAAGAGGAAGAAAAGCAGTTGTCCTCATTTCGTCATGATTTTAAGAACCATATGCTTTGCATTAAAAATCTCATAAGCGACGGAAAAGAGACAGAAGCGCTGGAGTATCTTAATTCCATGACGCATACAGTCAATTCCTTATCTCCTCATATTTCCACAGGAAATGTTTACGCAGATGCCATAATCAGAGAAAAGCTGGTCCTGGCACAGGCAGAGGGAATTCAACTGGAAACCGATCTCATCTTTCCGCCCTCTGAGATGCTGTCTCCCATGGACTTATGCATCATATTAAGCAATGCTCTTGACAATGCCCTGGAAGCATGCTCAAGGCTGTCAGAAAAGGAAACAAAAGCCGTACAAGCTGTCTCCTATGTCCGTCATTCCTGTCTGATGATTGAAATTAAGAACCCTCTCCCCTCCCCCAAACTGGATAGAGCCGATATTTTTGTGTCAACAAAGGAAGATTCCAGACTTCACGGTATTGGTCTCACAAATATCCATCAGGCCGTAGAACGCTGCCACGGAACTCTGTCATTATCTGCCCAGGATAATATCTTTCATTTTTCCCTCATGATCCCTTTAACTCTTTAAAACCGGGGAGTTATGACCCGTTTACTTCTGTAAATGTACCGTTTACAACATGCCTCTTATATTGATGGACCTATATCCGACAAATTACATAGAAAATAAAGTCAGGAGGGTATGTTATGAATATCAGTACGCTCAGTTCGAACGCTGGTGGACTTAATATCCAGTCCATAAACCGTTCGGCTGCAACGAAGAACGAGGCCTTAAATGGGATTAAAGCAGAAAAGACAGGAACCGATGTGGCCACAATTTCTCCCGCAGGGAAAAAGCAAAGCATGATCGAACAGTTGATGAAACAAAAGGAATATTTGCAGGAACGAAAACAGTCCTTAATTGATTCTGCTGCAGAAAATGGATCAACCGACCTGGAACAGCAGCTGAAAGAATACGAACAGCAGATGAAGGACATTGATGAACAGATTACGAAGCTTCAAACGGAGGACAGGGAAAAGAAAGAATCTGATGATACCACTGGCATGATTTATGAAAAACCAAAAACAAAAGAAGAAGTCGAAACAGATCAGTTAAATGGCTTAACCGCTTTATCTAGTGGAACAGACCAGACAGAGGTACTCTCTTCCGTAAAAGGCAAGTTAGATGGACAGATAAATGTAATGACTGCTGAATTCCACTCCATAAACGGAAGCACGGAATCTAAATTAGAAAAAATCAGTGAGCTAAAGAGCCGTTCCCAAAAAATATCTTCAGATATCGCAGAAAAACTTGGAGATTCCTTAGACGCAATATCCAGCAGAAATGAAGATATCATAAAGCTGGAACCTGAAGCTGTTACAGCCGAAAAGGTTACATCATTAACCGCCGACTCCCTGGAACAGTCAGAATCAAATATTTCCCAAGCTTAATAAAATACCCTGATGGTCAGGTACAGCCTAAAAAGAGACACCTGTTTGGTGCCTCTTTGATAAATTAGATACACCAAACAGGTGTCTCAATATAATTTTTTAATTTTAAATCTATCTCTTTGCTTATAGCTGTGACTTTTACTATTATAAAACAAAAAAGTGTCTATATATTCTAGTGCTCTTTTTATAATATTAATTATTTGCACAACAACGTTTATCATAGCTACTTCATCTCCTTTGTAATTATACATATGTGCTAATACACTAATGTATTCGTGATTACGAAAAATAGCTTGCAACAATGTTACATACTACATCAAAAAAAAATGTAAAAGCTATATTTCCTACTATTTTTAACTTTTTGTGCTTAATTCTTTTTTCAACCTTTTTACAAATTTTACTGTCACCATTAGTAATATTAAAAGTATGACTATCGCCTTTCGAACGAAGAGTTGAAAAAACAATATTTGCTATGACCTCGAAAATTTTATATGTAACCATACATATAAGTATTCCAAATATAAAATTATTAAAAAGCTCTCCAAATTCACTGATAGATATCTCTCCAATAGATTTTACATCTAAATTTGACACTTGTTTATCAAGCCAATTGATTAAATGCCATGCAACAATAATTACTGAAATATAATTTATAGCATAAGCTATTAATCTGCTGTATTTTTTCAATGTATTATACATTTTATGTTGTTCTAAATCAGCAGTCTCTAAACCGTCTTGCCATAATTCAACAATTCTTAATAGCTCATCTCCCAAAATTGAATTTATAAAATCTACACGTGCCACAATAGCGCAAGTTTCTTGATCCATTTTATCAATTTCTTCCAATTTTCCTGAAATAACTAAATTAAGCATTTCTTCTGGTCTAATTCCATCAGCAAGTCTTACAGTCAAAGTATGCTTTTGAGGAAGCGGAAACTGTGGCAAATTTATATTGAATTCCCACACTATAAGAATACTGTTAATGGATTTTTCTATTTTAAAATCATATTGTTCAAAAGTTGCCCAGCTATCAAATTCAATTATTTCATTACCTTTAAGATTTACAATAACATTAATACGGAAACCATCATTATCATAATGTGCTTTAAATTTTTCAGTAATTTTATAATTCAGATTTTTTATATCCTGCATATTTATTACTACATTATTATCAAATAATTTAGATTTACAATCTGGTTTTGCATTCATTGCATAATACAAGGACTGATAACTTTTTACAAGGTATTCAGTGTCTGGTATCTGCATAATTTGTACATCTTTATTTTCACTCATATAACTTATCCCCTTTTCTTCCATCATACACCATATTTTACCAAAAGAAAACACCCAACCGTTAAAAAACGACAGGTATTTTACAAGAGGAGATTAGTATAAATTGAAATCGAGTTTTTATAAGTAATTCTTAATCACTGCTTTCTATTCGATTTGAAAAGCCATGAAGAAAACATAAGAACGTCGGCTTTAATCAGCCGCCAAGCTGTTACACCTGGCAGCTGCGCAAATTACTTCATTCCGTAGATTCTTAAAATAGCTACTTCATCACGTCCATTGTTTACGCCTGTAACCGTGTCAGCACCGATTGACACATTGTCGCATACAAATGTAGATTCATCAATAAAATGCCATATAATTCTCCAACGATAGCAATGGTTATCTTTGTAATAAACATTCATCAACTTATCATGCTTTGCGGTTAATGAATCACTAGTATAAAGGATAAATTCATGTTTTTCAACGTTACTGCCATCTATACGAGAACCATATACTACAACTAATGCCTTATAGTCTGTAAGTGGTTTCTGAAGCTTATAATCTTTACTTTCAGTATCGGCTGTTCCATCAAATAAAATATCTGCATCAGAAAAGCCAGAACTATCCTTTTTGCCACAGCAACCACAATTCACAACAATATTATTACTTCCACACATATTTTTTCCCTCCCGTTATTTTACTTCTTATAAATCAATCACCAAATAATGTTTCAGGCAACCGTATGGGTTATTTCTTTGTGTATTCCAGAACTACATAAGCTGTACTACCAGAATAAGTTCCATTAGTGTTAATAAAATTATAATATACGTTTTCAGAATCTGCATTATAGAACATATTTACTGCTGTAAATAAGCCGCTTGGTCGGTTATAGGAAGTCTGTAATATCATATGATCCGCAACTGTTTTACCAATTGCATTTCCGTACAAATTAATTAATTGATTAATTTTAAGATCGGATACATTTGCAAATGAAATACCGTTACCACTATCATTTGCAAGCTTTCCAGTAATTACCTTTCTGTAAATCGGCTTACCATCTACCCATGTACCAATCTCAATTTCGTCAAAGGAATAAACATCTTTAGAATTCCCATCACATTCTGCAAGCTGAATACAATATTTTTTGTCTAACATAATAAGTCCTCGCTTTCATAAATTTTAGTTAAATGCCAATATAAAAGCATTATTTCTTTGTGTATTCGATAATTACAAAGGCCTTATAGAATTCCGGTGGATAAGTAGCAGCACTGTCCATGGTTATCGAAACACCAACCACTCCAGTAGTTTTGTTATAGTTCACATATGCATTACTTCCATATTTTACAGAACTAAATGAAACCGGCATCTCAAGTTCCTGTTTCATAATAGCGTTATAAGCAGTAATTTCTCCTCTTAAATCAACTACAGTATCAATGTCTTCAATAATTCCCATTGTCCAAGAGCCAGTATATGATGTAAAATCGCTCTTTTTAATCACCTTCCGGTAAATGGGCTTTCCATCAATCCACTTGCCGCATACAGTCTCTTCTGTAAAATAAGCATTGTCTGCCGCAGTACCACCGTTGCCACCACAACCATCACCGCACCTTACCATCTGTAAACAAAATCTGTCTTCCATAAATAAATCCTCCTCTATTTGTTTTCCAGAACTACTACTACTGGATAACATTATTGTAAATCAGCCATAAGCCCATTAACAGGACACGAATAGGATGCGGTTTGCCCACTTTGGGCCAAATTTTATACGCAAAAACGCCCATCAAGACTTAATCAAGATAGGCGTTTCCAAATTTATGCAGTTTTGTATAATATACTATTATAACTCCTCTATATTGCCACGTCAACGGCAGCTTTATGACACGCTTGTCAATCCCCTTAATCCAGCACGATGGCATCTGCTCCAAACAGATAAACACTTAGAATGCTGGTAAGATCAGATATCCAACGCCATATAGTCCTTCCTACACAAGGCCAAGGCAACCTACGACAACGCCGGTCAAAAGTTTACCCCCCCCTCAGAGATCAGTTTCTCGGATTATATTGATTATTGTTATGATAAACACGTTTGTATTAATGGAACCATTAATACCAGAAATGGGTATAAGAATATCATTGAAAGGCACATCAAGCCTACACTCGGAAAATATTTCCTATAGTCATTGAGCAGTGATGTCCTCCAAGATTTTGTTAACTCTATGAAGAAAAAAGGACTTTCTAAAAATACAGTTAAATACATCAAATCATGTACTTCCAGTGCATTAAGCTACACCGTTTCTCCCTGCCGTTATATTTCTGTCTCTCCCATGATAGGCGTACGGTTACCGGTATATAAAAAAGAGCCCAAAAAAGAGTATATCATCAACAATAGTTATTATAAAAAATTGTTTATTATTTTCCTCCGGGGTCAAACTTTTACATACCTTTTATGATCGGATATTATACCAGTGTCCGCTTAAATGTATGCTTTGGCCTAACCTGGACGGATATAGACTTAAAATAAGACTATCACTATACGTCGACAGCTATCGCACGTTTCTAAGCAATGGTGCTTTTCTTCCTTGAAAACACCAACCTCTTACCGCACGATATTGTTCGGAGATTCGCTTCATACCGCCTTAAGAGCTGAAAATAGGCTGCAGTCAGAAAACCGGTTAAAATATGGAGAATATTATTATAAACATTACCTCACAGATTCCGGAATAGTAATCACGCAAGAATTCTTAAGCATCGATGAAATCGATTTCGTCTGCCGACAGGAAAACGGAAAGCTGTACACCTCAGAGAGCATGAAGAACGCTATTAAGGCTGGCCACGATAAGATAGGTATTAAGGAATTCCATTTTCATAGTCTTAGACATACACACGCAACAATATTGGCCTCCCACATTTCCAATCCCGCTATTGTGCAAAAGCGGCTTGGGCATTCTGATATTGAAACAACAATGAAATACTATATTTTCGATGTAGAACTTGGAGATCAAAACGCAGTAAATATTTATGAGGAATTCGCATAATTTATCTACTACTTATAAAAAGCGTAGACAAGAGGTAGTCAAATATGTGCTTTTTAGTACCCCGGGCGCTTATAAGTCTCTTGTTTCTGTTATCTTGCATTTAAATATTCCATGATCCCCATATGTATCGTCCAGGCCAGACGGTCCTGGTATTCGTCTGAATTTAGCAGACCGGCTTCCTTCCAGTTGGTCAAAAATCCGCATTCCACAATAACAATAGGAGTTTTTACATGAAGCAGTAGATAGTAGTTATCATTGGGTTTGGCAAGTCTGGTATTTTTATCTCCCAGAACGTAATCAAACCGTTCCTGCAGAATCTCGGCCAGCCGTTTTCCCTTATCTGACCGCTTATAATAAAACACCTGACCTCCGGAAATCTCTTCCTGGTGATAACTGTTTTGATGAATGCTGACGGTAAGGTCCGGACTCGTATCATTAATAATGTCACATCGCTTGGTCATATCCGCCATCTTCTTTTTGCTGTCCCGTTCCGTATATAAACCATTGTCATTCTTTCTGGTAAGAACCACGTCAACGTCCGAGGCTTCCAGATATTTTTTCAGACGATATGCGATCTGCAGATTGATATCCTTTTCCAGAGTCCCATCAACTCCGATTTTACCCGGGTCGTTTCCTCCGTGTCCGGCATCGATGACAACCACTGGCTTTTCCTTTCCAGCCTTCACACTGACTCCAGCCGTCATTTTCCCGGCCTGACTTGATATGACATATACTAATACAAGCAAAATCACCGCCATAAACGGTTCCCATTTTTTTAATTTCACATTTTCTACCTGATACACATTCTTAATGAATTATATCTTCCTGTGAAATAAAAAAGAACCAGTTAAGACGACTTTCCGTCATTCTTTGTCCAGCAGATTATAGTCCTTTGTCCCATCAGAGGTAATCCATTGCACATACTCTGAAAGAATGCTCTGATAGCCCTCTTCCAGCCACATCCCATAGCCTGCCTTTTGCATCACCTTATCCCGTATGGAATAGACCTTTCCCGACGTACATGCCACATTAAGCTCTGCATAAACCTTCGCCATCTGGTCTCTTTGGTACTTGGTAAGATTCTTTAACACATCCCGGCGGTCAAATTCATCCTGAGCCTGATTATAGAATACTTTACTTAAAAACTGCTTTCCATATGTATCAAAGTTCAATAGATTCTTATCCCTGTTCCCTGTTTTTTCCGCCCACGCTTTCATATCCAGGGCTTTTGTATGGTAGCGGAAGCCCCCATCTTTTTTATACTCCAGCACTCCATACTGGCAGGGCGGGGTGGCCAGGGAACTGGTGACGATTTCATCGATTCCGGAATCTTTGGCTGACTTCATATAATGCTGGACATGAAGGTGACCGCTTAGATAAAGAGGGACTTCCCAGCTTTCCAACTGATCAATCAGCTGTTCACTGTGCTCAATGGTGCAATCCTGTAAATATACCTCACTTTCATCAAGAAGGTTGTGGTGACTTACAGGAAGCACCTGCATCCCAAGCTCATGGGCCTCCTCCATCTGCTCTTCGATCCAGTCATAGGTATCATCCTTTATCATGCCTCCAACCAGGTTTTTTGGCTCGTACTGACAGCTGTCAAGCATGAATGCCCTGGTGGTATCGTTGATCTGATAAACATAGCTAAGAGAGGCGGTATCCCGGCTGACTGCCTCATTATAGCCAAAATCCTCATAAATCTCCTCAAATTCTTGAGAAGTAATGGATTCAGCTTTTTCTACAGTATCTCCTGCAAATCTGGCCGCCAACTGATTATTGATATCGTGATTTCCTGGAATCACGATGACTGGAATGCCTGCCTCTTCTATCTCATACAGCTTAGATGCAAATTCCTCATGGCTTTCTTTTTCTCCGTTATAGGTTAAGTCACCGCTTAATATGACCAGATCCGGCCTTTCTTCCTTTACTTCCTCAATAAAGGCATCCGTGATTTCCCAAACATACTGCATCACCTTTCCGTCTCCGTGATCCACGGTATACTGAAAGCTTTTTTGAAAATCCGTCAAATCTCTTGCAAGATAATGCATATCGGTAGCAATCGCAATTTTCACACCTGGTTCCTCTTCTGCCTCCGGTGTTTCAGCTTCTGTGGTCTGCTGGGTGTCCTTTGTTGTGGGGATTTCTGTGGTGGGAGCTTTCGTTTCCCTCCTGCTCTCCTCACTCTCCTTCGTGTTTTCCGGCACCTGCTCCTTAAGGGAACATCCTGCTGTCACACATACAGCCACTATGACTGCTGCCAATATGAACCTCTTCTTCATGACATGACCTTCCTGTCTCTAACTCTCATTCGTTTATTTTTTATCCAGCTTTATAACATCCCATATATCAGCCGGCTCAAATCCAAGCTTCCAGCAGGCAACTCCTGCAAGATCATACTGTTTGATTACATTCATCTTTAATCCTATGGAACGCTCTTCTTCCAGCCAAAGCTTTTTCATGCCATCCGTGGACTTAAGCTCTCCGTAATACTGGCCTGATTCCTCCAGCCAGCTGAGTTCTACTTTATTTTCAGTGACCCAATCCTTTGCTTTTGCGATTCCAATGGAGGATGAGGTGGTTTTTCCGCTCTCGTCTTCGGTCCAGACTCTGGTGTATAATGGAATGGCAAGGACGACCTTTTCCTTTGGAACCTCTAATAGAGTGTCCTTAACTCCATTTTCTACATATCCAATCGAGGCAACGGAACCGGCATCTCCTCCGGCATAATGTTCGTCATATCCCATGATAATGACGTAATCTGCTACAATGCCCTGTTCCTTCCGGTTATAGAACTTATTCCCCGCCATAGGCACATAGTTGTCCACAGATAATACAAGTCCATCTTTCCGGCAGGATATGGACAGCTCCCGGATAAACTGTATGTAGTGTACTCCGGCTTCTTCCTTAATTCCTTCAAAATCCAGATTAATCCCATCATAACCATACTTTTTGGCCTCTGCCATCAGGGATTCAATGAGCTTCCGCCTTGTAGAAGTCTTGGATAACAGTATCTCTGTATTCACGTCCTTACTGAAATTATTGATAAGAGCCCAAACCTTCAATCCCTTATCATGGGCTTTCTTTACATATCCCGCGTCTGCCAGGGACTTAAAATTCCCTTCGTTATCGGTAAGCTCATACCAGGTAGGGGATATGACATTGACTCCTTTTGTATTGGCAATCAAGCTGTCAAAGGAAGCATTTCCGTCTGAACTGGTCAGCTGATGCCAGGCCAGATTCACTGGCTCATCCATAGTTATGCTTTTATAGACAGGCGCTTCAAAGGTGCTTTTTAAAGTCTCACTTGTTCTTTCGCCAAGATGTCTGTGCTCCACATACCCAACAAATCCGTCTTCCGTCCTTACCTTGTCCCACCGCTTCATGGATTCAAGGACTGTGACATGGCTCCCTTTGGCGCTCCAGGTCACAATGGGGCTTTTAACCCCTCCCTTTACACGGATATTGCTGTCATTCTTTACGACTGCTTTATTTAAGGCATCCCATGTGTTATTGATAAAAATCCGTTTATTAAGTGCGCTGTCATAGGCAGACACCCGGATGTCTGTATAGTTAGCCACCAGGCCGGCAGAAAGATATACTGCATCTTTATCCACCCAGATCAGGGGCTTACCAGTACTCCCCACGGTGGAATGATCCGCATAGACAATGGAGTCCGGCAGCGCATATACGAGAAGCTTTTCATTGGTATCCCAGTAAAAACGTTCATTTAACGTACGGTTGACCCAATCAATGGGAAGATACGTCTGTCCTTCTACAAATATCCCTTTCTCTTCCTGCAATTCCTCATTAAGATACAGGGCTACTTCGTCATCTTTTACTCCCAGCAGCTCTGTCATATCTGCTTTTTGATTGGTGGGGATATATCGCTCTATAATCCGGGTTCCAAAGAAACCGGCAATTATGATTAAAATCAATCCCAGCGCCACGAGAACCGGGACGGCTTTCCTATTCATCTGCTTTCCTCCTGCTATTGGATCGTGTTGTCTGCATATAGTTCTACATTTTTCTTTACGATTATATCATATTTCCTGATTTTTGGAATTTACATTTTCATTACGTTAATTTTCCCCGATCCCACCCTGATGCTCAAGCTAAGCCAACTTTAGGCTGAAGATGGCATCCCATTGCGCACCCCTTATGCTGACGGAAAACTACCGGTTATAAATTTTATCAAATCTTATTTCCTTAAGCTTTCCAGTTGTTTCATTCGGAACATAGTCCGCCATGTAAAAGCAATCCTCCTCCTTTACTTTAAATATCTTGTTCCAGTCTTCTTCCGGAGATTCTTTTCCATCTATTATAATGGGAATCCCCTGATCCCGGTATTTCTTAAGCCCCTCCAGATACTGGGATTCTTTGGTATCTTCCACCCGTTTTCTGGCTTTTCTTTTTTTCATATGCATCTCCCCTGTAACTTCATTTGTAAAGAACCGCATGGGAGAGGACCACAAGGACAGTTTCGTGACACAATCCTCTCTGCAGTCTTAAAATATCTGTTGGTAAAATTTAATCATTTCTCCAGTGACAGCAAAAGCGTCTACTGAAACTGGAATTCTTCGTACCGGGCACTTCAGCCTCTTTTCCATATTTTTTCTGGCTTCTTCACTGCCAAATGTCAGGAAGGTCTCCCAGCTTTTCTCCGCCTTATTCCCTTTACTATCAAACTCCAGAAACGCCTTCATCTGCCACTCGCTAAGGCTTCCCAGGAGAAACTGTCTGTCACATCTTAAAAATTCCTTAAAACCGTCTTCCTCTGCCGTACCATAATCCACAATTACAGTCTGGAATTCTGACTTTTTGCACAGCAAAAGTGTATTGATCCCCGCATTCTCATAGTACTGGGTCTCCAGAAGCTTGAAACTTCCTTTCTGAAACTGTTCTTTTGCGCATACCTCTCTCATTCTGGCAAAATCACCATGTCTGTTCCATTCCAAAACTGCACATCTACGTCTTAAAATACCGCTTAAATATCCTGCTGTCATGACTGCAAAATGAGTCACCCCTACGCTATGTCCTGCACCAATGATGCCGATGATCTCCTGTCCCGTCTCTTTCTTTCCATTTCTAAAAAAACGCTGGAACATTCTTTTCTTTCCTTTTATAATTACCATCCCTTCCAGATGCTCTTTGCTTTTCCTGAAACCATTGGATCAAAAAGCCCTGTAACCCAGGACACCAGCCTGCCTCTTATTCCGGCCAACCATCTTTGTTTCATATTCTTATCTTTTAGCAGCCTGGAAAGAAGTGCCTTATAAAACTGTAATTCTCCCTTTTCAATAGAAAAAGGGTCAGGAAAATAAGGCGCACGAAAACACCGGGCGGCTTCGCCACCTTCCGGCAGCCGGATTCTGGCCCCTGGAACCGTGTGATTATATATAATTCCATAGGGCAATCCTTTTTTCACTGCCCTGCTTGCCGCCTGCCACGACGTTTCACTGCTCCACTGGCTTCCGTCACAAACCATGAGGATGGCGTCAATTTCCCCGGAAAGAACGGCTTCTTCACAAGCACCGTAATCCAGAATCTTCACGTGAATAGGAGGTTCCTTAAGCTTTACTCCAGGACCGTAGTAGGGCTTCCAGACAAATCCATGATGACGCAAAAGACCATATTGGTCCCGTACTCCTCCGGCATAGGCAAAGAGACCAGCTCCCATACCGGAATCTGTTTTTTCTTCTAATAAATTGGGGTAACCTAGATTTCTAAGATAGACAGACAGGCCGATTCCGATGTGAGTAGCTCCGGCCCCTGGCTTGCTCCCGAACAGAGCAATCGTAAGAGATGATGATTGTAGACGGTCTTTCGCAGCCGTTCCCATGTTTTTAAGCTGTATTAGCCTTTCACCAAGCGCTTGTGCCGTTGAAAAGCGGTCTTCTTTTTCTTCCTTGAGGCAACCGGATAGAATGGCTGACAGAGCAGGCTCCACAGTTTGGCCCGGCTTATATGGCAGCTTTGGAAATGTTCCTGTGTATAAATAATGGAGGATCGTACCAATGGCATAGATATCTGTTCTCTCATCCAGGATTCCGTCTTTTTTGTATTGCTCCGGTGCCGCACATCCTACGGTCCCGTACCGCTCGCCTGGCTCATTGGCAACATCCATGGATGCGGCAAGTCCAAAATCAATCAGCTTCACCGTATCATGGCACAACAAAAGGTTCTTCGGCTGTAAATCTAAATGTAAAATGGGGTTTGGTCCTGCGGAATGCAGGTAATGAATGATGTTGGTCAACTGGATCCCATAATATATGGCCAGTTCCCTAGACAGATGGCCCTGCTTTTTTACAAGGTCAAATAAAGATTCTCCTTCCAGATACTCTTCGATTAAATAACTATATGATTCGTCTTCTTCTACGTCATAAACAATGGGGATTCCGGGATGGCGAAGCTCCTTTAGAACAAGTGCTTCTCGTCTGAAACGATCGTAATTGAGAATGCTTTTGGGTACCCGCTTGATTGCACGGTATTCCTCAAGCCCAAGATGAACCGCCAGAAATACTGTTCCTGCCCGACCGGTTCCCAAGATGCCACGTAGCTGATATTTTCCAAACAGAACGGCGCTTATTGCAGCCACCTCCTTAATTGCCTGTCCAATATCATCTCTTGGCATCCATTTTATTTCATTTTTTGATTTTTAGCAATTAATTTTTTGTTAAATTTATTTTCTCTGTTCAAATACTATCTTTCTTAATAATCATCGATTGTAAGATTATCTATGTTTTCTGTATTAAAAAGCAAGCAGGAATTACCGATTACTAGCAAATTATTATATATACATAATTGCGCTTTTATCAAGTTGACATGAAGATATATAGATGATATATTAGTAATATAAAAGAGTAACCGCCACACAAGGTGGAAGCTCCCAGACAAAGCAAAATGTCCTAATGGACACCGCCTATCCTGTTCGCTGCAGGGTAGGCTATTTTTTTAACTTATCTATGTAAGTCAGCAATGCCAGGATAAAGGTTGCAAATAAAAGCACGTCTGCAAATGAAAACATATCCGACACCACCTCCCATCTCGTTATGACGTAAAGACATAAAAGCTGGAGGGTACCACCCTGTATTCGGTTACTCCTGATACAATACTACCATATATTACCATTAACTACAATATTTGTTATCCTAAATTTACAGGAAAAATAAGCGTGTCTTAATGCTTTCATTTTTCATATTATACATCAAAAATATTACAATATAATGTATTTAAAAAATACATATGTGACCATTTATAACCAGACTCTAATCTATCGTTAAAAGGTAAACTACAAGATATAAAATCCCAAAAAATCATATCAAAAACAAAACTGATAAATCCCATGAATTACATAGGATACCCGGTTTTTTGCATATAAACCTTAAATTTATATAAATTTTTTCACATAGTAATTGCCTTTTTGCTATATTATATAGTATAGTTATGTTGAGGAAGTATGTAAATATTCATATACCATTTTTAAATAGAACAGGAAGTGATCCTATGAAGATAGAACGTATCAATGAAAATCAGATCCGTTGTACGCTTACCAGCTTTGATTTAAGTGTCCGAAACCTAAATTTAGGCGAGCTTGCTTACGGCAGTGAAAAAGCCCGCAACCTGTTCCGCGAGATGATTCAGAAAGCCTCTAACGAAGTGGGATTCGAAGCAGAAGACATTCCTCTCATGGTAGAAGCGATCCCATTATCCAACGAAAGCGTAATGTTAGTTATTACAAAGATTGAAGATCCGGAAGAATTAGATACAAGATTTGCAAAATTTTCACCATCTACTGATGAAGACTTGGATTCCATGCCAGGAGATCTGGCCAGCGAACTATTAGAAGGTGCTGACGGCTTGTTAAATCTGCTGGGAATCGATAAGAAGAACGAACCGGAAGCCGAAAAGCCAAAAGAATCTACTGGTGCTTCCTCCATACGAATCTATAGTTTTCAAAGTTTGGATCAGATTTCCGACGCCGCAAGGGCAATCGGACAGGTTTATGACGGAGAGAATACATTATATAAAAAGCCATCTACCAGACAGTATTTCCTGGTACTGCGCAATTCTCCTGACAAGACAACAGAGTTTAACCGTATCTGCAACCTGCTTGCAGAATATGGCTCTAAGATTCGTCAGGATTACGCTTCCGAAGCGTACTACAAGGAACATTACGAGGTTCTGATTGAAGGCCACGCCCTTCAGTCATTAGCCAGACTTTAATCCGTCCCTTTGTTCATAGTACTTCATCACAAATCAGAGAAAGGTGTCATAAAGCAGCTTCATCGTTGCTTCATGACACCTTTCTTTTTTATACAGATTTTCGTTTTATCAGAGTTGTGCCTGCCAATATTTTCACGGGATCTTTACTTTTATCCCCAATTAACTCCACCAGTCTTTTGGCCGCCAGTATCCCAATACTTTGCTTTGGAACGTGTATGGTAGTGAGCGGCGGCTCGATCATTGTACTGATTGGTAAATTATCAAAACCAGCAATGGCTACGTCCTGGGGAATGCGGTAGCCATAATCACGAAAGGCCCTCATAGCTCCCGCAGCGATGAAATCATTGTCCGCAAAATAACATCTGGCTGGGACTTCCCCCTGGGTTAGAAGCGCAGTCATGTCGGCATAGGCTCCTTCCATGGAAGGAGTCAGCCGGTGCACCTGAGTTTTTGAGGCAGACATTCCATTTTGCCGCACGGCTTTATAAAAACCATCGGACCGCTCCAGAAAATTGGTTATGGGATAGGATGACTGTAAGTATCCTGGCTGGACCTTTAATTTTTTGATCAGATAACGAGTTGCAAAATATGCCCCTTGTACATTGTCGATAAGGACGTAGTTTCCACTGATATTTTCAAAACTGGTATCCAGAACCACAAGGGGAATCGGAAGCTTTAAAAATGGCTTGAAATCATGCTCCTGCATTTCCGTTCCCAGCAAAAGAATGCCTTTGCTTCCGGAGCGAACCACATCAGAAAGCTGTTCCTCCACCCGGTCATCGCCATAAAGGTAAGTCACATTCAGATGATAGGGAGACTCCTTTAAGCCCAGGCCTACCCCCTCCGAAAGCTGGGAGAAAAAAGGAGTGTCCCCTACCACTGCCCCACTTCTTTTATAAATAATAAAATGTACGGTGCCCTGATACCCTGTCCGGAAAGATGGTTCCCCAATTCTGGAAAAATCATATCCCTGTGCCTTCGCCGCCTCAAGCACCTTTTTCCGTGTTCCGGTACTGACTCCTGGCTTATTATGAAGGGCCATGGAAATGGCAGCTTCAGATAGATTAAGTAGTTTAGCAAGCTCTTTTGCCGTTATGGACATCCCGAATACTCCTTTCAGCAAATCATTTGAGAACACTGTATCAGATTAAGTAAATTAAGTCAATTAATCACTGAAGTTTGCTTAATTATTGATTGATATTAAGTAGATATAAGCAAATAATAGGGGTATCAAATGAGTGGCAGGAGGTCATGCAATGGCAAATGTAGTATTGGGGGTCGCCCCTACCAGAAGGAGTATCTTTTCGGCTCCGGATGCAGTGAAGTATGCGGATTTAACAAGAGCACGGTTGGAAGAACTTGGAGTATCCTTTGTGGATATAAAGGATATTTCAGAAGATGGACTGCTTCACCGGGAAGAAGACCGGGTCAGAATTGAAAAGAAATTTAAAGAACAAGGGGTGGATGGCTTATTTGTACCCCATGGTAATTTCGGCACGGAATATGAAGTGGCCAGACTCGCAAAAGAACTTAATGTACCGGTACTTCTCTGGGGGCCAAGGGATGAACGTCCTGATGAAGATGGCATTCGTCTTAGAGACAGTCAGTGCGGACTGTTTGCTACTGGTAAGGTACTTAGAAGATTTCGGATTCCATTTACCTATTTATGCAATTGCAGGCTGGAGGATGAAGAATTTGAGAGGGGAATCCGTAACTTTCTTGCTGTCTGTAACGTGGTGAAAACATTTCGGAAAACAAGAATTTTGCAGATCGGACCAAGACCCTTTGATTTCTGGTCCACCATGTGTAACGAAGGTGAACTTTTAGAGCGATTTCAGATACAGCTGGCCCCTATTCCCATGCCTGAACTGACAGCAGAGATAAAGAGGGTACGGGAAGATAAGGAAACGATTCAAGAAATCATGGCGTACTGCAGAGAAAATTTCAATGTGGCTATTAACGAGGAAGAACTAGAGATGGTGGCAGCCTTAAAAATAGCCATGAAAGCTCTGGCTAAACGCTATGGCTGTAATGCAGTGGCAATTCAGTGCTGGAATGCCCTTCAGTCAGAAATCGGAATCATGCCCTGCGCCGCCAACAGCCTGTTAAATGAAGAAGGACTTCCCGTTGTGTGCGAAACCGATATACACGGGGCAATTACCGCTATTATGTGCGAAGCGGCTGGAATGGATGAGGCCAGAACCTTTTTTGCGGATTGGACCGTGCGCCATCCGGACAATGAAAATGGAGAGCTTCTCCAGCACTGCGGCCCCTGGCCCTTATCCTGTGCAGCCTGTAAGCCAACCATAGGATACCCTCTGGCATTTTCTCACCCCGGCGCTGTAGAAGCACAGGCTAAGCTTGGAGACATGACTCTGTGCCGGTTTGACGGAGACAATGGAGAGTACTCTCTACTCCTTGGAAACGCCAAAGGGATTGAAGGTCCTTACACCAAGGGGACCTATGTGTGGGTGGAGGTAAAGAATTTAAAGCGCCTGGAAGCTAAGATCGTGGAAGGCCCTTACATTCATCACTGCGTGGGCATCCATAAGGATGTGGTCCCGGTCCTCTATGAAGCCTGCAAATATCTTGGCATTACCCCGGACCTGTATGACAACAACGAGGAAGAAATAAAAGCATATATTCGCGGAGAATAAACTGAATTGGAGAAAATTATGGAACGACTGAAAAAAAAGGCCTATGAGCTGCGCCGGGATATTATTGAGGAAATCTACAATTCCAAAGCAGGCCATGTAGGAGGAGATTTAAGCGTTGTGGACATTTTGACCGTGCTTTATTATCAGGTCATGAATATAAGTCCTAAAAACATGAAGGATGAGAACAGAGACCGGTTTCTTCTAAGCAAGGGTCATTGTGTGGATGCCCTTTACATGGTTCTTGGCGACCTGGGATTTTTTGACAAGGAAGAGGCCATTCACTCTTTTTGTGCTTTCAATTCCCCTTACATCGGACATCCAAATACCAGCGTGCCAGGAATCGAGATAAACTCTGGGTCTTTGGGTCACGGACTTTCCTTAGGCGTGGGAATGGCTCTTGCCGCAAAAATGGATGAAAAGACCTATCGCACCTATGTGGTTCTTGGAGATGGTGAAATGGCGGAAGGCTCCAATTATGAGGCCATGATGTCCGCCTCCCACTATAAGCTTGATAATCTATGTGCCACGGTAGACTTAAATGGACTTCAGATCAGTGGAACTACCAATGAAGTTATGTGCACAAGCGACCTTGGAGAGAAGTTCCGGGCCTTTGGCTGGAACGTCATCGATGTGAAAGATGGCAATGACTGTGACAGTCTTCTCTCTGCCTACCAGCAGGCGGCTTTGTGTAAGGGACAGCCCACAGCTGTAATTGCCCACACGGTAAAAGGAAAAGGAGTTTCCTTTATGGAGAATCAAAAGGGATGGCATCACGGGGTGATGAACGAAGAACAGTATCAGACGGCTGTCAGAGAATTAGAGGAGGTGCTTTCATGAACCACATAACAAACCGCCAGGCAATTTGTGAAACTCTTATGGAAGCTGCGGAAAATGACCGAACGATTGTTGTGGCATGCTCGGATTCCAGAGGCTCTGCCTCTCTTGCCCCATTTGCCCAGGCATTTCCCCGGCAGTTTATTGAGCTTGGTATTGCAGAGCAGAATCTTGTTTCTGTATCCGCTGGTCTGGCTTCCTGCGGAAAAAAAGTCTTTGCAGCCTCTCCCGCCAGCTTTCTTTCCACAAGAAGCTATGAGCAGGTAAAAGTAGACGTTGCCTATTCCGGTACCAATGTGACCCTGATTGGCATCAGCGGCGGCATAAGCTACGGCGCTCTTGGAATGACACACCACTCCCTCCAGGATATTGGGGCCATGGCCTGCCTTCCTGATATGCGGGTCTATGTCCCAAGCGACCGGTTTCAGACTGCCCGTTTAATCCGGGAACTGTTAAAGGATGAAAAACCTGCATACGTAAGAGTCAGCCGCTCTGCTACCGAAGACATTTACGGGGATGATATGGATTTTACTTTAAACCGCGCCCATGTTCTGGCAGAAGGGAAGGATGCCGTTATCATTACCTGCGGCGAGCTGGTTCCATACGGTGTAAAGGCACAGAAAGAGCTGGAAAGGCAGGGATATGATGTAGGGCTCATAGATATGTACTGCTTAAAGCCCATAGATGAAGAAGCTGTCAAAAGGGCGGCCAGTCAGGCAGATGTCATTATCACCGCAGAGGAGCACTCCCCATATGGGGGACTTGGAAGCATGGTGGCTCAAATCGTTTCTAGGGAAACAAAAAAAATGGTGGTGAACTTAGCTCTTCCAGACGGTCACCTGATTTCCGGTACCAATCATGAGATATTCCATTATTACGGCCTGGATGACCTAGGTATGGTGGCTGCTGTGAAAAAGGCAAGAAGCGAGGGATAGCAATGAAATATATAATTGCAATTGACCAGAGTACCCAGGCAACAAAGGCTGTCCTGTTTGATGAAAAAGGACGTTTTGTAGGCAGAGCTGACTTAAAGCATCAGCAGATCATAACGGAACATGGCTGGGTATCCCATGACCTGACTGAAATCTATGAAAACACCCTCCAATCCGTCCGGGATGTAGTGGATAAAACTGGAATAGATGCTGCAAGCATTGCGGCTGTTGGTATCAGTAATCAGAGGGAGACCACTGCTTTATGGGATAAATTGGGCAATCCTCTGGCACATGCCGTGGTGTGGCAGTGCGCCAGGGCAAAAGAAATCACAGAGCGATTTCAGGAGGAAAAGGAAATGGTCCGGGAAAAGACCGGACTTTCTCTATCCCCCTATTATCCGGCTTCAAAGATGGCCTGGCTCCTTACCCACCTAAGGCCCAAGGAACCCTTTTGCCTTGGGACCATGGATAGCTGGCTTATCTATAAGCTGACAGATGGGTTAAGTTTTTATACCGATTATTCCAACGCTTCCCGCACTCAGCTCTTTAACCTCCATACACTTTGCTGGGACCAGGAGCTGTGCCAACTTTTTGGCATTCCGATGACATCTCTTCCCGAAGTGATGGACAGCAATGCCTGCTTTGGTTATACAGACTTTGGGGGATTCCTAAATAAAAAAATACCCATTCATGGGGTCATGGGAGATTCCCACAGTGCGCTCTTCGGCCAGAAATGCCATTGTAAGGGCATGGCAAAGGCCACCTATGGAACTGGCTCTTCCATTATGATGAACATAGGAAGTACCTTTGCCGCCAGCCATGCAGGACTTGCCACTTCTCTTGCCTGGGGAATTGACGGAAAGGTGGAGTTTGTACTGGAGGGAAATATCCATTATGCCGGGGCAGTAATATCCTGGCTTCAAAATGACTTAAAGCTGATTTCCTCCGCCAAAGAGGCGGAGGAGCTGGCCGCCATTTCTAATCCTGAGGATAGCACCGTTCTTGTTCCGGCCTTTACCGGTCTTTCCGCGCCTTACTGGAAGGAGGATGCGAAGGCAGTTCTATGGGGAATGAGCCGGACGACTGGAAGGGCAGAAATTGCAAAAGCCGCCCTAGACAGCATCGCCTTCCAGGTCATGGATGTTCTAAATGCTATGGAACGGGACAGTGCTTGCAGCTTAAAGGAATTGTGTGTAGACGGAGGACCTGCAAAAAACAGCCGATTGATGCAGTTTCAAAGTGATATTGCAAGACAGACACTTCGGGCCTCCAGACAGGAGGAGCTTTCTGCCATCGGTGTTGCCTATCTGGCAGGCATGGCAGCCGGAATTTCAAAAGAAGAAGAAATATTTGGGCAAATAGAGTATGATATCTATACCCCAGCTATGGATTCCCAGACAAGAATCAGGCGTGTGAACCAATGGAATGAGGCTCTTTCTAAGATTTAATAAATTTCTAAAGAATATCTGGTAAATAATAAAGTGAGGTGATAAACATCATGCGAATCAAATCCAAGGATATTGCGTCAGCACTTAAGCTGTCGCCAGCAACCGTATCCCTAGTTTTAAATCATAAGCCCGGAGTGAATGAAGAGACCAGAAAGCGGGTTTTTAATTATATAGAAGAAATGGAACGGGCAGAGCAAAGAAAGAGCAGGCTTATGAAAGCTGATAACAAGGGGACCATATTATTTTTAACTTACATTAAGCATGGACTCATACTGAAACAAATTGCAAACCAGCCCGTCTCCCGCTTGTTTGAAGATATGGAATCTCTCTGCGCCCTTAGCGGATACTGTTTTTCATACGAAGTATTTTATGAAAAAACCGGGAATCTGGAAGAAATGTTAACGAAAATCAGGGAAAGGAACATCAAAGGAATCTATTTCATGGCTGCGGAAATGATGGGGAGTGATGTTTATCCCTTTTTAAGATTAAACATTCCTATCGTAATTGGAGACAATCTGTTCTATGAGCTGGAGGCTGACAGCTACCTGGTGGATAACAGAGAAGGCATAAGGCGGGGAGTGGATTATCTGGTGGACAAAGGGCACAGCCATATTGTTTATCTGGCACAGTCCATTGATATATTTAACTTTTCAGAGCGAAGAAAGGCTTTTATCGAAGAAATGGAAGTACGCCAGTGCGGAGATGGCACCAACCGGATTCTCCGCCTGGGAGATACGGTTGATGACGTTTATGATGCCATGAATCAGTACCTAGACCGGGGGATTTTAAAAACGACTGCCTTTGTACTGGAAAGCTCTGTTATTACCCTGGGTACCACAAAGGCTCTCCTGGAGCGGAATATGAAAATACCCAGAGAAATCTCCCTGATTGGTTTTGACGCCCTTCCTATACAGAGCATTCCCGGCCTTAATCTGACTCTTATCAAAGGAACCCATACAAACAGGCACCTGGCCGGCATGAAGCATCTGATCCGCCGACTGACAGATAAGGAAGATGAAATCGTCAGGGTCTATTACAGAACCCGGCTGATAGAAGGAGACAGTGTATTTGATAAAAAGAAATATATTTACCATTAACCATCGCCCATGGATTTAAAGAAAATTTAAATCCATGGGTGATGTGCACAAAAAAATTAATTTTAATATTGTTTTCATGTAATATTTTAACACAGATAGAGAAAAATCCGGTGGGGATTGAACCTCCATTTTGGTGATGCTAGTATAAAATCACAACAAGTCATACAAGGTACCATATGGGGTGTCCATATTACAGGAGGGAAAATTTATGGCCAATAAAAATTATGACGAACTGGCAAAACAAATCGTAGCCAATGTAGGCGGTGCAGAAAATGTCAGCTCACTGGTCCATTGTGCCACCCGTCTCCGTTTCCGGGTGGTCGACAGTTCCAAGGTGAATAAGGAAAAACTGAAACAGACCGAACATGTCATTACCGTGGTAGAAGCCGGGGGACAGATTCAGGTGGTAATCGGCAATGCAGTGGCTGATGTTTACAATACCATAATCCGCGTCACCGATGTAAAATCAGACGATGAAGGAACTGGAAATGAGTCATCAGAAAAAGATAAAAACCTGATTAATCTGTTTATGAGCACGGTTTCCGGAATCTTCGCTCCCACACTTGGAGCCATGGCTGGAGCCGGTTTATTAAAAGGTATCCTTATCCTATGCACGACCATGGGATGGCTTACGAATGATATGGGAACATACCGGATATTATTTGCAGCCGCAGACGGAGTCTTTACCTTCCTGCCGCTGTTCTTAGCCTATACTTCAGCAAAAAAATTTGGCGCTGATTTATTTGTTTCTGTGGGAATTGCAGCAGCTTTGGTCTACCCGGATCTAACGGCAGCGTTTAAAGCGAAAGAGGCCCTGTCCTTTCTAGGGATTCCAGTGGTTTTAGTAAGCTATACCTCTTCCGTCATTCCCATTATACTTTCCGTTTATGCTCTCGCTAAGCTGGAAAAGGGATTAAAGAAGATACTTCCAGGCGTGATTAAAAATGTTTTCACCCCTCTTATTTCTCTGGTTGTTATGGTGCCAGCCACCTATCTTGTGATCGGACCGATTGCCGATTATGCAGGAAAGCTTTTGGCAGGCGGATATATGACCATTGTAGGAGTAAATCCCATCATTGCAGGCTTTATTCTGGGTCTCATCTGGCCGGCAGCCGTTATGTTTGGTCTCCATTGGGGATTTGTACCGATTGTTATCAATAACATTACTCAATACGGAAGAGATACCCTGTTCACCATTACAGGCCCAAATAACTTTGCGCAGGCAGGCGCCACTCTTGGAGTCTTTTTAAAGACAAAGGACAAAAAGGTAAAAGACATTGCCGGACCGGCTGCTATCTCCGCTGTTCTTGCAGGAATTACAGAGCCAGCTATTTATGGTATTACACTAAAATATAAAAAACCATTTTTCATCGGAGCATTTTTCTCTGGTATTGCAGGAGCTATCACGGCAGCCGTTGGAGCTGGCGCACCTGCCTTACTTGGAACCAGCCTTCTTACCCTGACCGGTTATATTGGGGTTGGATTTACCGGTTTTTGCATCGCTTGTGCCATTGCATACTTTGGCTCCGCTATCTGTACCTATTTATTTGGATTTGATGACAGCATGCTCATAGACAATGAAAAGAAACCGGAATCTCCGGTTGTCCCGGAAGTGAAGGACGAGATGATTAAGGCTCCCGTAAACGGCGCTCTTATCCCATTATCTGAAGTTCCTGATGAAGTGTTTTCCTCCGGGACCTTAGGCCAGGGGATTGCCATAGTTCCCGAATCAAATGTGATAAAAGCTCCCTGCTCCGGTACGGTCATTACAGCTTATCCTCATGCAGTGGGAATCAGAACTGCTCTTGGTGCAGAAATCTTTGTTCACGTAGGACTTGATACCGTAAAGCTGGGTGGAAAGTACTTTGAGCTTCTGGTCAAAGACGGGGATGAAGTAAAAGAGGGAGACTCACTCATAAAAGTGGATATTGAGGCATTAAAAGCAGAGGGCTATAATGTAACTACCATGATCCTCGTTACCAATTCCAGAGATTATGAAGAAGTATTGCCGTCTGCCCATAATAAGGCAGCAGCAGGGGATACCATATTAAGCTGTATCAGCAGAAAATAAAGAAATGGAGGCGCCAATGAGCAGGCTAAAGATAAATGAGGATGGCAGGACTTTTAAACTGGACGGGCAAAGATTCTTTTATCTTGCAGACACCGTTTGGAGTGCCTTTACTTCTGCCACAATGGATGAGTGGGAATTTTATCTGGAGAAACGCTGGGCACAGGGCTTTACCGTACTGCAGATCAATATTCTGCCACAATGGGACCGCTGCATGTCCGATGTCGGGGTGTACCCATTTGAAACACAAGACGGTATTATATTTGATTATACCAAATGGAATGACGCCTATTTTGAACGAGCAAGGACCATGTGCAAAATGGCAAGGGAAAAAGGCTTTCAGCTGGCCCTTGTAGTCTTATGGCTGAATTTTGTTCCCGGCACCTGGGGAAGCAGGATGAAGAGCGATTACATCATGCCAAGAGAGCTTGTAGAGCCTTATACCAAAAAAGTCGTGGAAGCATTTGAGGAATTTGAACCAATTTACATGGTAAGCGGTGACACCGATTTTGATACCCCGGAGTCTGTGGATTATTACGAAGCAGCCCTGTCTGTGGCTTGTCAGATGTCACCGGATTCCTTAAAAGCAATGCATATCAAACGTGGATATGATTATATACCGGAATCCTTTTTAGATCGGATCAGCTTTTATATGTACCAGTCAGGGCACAATGCAGACGGCCAGCAAATGGCATACGTTCTGGCAGAAAAGTTCTACCGGGATTACCCGAAAAAACCTGTGATCAATGCAGAGCCCTGTTACGAGCAGATGGGCTACAGCCGAAATATGTACGGCAGATTCCAGCCCTTTGATATCCGAAAGGCTGCCTTTAGCAGCCTTTTATCCGGGGCCTGTGCCGGAATCACCTACGGAGCCCATGGGGTGTGGAACTGGAAAAAAAGCGGCAAACAGCCCAATCCTGTTATGGGGGAGGGGTTTGACAAATCCTTTTCCATGCAGGAAGCCTTACTCTTTCCCGGTGCCTGGGATTACGGATATCTGGCTGATTTTATGGAGAGAACCATTGTTGATGAGCTGATTCCGGCGTCAGACCTTTTGGAGGAGAAATCCTCTGATATCCGCATGGCCATGACAGCCCAGGGACAGTATTTAATCTATATGCCCTATCCCACGGAGCTTCTAATAAAGAAAGAACTTCATGGATACCAGGCGAAAGCCATTAATTTATCCGATCGGCGCATCGCCAGGGTAGGGATTGAAGAAAAAGAAAACAGCACAAAAGTCTCCATGCACAGTTTCCAGGATGATGTTCTTCTCTTTTTGACACCACAAAAATAAAAGTCTGGCTTGCCAGAATCTGGCGCTAAGGCGTCGTTATAATCATGACAAAAAACACCCCTTTGTGAGACAGGATCCAGCCTGTCCCACAAGGGGTGTTTCATGATTTAATCATGTCTTCACTTTTTATTCCCAGTCCTCATCCCTAAAAAAAGAACAAATCAGTTTAAACGTTCCGTCTGTCTCCTTGCTTGGAACTTTAATCCAGTCGTGGAACATGCCGGCACCTTTTTTATAGATGATTTCTGTTCCTTCTAATTTGCCGGCCTTTTCTGCCAAAAGCTCACAATCCGGTGTCAATATCTCCTCTGTTCCCGAGAATATTAGGATAGGACCCAGACCATTCCAGTCTCCGTATAAGGGAGAAACCATAGGATGATCATTTTCCAGCGGTCCACAGTATTTCCTGCCAGCCTCTCTTAACGCTTCTAAAGGTAAGATAACATCTGTTTTCTGAAATAGCTTGATCTTGGGATTTTCCAGCGCGATATCAAGCCATGGAGATACCACTGCCGTCTTAACCGGCATCGGAAGCTCTCCCTTATCTCTCAGCACCTGCAAAAAGGATAAGGCCAGTCCACCTCCGGAAAAATCTCCAAAAAGGAAAAAATCGTCCTCCGGATATTCCTTTCTTAAACTGGAATATGCTTCCATCAGGCACTCATGAGCGTTCAGTGCCGAATATTCCGGGGAAAGGGGATACTGGAAAATGGATACCTTAAAGCCTTCATATACGGCAAGGTATTCCCCGATTTCCCTGGTTCGTTCCGTGGGTTCTAAGGTATAGGCCCCTCCCGGAAGCATAAGAATATGGGCATTCTTAGGGTAGCTTCCGTTAATGGTGACTCCATAAAAGCCGTTGACATCAAAGGTCTTGACCCGAACCCGTTTTGTAAACTTTAAAGGATCCAGTTCAAAGCTTCCACGCGCTGGCTGCTCCAGCTCCAGTGCCATTTTCCGATTTGCTTTTCCCCATTTCGCAAAAAGCTTTGCTTTCTCTGCTTTTAAACTCATGATAAATCTCCCCTTTCCCTACTGGCAGAATTAAGCCTCCTTGCAGACTTTGTCCAGCTTCTTCATCTCCCGTATTACAAACTGGCTGACTATGATCGCAGATAAAATATCTGCAAGCGGGCCCGCATACAAAATTCCATCAAGCCCAAAATGTAGCGGCAGAATGAGTACGAGAGGAATCAGCAGCAAAAGCTGACGCAGCATGGACAGTATGGAAGCCTTTAGCGGCTGTCCGGTGGACTGGAAATAGCTGGTCACCACCACCTGGAAACCGGCAGTAAAAATTCCTAACATAAATACCTTTAAGCATCGAATTGCAAAATAAGAAAATTCCGCATCCTGTGTGCCAAAAATACTCAAAATAGGACCTGGGAATATCTGACAGGCAAGCCAGCCCACAAAAGAAACCGAGGTTGAGGCCGCTGCTGCTAACAGGAAGGTTCTCTTTACCCTCTTTGGCTGCCCGGCTCCCTTATTAAATCCTAAAATCGGCTGAGAACCAATACCAATTCCAATACAGATGGAAACCAAGGTCATACTGATCTTACTGACAATACCCATAGCACTTAAGGCTACATCTCCTCCAACCTCAGAATGATTTCCGTAAAAGACCAGAGAATTATTTAACACAATCTGTAAAATCGTAGAAGCAATCTGTGTGATACCGCTTGACATTCCAAGAGAGAAAGCTGACCGAAAAATCTGAGGATCGATTTTCATATAGCATTTGCGGAATCTCATATGCTTACCCCTGGTTACAAAGTAAGAGGTTAAGAATGCCGCCGAGATGAACTGAGAAGTAATGGTCGCAAAGGCAGAACCGCTTACTCCCCAGTGAAAAATAAAGATATAGATTGGATTTAGGATTGTGTTAATAACCGCACCCACTAAAATGGCGTACATGGACAGAGTAGGACTTCCATCGGTTCTTGCCATGTTGCTCAGCACCACACTTATCATATTAAAGGGAGTACCGATTAGCATAACAGCCGTATACTGTCTTGCATATACCATAGTATTATCCGTTGCTCCAAAGAGCCTTAGCATGGGATCTAAAAACAGAAAGCATGCAATCATTAAAACAATGCTTGAAAGAATCGTTAAAACAGTCACGGTTCCCAGAGTTTTTTCTGCTTGTTCCTCTTTTTTCTCCCCCAGCTTAATGGCTGCATAGGCACTTCCTCCTGCACCAAGAAGGGTGGACAGGGCAAGTACAATCGTTACAACGGGAAATGCAATGGTTGTTGCGGCATTTCCCAGATATCCGATTCCTTGTCCAATAAAGATCTGGTCAACGATGTTATAGATTGAGTTTACCAGCATGGAAATAATCGCCGGCATGGCAAACTGGGAGAGAAGCTTTCCAACCGGCTGATAGCCAAGGGGATTCCCTTCGTGTGTCGTTACTTTTTGTTCCATAGAATGTGTGATTCCTTTCCTTTGCGCTCTGCGACAAAGAACCTTAGTTCTTTCTGATTCATGTCATAAATCATAAAATTCTGCAACAAGAAAGAGTCTGACGAGTCAGACTCTAGCGCTGATACGCTGTCACTTCAGTGACACCTTCTTCTTAAGCGTCATGCGCATCCTGCAGGTCGTGCTTTTTATTTTATAGGGGAGTTCCTAAAACTTTCCTAGAAATTAAAAAAAACTGTTTCCACAGCCTGTTTCATTAAGAATTATTTCTTTTTTGTGATCCATGAATCCTTCTTCAGGGAGTTATTAATAGATAAAAAAAGCATATCATAAGTTATTTCCATGCGCAACCGCATTTTAAAAAATTAGTTTTGTAAATCTTAAGTAATTATTATAAACGTATTATGAGAAAGCAGCCTGGCGATTGCGCTTTGTGCTTTCTCATAATAAATTAGCCATTTTCAAAATATTAGACTTTATTCTTCACGTATTAGGATGGAAATATTACCAAGCTGCTCGCCTTTCTCCATTCGTTCATATGCTAAAGCAGTATCTTTTAAGAAATAGGTTGAATCTACCATGGGGTGAATGGAGTGCTTTTCCATGAAATCCACCATATCCTTATATTCCTGACCACTTGCCATGGAAGTTCCGGTAATTGTAATTTGAGGGAAAAAGATAGCTCTTGTGGGGATTGTAATATCATCTCCTGAACTACTTCCAAACATTACGATTCTTCCATTGGGTTTTATTACGTCAAAATATTTTTGGAACGTTGCTGGTCCGATGCTGTCTAATATAAGATCTACAGAACCACTCCCCATACTTTCTTTCCAGTCACTCCTACTGTCAACAGCCTGATTTATGGGCATTTTCCTGGCCATTTCAAGCTTTTCCTCACGCCTTGAAGTCACGCTGACCTTTGCACCAATTGCAGCTGCCATCATTGCAGCATACGTTGCAACGCCTCCACCGATTCCGGGAATAAGTACATGCTCGCCCGGCTGTAGATTCCCCTTCGTAAACAGGGCTCTATAGGCGGTCATGGCGGATAAAGATAAAACACCAGCTTCTTCCCAGGATAAATAAGATGGCTTTTCAATCGCATTTTCCTGAGGAATGATTACGAATTCAGCTAATGTACCATCTGTTGGTCCTCCTAGAATTTCAGGGACGACGGGAACCTGATTCATATTCTCCCAGCCCAAACAGGGATTAATGATAACCTCTGCCCCTATCTTAACATTGGTAACTCCTTCTCCAACGGCTTCAACGATACCTGCCCCATCAGATCCAGGAATGAAGGAAGCCTCTAAATCCACTGGAGAATTCATAAGAAACAAATCCCGGTGATTCAATCCTGCTGCCTTTAGCCTCACCTTAACCTCGCCCTTTCCGGGATATCGGTTTGCTTGCTGTGTATATTGTAATCCATGTATTCCCCTTGTTCCTGCATGTATGATCGCTCTCATGATAAACCTCCTGCCTTTCATTTAATCTATTTCTTATGAAAATACCAAGATAACCTGCCATTTGATTTTTATCTGTTTGACAAAGTCACTTAAAGTTTATATGATAGTGTTACAAGTTACAAGTATGAACATTTATGTTATATACTAAACTATTTGTAAGTATAGGAGTATGAGCATGGATTTTAATCTTAAATTTGGTAATTGTCCTATCTATTATACGATCTCTAAAATAGAAGGTAAATGGAAGTGGGTCATCTTATACAAGCTCTACAGATGTAAAGTAATCCGATACAATCGATTATGGTACGAACTGCAGCCAATCGCTCACAGAACCTTAAGCAAACAGCTAAAAGAGTTGGAGGCAGATGGATTGGTTCATAGAGAACAATACAACGAAGTTCCCCCGAGAGTAGAATACTCTCTCACCGAAGACGGAGAGACTCTCACACCAATTCTTGAATTGATGTCCGAATGGGGAGAAAGACACATAAATCCCAAACAAAAGGTATCAGACCATCAAGACTAATAGAAGCATGCCGTCATAAATACGGCATGCTTCTATTATAATACCCTATCTTCCTGCTTTTTCAATCATAATCATAAGAGAGGCAAAATCTCCGGTCTCCTTTGAGAACCGGACTCTGTCAATAGGGATCCCTGCATACATCAGCTGGCTTCCATAGAAAATTTCTTCCTGATCCCATAGAGTAACTTTATATGCTGTCTCCTCGGAAAGTCCATTAAGCTTTAATCTGAGCCAGCCTGCATTGGCGGGATTTAACACCTGATAATAGGATACGATGGCACGCTCCTTATCTTCCGAAACCACCATCCAGGCAGTATCATTTCCTTCAAATGGGCTCTTTAACCGGTAGAAGGTTCCCTGGTGGAGAAGCTTTCTGTTTTGCTTGTAGAATGCAATCTGCTCCTTTACCGTCTCAATTTCATCCGGGGTCAGGCTATTTAAGTCAAGCTCGTATCCAAAGGCTCCAAAAAGGGCTGCATGGCCTCTCGTCTTTAAATCCGTGACGCGGTGAATCTGATGGTTCGGCACCGCGGAAATATGGGCCCCTATGCTTGAAATGGGATAAACAAAGGTGGTTCCGTACTGAATCTTTAAGCGGTCTATGGCATCCGTATTGTCACTGCACCATGCCTGCGGTGCAAAATAAAGCATTCCCGGATCAAATCTGGCACCACCGCTTGCACAGGACTCAAAGAGAATTTCTGGGAAGTCCTTAATAAGCCTTGTGTATAAATCATAAACACCAAGAATGTATTTATGCATGACCATTCCCTGACTCTTATGGTCAGCGCCCCTGGAAAAGCACTCGGTCAGATACCGGTTCATATCCCATTTGATATAGGAAATCTTTGCATTGCCTATGACATCCTTTAACATGGTATAAACTGCATTAATGACCTCTGGCCTTGAAAAATCAAGAACGTGCTGACGTCTGCTTGGAGTCTCATACCGCCCCGGCGTGGATATGATCCAATCGGGATGGGCTTCATAAAAACGGCTGTTTTTATTGACCATCTCCGGCTCGATCCAAAGGCCAAAGCGCAAGCCCAACTCTTCAATCTTTTCGGACAGACCTTTAATTCCGCCTGGAAGCTTCTCTTTATTGACGAACCAGTCACCCAGACTTCTGTCATCGTCATTGCGCTCCCCAAACCAGCCATCATCAAGGACAAACAGCTCCACTCCGGTTTCCTTCGCCTTCTTTGCAATGGATAAGATCTTTTCTTCATTAAAATCCATGTAGGTAGCTTCCCAGTTGTTTAGTAAAACAGGACGCTCCCGGTCTCTCCAGCAGCCTCTTGCCAGACGTGTCCGGTAAAGCTTATGGTAGACCTGGCTCATATGGGAGAGCCCCTCTGTAGAATACACCATAACAAGCTCTGGTGTCTGGAATGATTCTCCTGTCTTTAAGGGCCATTCAAAGGTATCCGGATGAATTCCCATGAGCACTCTTGTGGTTTCATGTGAACAGACCTCTGCCTGTGCCAGGAAGCTGCCGCTGTATACCAGACTGAAGCCGTAAACTTCTCCGCTCCACTCTGTGGTTTCTTTTCTGGCAAGGGCAAGGAACGGATTGTGCTCGGCACTGCTGATGCCTCTCATACTGTACACAGCCTGAATTCCCTGCTCCAGGGGACGCCTTCTCACATACCGCTCTCTGGACCATGCACCGGATAACTGAATCATCTCGTAATTGCTGTCAGGTAAATCAACGGCACCGCTCATGGCAGTGGTAAGGGAGATTTCCTCCTGCCCGTGATGCTCAAATCTGGCGCTTCTTGTAAGGACCGGAAGTTCCTTATAAATGGTATAGGTCAGGATAAGATCTGTATCCATGACCTCATCATGAAGCTTGATGCTTAAGGTTTCTGCTTCCTCCTCATCCTCCACATAAGTAGAGGGAAGGGGTAATATGGAAGGCTTTCCTTTCACAATAGAGTGGGACTGATACGTAAATCCAATGGTCCGGCTGCCATTTTCCTGCTTTATGACACACGCGCCGTACCGGTAATCTCCCGTTCCATAGGCCGGATATTCCTGCTTTGTATACTCAAGGCATAAATCCACCGGATGGGAACAGCTGATGGCTGCATGGGGACGCTCCCCAGTTTCAAAGAGATAGGAGAATGATTCCCTGTCTGCAATGCGTTTTCCATAGTATAAGTTTCCCAGCTGGCCATTTCCCATAACCTGCATGATATAGCTGAAAGATCCGTTGCAAAGGTGAAACTCTCTGGCTTCTTCGTGGTAAATGATTGACATAGTATATACTCCTTTTACAATTTTCCTCCGGATGTTGCAATTCCATCAATGAACTGCTTCTGAAATATGAGGTAGATTACAATCATGGGAATACAGGCTAACAACGACGCTGCCATCAATTCCGGATAGTTTGTTACAAACTGGCCCTGAAGCTTTGCCAGTGCCGCTGATAATGGCATGGTATTTTGCTCCGTGTTGACTACCAGGGGCCACATCAGATCTTTAAAAGCAAACAAGGCAGTAAAGATACCGAGAGCCACCATGGAGGACTTGGTCAGGGGCGCCATCACATGTAGAAAGGTCTGACCGATGTTACAGCCGTCTAATCTGGCAGCTTCCTCTAAGGATGCCGGAAGCCCCATATAGGCCTGACGGAGAAGGAAGGTGCCAAAGGCAGTGACAAGACCTGGAAAGAGAAGTCCAAACCAGGTATTAAGAGCGCCAAGGCGGCTTACCATAAGATACTGAGGAATGATGAAAATCTGGGTGGGTACCATCATCTGAAAGAGAACCAGGGAAAATGCCAGGTTCTTTCCTTTGAAATGAAGGCGTCCAAAGGCATATCCAGCCATGGTAGCCGTCAGCACCGCACATACGACTCTGCCTACTATGAGAACAAGGGTATTCCAGTAGAGCCGTAAAAAATTCATCTTGCTCATGACCGCCAAAAAAGCATCCTTTCTCCAGGTACTGGGAAAGATGATGAACGGATTCATCTGAGTTGCCTCAGATGCCGATTTAAAGGCGGTTAATATCATCCATATAAAGGGTACCAGCATAACCACAGACCCTATAAAGAGGATCACGTAAATAAGGCCTTCCCTTACTTTTCTGCTCTTATCCATGTTTTTTCCTCCTCCTATGAGCTGTAATTAACCCACTTCTTCTGGCAGAACATCTGAATGACCGTAATCAATAAGATGACCACTAAAAGAAGCATGACAATGGAAGAACCATATCCCTTATTTCCCTCAATGAAGGAATATTTATAGAAGAGATACACCAGTGACTGGGTTTTTACAAGAGCAGGATTGCTTTTTTCCATCATCATATAGATACTGTCAAACACCTGCATGGCACCGATGATCCTTGTCACCGCGACAAAGAACATGGTCGGTGATATGAGAGGAAGGGTCACGTAGAAAAACTGCTTTACACCTCCTGCACCGTCAATCTGGGCGGCCTCATAATAATCCTTTGGAATTTCTTTTAAGCCGGCAATAAAGAGTACCATGTTGTAGCCGAGAATAGACCAGATACCTACCACAGCCACTGAGATGTAGGCAGTGCTTGGATTTGAGATCCAGTTGACAGAGGATAAGCCCATACTGTTTAACAAATGATTAAAGAGACCAAATTCCGAATTATAAAGCCATCTCCACACCATGGCAACCGCTGCCGGAGCAGCTACCATGGGAAGAAAGTAAATGGTTCTCCATGCAGACTTTCCACGGATCTTTCCGTCCATTAAGACGGCCAGCAAAAGGGCAATTGCAATGGAAAAAGGCACTTCCACCAAAGCATATTTACAAGTATTGATCAGAGCCTGCCATACCATTTGATCGCTGAACAGCTTTTCATAATTTTGAAAGCCTACAAAAATATTGCCCTTTCCAAAAGCCCCTGTCTTAAAAAAGCTTTGATAAATGGTTTGGAAAATCGGGATGATGTTTAGGATCATCAGACCCGCCATGGTAGGCAGAAGAAACATCCACCCCCATAGAAACTCACTTCTCTCCCGTCTGGATCCTTTTCTTTTTGTGTTCATGTAACCCCTCCCATCTCTGATTAAAAGGGGGAGGCAATCCTTATCGCCTCCCCTGCCTTACCTATTCGTTTGCCAGCATGGAATTCATTTCCTTTTCAATATCCTTACATACTTCCTCTGTGCTCTTGTTTCCGTTCCAGGCATCAATCAGCTTTTCATGGATCATGTTGGTCCATGCCATGGTTGATTTGGAGTATGGACGGATTACAAGGTCATCCATCATGTCAAGATAAGCCTTTAAATTAAAGGAAGGATAGGATTTTACCCAGTTGTCTGTGGTTCCTGCATAAGCAGACATAACGATTCCAAGGTCAGACTGCTTTTGCTGCGCGTCCTTGGAGCCCATGTATTCAATCAGCTTCCATGCTTCTTCCGGCATGGAGGTATTGCCAGATGCTGCCCAGCCAAGACCATTATAGATTGTTGCTCTTCTTCCGGAAGCGGCATCCTTTGGAAGAACTGCAATGTCACAGTTTGATTTTACATAATCATTGTTGCAAAGCTCTGGAAGCATCCAGGATCCCTGTGTGATCATAGCCACTTTACCAGCTTCAAACAACGCTTCTTCTTTATTCTCAGCAATTACTTCATATGGCGGTGCATATCCTGCCTTCATTAAATCGGTAAGGAAGGTAAGTCCTTTAATGGTTCCTTCCTGGCCAAAGCCGGAGGACTTCTTATCATCACTGATGACGTAACCGCCCATATCATAAACAATATTACACCAGCCAGCCTGATCATTGGTTGGGTTAATGGCAAAGCCGTACTGACTTCCATCTGACTTTGTCAGCTTTTTAGCTGCATCTGCAAAGGTATCCCAGGTCCAGCTTGCGTCTGGATAGGAAAGTCCAGCCTCATCAAACATGGTCTTGTTGTACCAAAGTGCAATGGTATCTATGTCCTTAGGAACTGCAAACTGCTTTTTCCCTTCCCAATTATAAATATCTACGATTTCTTTTGGGAATTTATCCATCTCAAGGGTCTTGCTGTCCTTAATCCGGTCTGTCAAGTCAAGGAGCATGTCGTATTGAGCATATTTGGCAATCTCATTGGAATGCATCCAGAATACATCTGGAAGAGAACCTCCGGTAGCCCCTGCCTCCAACATGGTCCAGTACTGCTCCCATGGGGTGACCTGTATCTGGGTCTTAATTCCTGTTGCCTGGGTAAAGTCCTTCATAATCTCTGTTAACCCCGGCTCCTGATTCTTATCCCAGATAGCAACCGTCAGTGTCTTGCCTCCACCGGTATTTTCTGCTGCCTTGGTGGTTTCCGCCGCCTGCTTTGTCTCCTCTTTGCCGGCTGACGTAGCTTCTTTTCCTGTCTGCTGGCTCGCACATCCCACAAGTGCCGCTGCAGCAATTGCTGCAAATGCCGCTGTAAATCCCCATTTACGTCTCATTACGCTACCTCCCTGTTTGACTATTTTACATGTTTTCTTTAACTAATGCCATTACTTTTTGTGCACTTTTCTTTTGTATGGTGTTATTATAATATATAGTTTGCATAAATAACATGGATTTTTGTGATTGAATTATGGTATTTTGTTATATCCCAGGCTGCCAGTGCGGATTCCTTTCCGATATTGTAAGGGGGACTGCCCCTCTGCCTGTTGAAAGCATCTGCAGAATACAGAAGCATCATGAAAGCCACAGGATAATCCTGTTTCTGTCATAGACAGCTCCGTATCCTCCAGCAGTCTTTTTGCCTCCATAATTCGATAAGCCGTTAAATACTGCTTGGGAGAGATATTTTTATGCTTCATGAAAAGCTTATATAGGTAGGTTCTGTCGATGCCCACATGTCGGGCCACATCTTCAATCCGTATGGAATAGCTGAAATTATGATGGATGTAGGATTCTGCCCTTAGTAAGTAGCTGGCTTCAAATTCGCCCTCCTCCTTTCTTTTGGGAAGCATGGAAAACAGGAGATAAAAATACCCTGTCATGGCATCCTGCCTATCCCCTCCTTCCAAAAACAATTCCACCAGCTTAGACATGCAGCGTTTCCACTCATTTCCTTCCTCAAACCCATAAACATATCCGGTCTCTTCCTGTATATGCTCCCTTAAAAGTCGCTCCCCATCCCCACCGGCAAAAGATACCCAGGCGTATTCCCAGGGTTCCAGCGGATCTGCTTCATAATAAGTCACCTCCTGAGGCTTAATTAAAAATCCCTCTCCTTCCTTTAATGAATACTCTTTACTTCCTGTCCGGTAAATTCCCTTCCCCTTAAGAATCACATGCAGCAGATAATGGGTCCGTATGGCAGGACCGAAAAAATGCCCTGGTGCACAGGATTCATGGCCGCAGAAATAGATGGTAAGTCCTCTGGCTGTCTGATTCATTCAGCATACCTCCATGCAACAAAATAACAATTATAGGAAACAATCTTCCTATCTTTTTATCTATGGCAATTATACAATAGCATCATCAGGGCTGCAATGAAAAACAAGGAGGAATTCATATGGTAAAGATAACGTTTATGGGGGCCGGAAGCACCATTTTTGCAAGAAATGTCCTGGGTGACTGCATGTGCACCCCTGTGCTTTGGGATGCACAAATTGCCCTCTATGACATCGATTCGGAGCGTCTTTCTGATTCCAAACTGATTCTAAATGCAATCAACAAAAATATAAACCAGGGCCGTGCTAATATAAGAGGATATCTTGGAGTGGAAAACAGAAAAGAAGCGCTTCGTGATGCCACCTTTGTAGTAAATGCCATCCAGGTGGGCGGGTACGATCCCTGCACCATCATTGACTTTGATATTCCTAAGAAGTACGGCTTAAAGCAGACCATAGCCGATACCCTGGGAATCGGAGGAATTATGAGAGGACTTAGAACCATACCGGTTCTTGAAGAATTTGCAAAGGATATGGAAGAGGTATGTCCCAACGCCTATTTCTTAAACTACACCAATCCAATGGCCATTCTCACTGGCTATATGCAAAAGTATACTTCCATTAAGACCATCGGACTCTGCCACAGCGTTCAGGTATGCTCAGAAACCTTACTAAAGGAGCTTGATATGGAGGATAAGCTTGAGGGCCGTACCGAGCTGATTGCCGGAATCAATCACATGGCCTGGCTGTTAAAGTTAAATGACAGAGACGGCAACGACCTTTATCCGGTCATTCGTGAAAAAGCATTAAAGAAGAATCAAACAGAAAAGCATAAAGATATGGTTCGCTTTGAATACATACAGCACCTTGGATATTACTGCACCGAGTCCAGTGAGCACAATGCGGAATACAATCCATATTTCATTAAATCAAAGTATCCGGAGATGATTGAAGATTTTCAGATTCCTCTCGATGAATACCCCCGACGCTGCATCAAACAGATTAAAGGCTGGGAAGAGGAAAAAGCTTCTATATTAAATAACGGTGAAATCACTCACACCCGTTCCCTGGAATACGCTTCTTATATTATGGAAGCAATTGTAACCAATCAGCCCTATAAGATCGGTGCAAGTGTATTAAATCACGGCCTCATTGAGAATCTTCCCTCGGATGCCTGTGTAGAGGTTCCATGTCTTGTGGATGGAAGCGGAATCACTCCATGCCGGGTGGGCCGCCTTCCTACCCAGCTGGCAGCCATGAATATGACCAATATAAATCCTCAGCTTCTTACTATAGAAGCTGCTCATAACAGAGATGTCTCCATGATCTATCAGGCGGCCATGCTGGATCCTCATACCAGTGCTGAGCTTAATATAAGGGACATACGGGCAATGGTAGATGAGCTCATCAAAGCTCATGGGGAATACATGAAAATGTATCGTTAATGGATCATTTGCGTTAAATAATATTTGCATGTCATATTGGCTTCCTGTATAATAGACCCATCAGATATCAGTTTTAAAGCTGCTGTCTGAACGGGTCTTTTTCTATATGGAGGTGGATTTCATTGATGGAAAAACAAACCACATACAACAACGTAGCAGGTTTCCGCTGTTTAAGAAATATCAAACGGCAGACCAATGACTTATACCTGGTCCACTGCGGAATCCAGAAGTGTCCCCCAGGCTATACCTACGATCATAAGATTCCCAATGAGTATCATCTTCATTTTGTGCTGGAAGGCACAGGTGCTCTTATTATTGGGGAAAAGCAGTATGATTTAAAGACCGACGATATTTTCCTGATTCCAAAAGGAATCCCCATCCGTTATCACGCGAACTACGAAAATCCCTGGGAATATATGTGGATCACCTTTGACGGAGAGATGGCAGAGGCTTACTTAAGCTATGCCGGACTATCTGCTGATTCACCAGCCATTCACTCCCAAATTCCAAGCCAGGTTTATCTTCCCATGATTCAGAAGATTCTGGATTTAAACCAGCTTACTTTTTATAATGAAATCCGGCGGGTAGGATATTTATATGAAATACTCTCTTCCCTGATCGAGATGCAGAGTTCTTTAAAGACTAGCCGTAAAAAGCAATACGATTATTCCATCGACACCTATGTTGATTATGCGCTTCAATATATAAAGCTTCATTACGAACATATTACCGTACAGGACATTGCAGATTATATTGGAATCAACCGTTCGTATTTGACATCTATATTTAAAAAACAGCTTCACGTTTCACCGAAAGAATACCTGATGAGGTTTAAGCTTAATATCGCCGCAAAGCAGCTTACTGACACTTCTATGTCCATTCAGGAGATCGCCACCGGCATCGGATATGATAATCCCCTTACCTTTTCAAAAATTTTCAAACAGGAATACGGAATCAGCCCCAGACATTACCGGGAAGAAAAAAAGATATCGATATAAAAAAAATAAGGAGGCAGATCAAAGCGACCTGCCTCCTTATATATATTTATCTGTCTGCCAGAACTTCATTAATCTGGGAAACTAAAACGTCACAGTCTAATCCATGAACCATGCACGCTTCCTCTAAAGACTCTCCCTGAGAAGATGGGCATCCAAGGCAATGCATGCCTGCACGCATTAAAATCGGTGCTATGCATTCATCTATCTGAAGCAAATTGCCGATTACCATATTTTTATCGATCTGCATCTCGTATACCTCCTTTTAAAAATGTACATATTGTCATTATAATATAATACTTTTTCCTATAATAAGCAAGATAAAAATCACTTTTATCAATTTATAAAAATTTTTATCAATAATAAGGTTATACTTGACATTGTATACAGTATTCATATATAATATATTCATACAAAGATTGTATGAAATATTATCTTTGACGGCACTTATCTATTGACATTACTTATAAAGAATTTTGGAGGTACAACACTATGAGACCAGAATGGAGAGCCTTTAAAGGCGGCGCTTGGGAACGTGAAGTTAACGTCCGGGACTTTATCCAGAAGAACTATACCCCTTACGACGGTGACGACTCTTTCCTTGTTGGAGCGACTGCCGCAACCAAAGAGCTTTGGGAGCAGGTTCTTGAATTATCTAAAAAAGAAAGAGAAGCCGGCGGCGTTCTTGATATGGACACTAAGGTTATTTCTTCCCTTACTTCCCATGGACCAGGATATTTAAACAAAGACAAAGAGAAAATCGTTGGATTCCAGACAGATAAGCCATTTAAGCGTTCCTTACAGCCTTACGGCGGTATTCGTATGGCAGAGAAGGCTTGTGCAGACAATGGTTATACCATTGACCCAGAAGTAAAGGAATTCTTCTCCACACATAGAAAAACACACAACGCAGGTGTTTTCGATGCTTACACACAGGAAATGCGTGACTGCCGTTCCAGCCATATCATCACTGGACTTCCAGATGCTTACGGCCGTGGACGTATCATCGGTGACTACCGCCGTGTAGCTCTTTACGGAATCGATTTCCTGATTCAGGATAAAGAAGATCAGAAAGATACCACAAGCTCTGTTATGTACGCTGATGTAATCCGTGACCGCGAGGAATTATCCGAGCAGATCCGTGCTCTCAAAGATTTAAAGAAGCTTGGTCAGATTTACGGCTTCGACCTTTCAAGACCAGCTGAGAACGTACAGGAAGCAATCCAGTGGACCTACATGGCATACCTGGCTGCTGTTAAAGATCAGAACGGTGCTGCTATGTCCCTTGGACGTACCTCCACATTCATCGATGTATACGCTCAGAGAGACTTAGAGGAAGGTACCTTTACAGAGGAGCAGATTCAGGAATTCGTAGACCACTTCGTTATGAAGCTTCGTCTTGTAAAATTTGCCCGTACACCAGAATACAACGAGTTATTCTCAGGAGATCCTACCTGGGTAACTGAGTCTATCGGTGGTGTAGGTATTGACGGACGTCACCTTGTTACAAAGATGTCCTTCCGTTATCTGCACACATTAAATACATTAGGAACCGCTCCAGAGCCAAACTTAACAGTTCTCTGGTCTACAAGACTTCCAGAAGGCTTCAAACGCTTCTGTGCTAAGTCTTCCATCGAGTCTTCATCTATCCAGTATGAGAACGACGACTTAATGAGAGTTACTCACGGTGATGACTATGCCATCGCTTGCTGTGTATCTTCCATGAGAGTTGGTAAAGAGATGCAGTTCTTCGGCGCCCGTGCCAACCTTGCAAAATGTCTCTTATACGCAATCAACGGCGGTGTAGATGAGATCTCCAAAAAGCAGATAGGACCAAAATACCGTCCGATTACCTCTGAATATTTAGAGTACGACGAAGTATTAGAATCCTACAAGCAGATGATGAAGTGGCTTGCTTCTGTTTATGTAAACACACTCAACATCATTCACTTTATGCATGACAAATACAGCTATGAGCGCATTCAGATGGCTCTTCATGATAGAGAAGTAACCCGTTGGTTCGCAACCGGTATCGCTGGACTTTCCGTAGTAGCTGATTCCCTTTCTGCTATCAAGTATGCAAAGGTGAAAGCAATCCGCGACGAGAACGGTGTTGTTACTGATTATGAAATTGAAGGTGACTTCCCCAAATACGGCAACAACGATGACCGCGTTGACCAAATCGCTCATGATCTGGTTCACACATTTATGTCCTATATTAAGGAAAACCACACTTACAGAAACGGTATTCCTACAACCTCTATCTTGACAATTACCTCTAACGTAGTTTATGGTAAGAACACAGGAGCAACTCCTGATGGACGTAAGAAAGGTGACGCATTCGCACCAGGTGCTAACCCAATGCACCACAGAGATACTCACGGTGCTGTCGCTTCCCTTGCATCTGTAGCAAAGCTTCCATTTAAAGATGCTCAGGATGGTATCTCCAATACCTTCTCCATCATTCCAGGTGCTCTTGGTAAGGAAGATCAGATCTTCCACGGCGATTTAGAGTTGGACCTTGAACTGGAACTCAGCGAAGACCAGAAATAAGGAGTGACTGCTATGGCAGATCCAAAAGACAAACAAATCGACGATATCGTCTCCATGCTTGATGAATTCATGACAGGTAATGGCGGACACATGAACATCCGTGTCGACAAAGACGGTACCGTAAATGCCGATAAGACTATGGCAAAAACAATTACTACAACTAGTTCCTCAGACTGCGCAGAAGGCGATCAGGCATGTAAAGTGCCAACGCTCTTCTTCGGTCTGGACCAGGAAGACTAATCAAACACATTTGTACAAACACATAAGGAGGATAACACTATGGCAAATATCAGCACATCCCAGATCGACAATCTTGTGAATTTATTAGATGGCTATGTAGAAGAAGGCGGTCATCACTTAAATGTTAACGTTTTTACCCGTGAAACTCTTTTAGACGCTCAGCAGCATCCAGAGAATTACCCACAGCTTACTGTTCGTGTTTCCGGTTATGCAGTAAACTTTATCAAACTGACAAAAGAGCAGCAGGATGAAGTTATCTCCCGTACATTCCACGACAATATCTAATTAAAGTAAAGAAGGCGAATCAATCATGACAGGTCATATTCATTCCATTGAAAGCTTCGGTACCGTTGACGGGCCAGGCGTACGCTTAGTAGTCTTTTTACAGGGCTGTCCTATGCGTTGTCAGTACTGCCACAATCCGGATACCTGGAAGATGGCTGGTGGTACTGAGATGACAGTAGACGAAATTTTAAGGCAGTATGAGTCGTCCCGGAACTTTTACCGGGGCGGCGGCATCACTGCCACCGGTGGAGAGCCGATGATGCAGCTTGAGTTCGTAACAGAGCTGTTTGAAGCTGCCAGAAAGAAAGACATTCATACCTGTCTGGATACCTCAGGGGTAACCTTTCGAAGGGATGACAAAGTGCTTCTCTCTAAAATCGAACGGCTCTTAAAATCCACCAGTCTTGTCATGCTTGACATCAAACACATCGATAACGAAAAGCACAAGCCATTAACCGGACATTCTAACAACAATATATTGGATTTTGCCCGGTACTTAGATGAGTTAGAGGTTCCCGTTTGGGTCCGGCACGTAGTGGTGCCGGGTCTCACGGACCAGGAAGAGGATTTATACCGCCTGGGCCGTTTTATCGGAGAACTGACAAATGTCAAAGCTCTTGATGTTCTTCCCTATCATGACATGGGTAAGGTGAAGTATGAAAGCCTTGGAATGGAGTATCCGTTAAAGGATGTTCCTCCTATGTCTAAGGAGAATGCCGTTGCGGCGAAGAAGATTATTCTCAGCGGTATTAAAGCCGCAAGATTAGACAAAACTAACTGACTTTGCTCCTAAAATTATACATGAAATGCATAGTTTACTACTTGATTAATTTTTATTAATAGTATAAAATATAGAAAAATGTATAGAATATAAGGAGGTAATTTATAATGGCACGTGTTATTAGTGATGCTTGTGTTAGTTGCGGAACCTGTGAAGGCGAGTGCCCAGTAAGCGCTATCAGCCAGGGCGACTCTATGTTCGTTATTGATGCTGATTCCTGTATCGATTGCGGCGCTTGTGAAGGTGTATGCCCAACTGGAGCTATTTCCGAAGCTTAATTTATGAATACATAAATGCCTCTTCCGTAAGGAAGGGGCATTTTGTTATTTCTTTTTATCTCCTTCTATCATGAGAGAAAGGATGTTTCTATATGAGAAAACCTCTGATTGGTCTCACGCCTTATCACGATACGGATAATCACGATATTAAGATGCGTCCCACCTATTTAAGGGCCTTAAAGGCCGCAGGAGCCATTCCTGTTGTCATGCCCTTAGAAGCTTCCAAAGATGATTTATTGCAGCTTACCGATGAACTAGACGGCTTCCTGTTTGCAGGAGGACCTGATGTCCATCCTTTTTTATTTGGAGAAGAAACCAGAGAAGGCTGTGGCAATGTTTCTAAGGAACGGGATCAGATGGAGCTTACTCTCCTTCCCCTGATTTTAGCCCTTGGAAAACCGGTGCTTGGCATCTGCCGGGGAATCCAGGTTTTAAACATCGGGCTTGGCGGTGATATCTGGCAGGATATCCCTTCCCAGGTGAAACGTGACTTCCCCGTTGCCCATTCCCAGCCATTTTATTACAACATGCCAAGCCATACGGTCACTTTATCAGATGACAGCCTCCTTTCTTCCATTGCAGGAAAATCGGAATTAAAGGTGAACAGCATGCACCACCAGGCAGTCAGAGAGGTAGCTCCTGGTCTTATTGCAACGGCATGGTCCCCGGATCAGCTGGTGGAAGCCATAGAAATGCCTGGTTACCCCTTCTTTTTGGGTGTTCAGTGGCATCCGGAATATTTGTGGGAAAAAGATGATGTGGCGTTACGAATGTTTCAGACGTTTGTTGATGCATGTAGAAAAGAATAAGCTTACAGAAAAATCCGCAGTCTCACTTTCAGTGGCAACTGCGGATTTTTGCCTGAACAGGTATCCCTGTTGTTTTATCTGAAAGTAGTGTGGTGTTACAGTTTTTTCCCGTTTCTCCCGAACTTTTTTTTGCGGTTGAAAAAAGGAATCTTGGAAGCGGCTGCTTCGGCACGGCCTTTGTTGTCTTTTTGATACGTTCTTAAAAGCTCGTCCAATTGCTTGTAACGCTCTTCTTCTTTTTCTTCTTTTAAACTCATTAGATACTGCATTTCCTTAATGACCTTATCATTGACCAGACAGCTTACATCCTGACTTAGCTGTTCATTATTGACCTCTAAGGCTCGTCCAATAATGTGGTTCATGATCTCCTGGAACTGCTCCATTTTTTCTGAGGCAATGGAAACCGGCGCTGTATTATGTATGTCCAGGACTGTCCCGCCCTCTTGACCAGATAAGCTTCCCTCTTTTAATTCCTGGGTGATCTGGCCCTCCAATAAATCATCGGGGATGATGGGATCTTCGCTTCCCTCAATGACCTTATCAAGCGCTGTTTTGATGGCTTTTAACTGGTATCCCTTTTCTTTCAAGTCTTTGATCTGCCTGAATAAACGGATGTGGGTCTCGGTGTAATACCGGTGCCCCATCTCATTTCTGGGAATGTCTAATTGAAGCTCGTCCTCCCAGTATCGAAGGACATGGGATTCCACATCGACTTTCCGCGATGCATCCGATATTAAGTAATGTATCTCAGCCATAGCTATATCCTCTCCTTTGGTTCACTAAGTTTTCATAACCTTACTATTTATATCATATGCTGGTTTCATACGGATTATGAATATAGAATGAAATTTTTTTAGGATATTGGGCAATATTTTAATGAAAAACCATTGGGATTGCTTATTACGTTCATTCTTTCCCTCATATTCACATCATGGTACTTCTCTCTTTCATACTTGCTTCTATGGGCTACATATTACCAGTGCAAAGGGGACATATTATTTTATACGACTTGATGCATGTGATAAAATAGCTTTAACGTTAGATAGACAGGAGAAATAAATATGGCAAAGACATTAGAAACAAAGGATAACACCGGAAATAGGCCCGGTAAGCTGATGCGCCTGTTATTAAGAATAATCGCAGGAATCGTAATCGTTCTCATATTGTTTCTGGCTATCACTTATGTGGTGAATGCAATCTGTAACCGCATGGAAAAGAAAAAAATCGAACCTTACGGTCAATCTGTAGAGGTGGATGGCAAAAGGATGAACGTTTTCATACAGGGGAATGGGGATCAGATCATCGTCCTACTCCCAGGACAAGGCACTCCATCTCCTGTCCTGGACTTTAAGCCGCTCATTGATGAATTGTCGCCGGATTACAGGGTCGTAGCCATAGAACCCTTTGGTTATGGACTCAGCGACGGAACTGACAAAGAAAGAACAACAGAGAATATCGTTAGTGAGATTCACCAGGCGGTACAGCAGCTAAAGCTGGATCATTACATTTTAATGGGTCATTCCATCACAGGTCTCTATGGGGCCACCTATGTAAACAACTACCGGGACGAGGTCCAGGCTTTTATTGGAATTGACAGCAGCGTTCCCAATCAGCCCGGCATGGAGGCTAAACTGCCTTTAAGAACCTTTGACTTTATAAAGCGTTCTGGCCTCATGAGATTGGTCAAAAAGCTGGAGGTCGACCGTAATGAAGACCTTCCATTAGATGAACACTCCCGCGAACAGATGAATCTCATATCCAATCAGGTAAGCAGCAATCCAACGATGCTCAACGAATTAAAACACCTTGGCTCCAATTTTAAAAACGGAGAAACGCTTACCTACCCTCACGATCTTCCAATGCTTCTTTTTGTACAGTCCAATAACGAAAATAATTCCTGGTGGCTGCCTCTCCACGAAGAACAGGCGAAGCAATCCCAATATGGTAAGGTGATTCCCATGGAAGGTACTCATTACCTTCACCATACTAAATACAAGGAAATAGCCCAGGAATTCAAGGCTTACATGAAGGAAGTATCCCATGATGGTACCCCTTCCTCAAAGTAGAAGCTATAAGAGCCATGAGACCGACCTTCAAAACTCATAAAAAGGAGCGGGGGAACATCACTGAAACTTGGTGATGTTCCTCCACTCCTTTTTCTACCCTGCTTATTGTCTTGCCATGTTTGCAAACTTCGTATACTCTGGTCTCCAGACCAGATTTACCGTTCCAATAGGACCGTTTCTCTGCTTTGCAATGATGACTTCTGCAATATTAGGCATATCTGTATCCTTATTATAATAATCATCTCGGTATAAGAACATAACAACGTCAGCATCCTGCTCGATGGCTCCTGACTCTCGAAGGTCAGATAGCATGGGCCTGTGGTCCTGTCTGGTCTCACAGGCACGGCTGAGCTGGGATAATGCGATAACCGGTGCGTTCATCTCTCTTGCCAGGGCCTTTAAGGATCTGGAGATTTCTGAGATCTCCTGCTGTCTGTTATCTCCGCCTTTTCCGCTTCCGCTCATAAGCTGCAGGTAGTCGATGATGACGACACTAAGACCGTATTCCAGCTTCATCTTCCGGCACTTGGAACGAAGCTCCATAATGGAGATTCCAGGGGTATCGTCGATGATCAGCTTGGAATTACCAATGACTCCGATTCCTTCTACTACGGCATCCCAGTCCGTATCGGAAAGGGTTCCCGTTCTTAGCTTCTGGGAGTCTACGTTGGATTCCATGGCAAGCATACGGTTTACCAGCTGCTCCTTTGACATCTCCAGACTGAATACCATGGCTGGAAGGCCTTTCTTAACCGCCACATGGTCTACCAGGTTCAAAACGAAGGCAGTCTTACCCATGGAAGGACGGGCCGCAATTAAGATGAAGTCAGAGGGCTGCAGGCCTGAGGTCTTATAATCTAAATCAATAAATCCAGTAGGAATACCTGTAACGGTTCCCTGGTTTTTCGAAGCTTCCTCGATCTTTTCCAGTACATTCATGGCAACCTGCCGGATTGGAACAAATTCCCCGGAATTACGGTTCTGTAACAGATTGAAGATGGTCTTTTCCGTATAAGCCATTATGGTTTCCAGTGGCTCTTTTCCTACGTAACATGTATTGGCAATCTCTTCATTGACCTTAATGAGACGCCTTAATACCGCCTTATCCCTTACAATATTAGCATAGGACTTTACATTGGCGGAGGTAGGTACTGTGGTAATGATCTCCCGGACGAACTCCAGGCTGGATACCTCAGGCGGTACATCCTTTTCCTTTAACCGGTTTTGTAGAGTTACTAGATCCACGGGCAGGTTCTCATTAAAAAGCTCCAGCATGGCCTCAAACATGATGCCATACTGGTGCTGATAAAAGTCTCCTGCGGTTACGATCTCGGAAGCTGAGATAATGGCGTCCCGGTCCATCAACATGGAACCAATGACAGACTGTTCTGCTTCTATGCTGTGGGGGAGCACCCGCTTGATCAGGGCGTCATCCATGGTTTTGCCTCCTAGCTTTCTATTACCTTAACAATCAGTTTTGCAGTTACTTCTTTATGAAGCTTAATGGGTACTTCGTGAGAGCCAAAGGTCTTAAGTGGCTCAGGAAGAACCAGCTTCTTTTTATCAATATCAAGTCCAAGCTGAGTTTGAATGGCCTGGGATATCTCCTTGCCTGAAACGGAACCAAACGCTCTTCCGCCCTCTCCTGCCCGGATAGACAGTGTGATGGAAAGCTCTCCTAACTTCGCTGCAAGCTCTTTGGCAGCCTCTAACTGCTCTGCCTGGATCTTAGCTTCGTTAGCCTTCTGAAGCTTTAAGTCATTTAAGTTCTTTGAAGTTGCTTCGATTCCAAGCTTCTTTGGGAGAATGAAATTTCTAGCATATCCATCGTTCACCTTAACGATTTGTCCCTTTTTTCCTAATGCCTTTACGTCTTCTAATAATACAATATCCATTATGATATGTCTCCCTTCTCTAACATCTCTTTGATAACCGCTTTTAAGCGGGTTTTTGCTTCTTCAATGGTCACATCCGCAAGCTGTGCGCCTGCTATGGTACGGTGGCCTCCGCCTCCCAGCTTTTCCATCATGACCTGGACATTTACCTCGTCAATGGAACGGGCGCTCATAAACACCGTATTGTTATAATGTGACATTACAACGGATGCCTTAATGCCTGCTATATCAAGAAGCTCATTGGCCGCCTGAGCCCCAATGACCGTAGGGCTTCCAATTCCTTCCGACGGGCAGACACTGATTGCAAAATATTTTTCAAAAATCTCTGCCTCACGAACTGCTTCTGCTTTTGCCTTGTAATCATCAAGATCATCCCGAAACAGCTTTCTCACACGGACCACATCAGCTCCGTTTCTCTTAAGAAATGCCGCCGCTTCAAAGGTTCTGACTCCAGTCTGATTGGTGAAATTATGAGTATCAATGACGATTCCCGCATACAGGGCGTCTGCCTCTGCAGACTTAATCTTAATTCCATCCGCAATATACTGAAGCACCTCCGCAACCATCTCACAGGCTGAGGAAGCGTATGGCTCCACATAGGATAAGACTGCATTGTCGATGATCTCACTGCTTTGTCTGTGATGATCCAGAACCACAATGGTCTTTACCATGCGTAAAAGCTCAGGGGCATCGGTAATGCTGGGACGGTTTACATCCACAACCACCAAAATGGTGTTGGCGTCCACAAGCTCTGCTGCCTTTGCTCCGGTGAGGAACAAATCATCGGGATAATCGGGATTTCCAATAAACCGGTCCTGCAAGGGACGAACGGAAGTGGTTACTTCATTAATAATGATGTGAGCCTTTTTATTCAGGGCTGTTGCAATACGGTAGATACCAACTGCGGCTCCAAAGGAGTCTACGTCTGTGAGCCGGTGCCCCATGATTAAGAGCCTGTCTTTGGTTTCCATAAGCTCTCTTAAGGCATGAGCCTTGACACGGGCTTTGACACGGGTGGTCTTTTCTACCTGAGGTGCCTTGCCTCCAAAGAACTGAATCCGCTCCCCATCCTTTACAACGGCCTGATCACCGCCACGGCCCAGGGCCATATCAATGGCGATTCTGGCAAAATCATAGTTTTTGTAATACGTGTCCCCGTTCATTCCAAGTCCAATGCTTAAGGTCACTGCCATCTCATTGCCGATATTCACGCCTTTTACTTCTTCTAAAATGGAAAAGCGGCCTTCTTTCAGCTCCGGAATATAGGACTGCTTAATGGCAATAAAATACTTATCTTTTTCCAGCTTCTTCACAATACCATTCATGTTGGTAATGTACTTTGTAATCTTACGATCAATGAGCGCCGTAAGAAGGGAGCGGCGGACTTCTTCCACGCTCTCTAAGGCTTCCTCATAATTATCCAGATAAATGAGTCCTGCGACCATCTTTTGGTCATCGACCATCTGCTTGTAAGTAAGGATCTCAGTCTCATCAAAAAGATAGACCGCTACAAGGGTCTCTCCCGCAGCATCCATATCCACGGCCTGACCGATTCCGTGAGAAGAGCCTTCCATGGTCACTGTCTTTAAATGAATCTTATATTTTCGGTCATTTAAGGTTGCATGAAGTTCCGCTGTTCCGTTACTCAGCTTAAGAGCTTCTTTTGTTATCTCTGGAAATATGGTGGTTATGTTCTTTCTTGTTACCTTAAGAGGCTTTTCCTCTCCCAGGACTTCTGAAAGCGCCGCGTTCCCCCATAAGACACGCCCATTCTCATCTGCGATTCCGTAGGGAAGCTCCAGATCGGTAAGAAAATTCTTCTGCATCCAGGAATATTCTGCGGAAAATTCCACAAGGCCTCCAAGCAGACGCTGCCTTCTGTAAGCGTAAAGCCAGACTGCAAGCCCCGTATACAAAAGCGTGAACAGGGCCATGATGATCCCTGCCTTTGCACTGACTGCACCTATGATCATATTCGCAATGATCCAAAGCGCACTCAGATAAAGCGGCCACTGCATATAGGCTCTCAGCTGCCCCCTTATTTTAAACTTCTCTTTCATATCTTTCTCCTTATGGAAAAAAGGGTCTTTTTTCACTATTTCCTTATTATAACATAGGAAAATGGGTTCGTCCATTAAAAGAAAACCCACCCTGGCAGAGACAAACAAAGGAAATACGATTATTCTCCAATGCCATATTCCACAATATACTGATCCACAATGTTTTTAATCTGGGGCTTTTTATAAGGTTTGATGATAAACCCGTAAGCCTTAATCTTCCACGCTTCCAGAGAAAAACCGGGGATTCCGGAAAGCAAAACTACCTCCGGCGGATTCGCCAGCTCATAAAGCTTGGCTGCTAAGGTAATGCCGCTGATATCTGGCATCACAACGTCAGAAAATACCAGTTGTACTGGATGTTCCTTTATATACTGCATGGCTGTAACAGCATCGCTGAAACTGCCTAATAGTTCGACCTCTTTCATCTCTTTTAAAATTCTGGTTATTTTATCTAATAATTCCTCCGAATTATCAATTGCTACCACTTTGATGCCCATAACGCCTCCCAGGTTATTCGTGTAAATTTTCTATTTGTAATAGGAATAATATATATTATACATAGTTTCTACCATTGTATCAATGAAGATGTATTTCTTTATTATTTCCCTATGATTCATTGGCAAACAGCATTTTATTGATAAAAACAATGATTGTCCCAATACAAATTGAAAAAGGCAATTGGAGGTTCCTGGCCCATTATGATAAGATTATAACAATAAATATATACAAAGGAGTGTTTGAATATGGAAATGAAAAAAGAGGTCAGTGTAGAAAAAATCAAGAAAGAGGCAGAAGAATTATATCGTGGTGGTTTTTTCTGTTCAGAAGCTGTTGTTTGTTCTATTCGAGATAATTTTGAACTTGACGTTCCAGATACGGTCATTTCCATGGCTTCCGGGTTTCCCATTGGAATTGGACGCTCCAAATGCGTATGCGGGGCAGTATCCGGGGGAGTGATGACACTTGGACTTTTCTTTGGACGAACAAAACAAGGTGACCCAAAAGTTGAAAAAAACCTTTTATTAGCCAATGAACTTCATGATTATTTTAAAACTGCCAACGGAAAGAACTCTCTTTGCTGCCGTGTACTCACAAGAGGATTTGATATGGGAAGTGGGGAACATAAGGAGCAATGCATTGCATTTACCGGATTGGTTGCTGAAAAAGTAGCACAGATTGTCATACGGGAATTTAATCTTGTAAATACAGATGAACTTGTGGCAGCGAGGTGACTTCATGACTGACTTCATCAAACGAGTGCCAATTCCAATGTCTGGAGTTATGCTTGGTTGTGCGGCTCTGGGCAATTTACTTCAGAGCTATTCCAATGGCCTTCGCTATCTGTTTGGAATCATATCATTTCTTCTATTGATGCTGCTGGTACTTAAAATAACAATGTATCCTTCTGATGTTAAGAAGGATTTAAAGAATCCAATTATAATGAGCGTTTCGGCTACATTTCCTATGGGGGTTATGCTGCTATCAGTTTACATAAAGCCTTTTTGGAGTCCATTGGCTTTAATCCTCTGGCTTTTGGCCATAGCACTTCATCTCCTTCTTATATGTGCCTTTACTTATCGATTTATGAGAAAGGTGAATCTTAAGAATGTATATGTCAGCTATTTTATTGTATATGTAGGGATAGCCGCTGCAGGTGTTACTTCTCCAGCTTACCAAATGACGCTCATTGGTACTGCCGCCTTCTGGTTTGGATTCATCAGCTTCCTTGCTTTACTTCTATTGGTTGGATATCGTTATGTTAAATATACTGAGATACCAGAGCCTGCCCAGGCATTGTTTTGTATTTTTGCAGCACCTGGAAGCTTGTGCCTGGCGGCTTACCTACAATCAGTGGAAAATAAGAGTCTGATCCTTATAATAGGACTTGCCATACTTTCTTTTCTATTATATGTCCTTGTACTGACACGGCTAATTCCACTATTGTGCCTGCCATTCTACCCAAGTTATTCTGCCTTTACATTTCCATTTGTTATCAGTGCCATTGCATCGAAGCAGACGGCAGGCTATCTGGTTAAAAATGGGTTAGAAATTTCAGTCGTACAGTCAATCATATGGATTCAGACTATTGTTGCTGTAATACTTGTCTGCTATACTCTTTTGCGATACACTATGTTTTTATTACAGATTAAGGCAGCACCTGTGAACACACAGACGGCCAGATAATCCATAGTTACTTCACAAAAAAGTTCATGATATCCTGTCTCATGCTAAGGGGCATACGTTTCTTGGGATATCCAGTTCGGAATAACATCTGTATGGTGCCATCTTTTGGAGCGTACTTTTGCTTAAACTTGGTATATAAGTGGTTCATTTCCGGATATTCTTCCAGAACCTGACTGAGTGGCTGCATAGCTAGACCCATGGTATGTCCTGTGAGCACAAGCCGGCTGTAAATCATTCCGCTCCTGACCTGGGTTGCCCGGTCGTTTCTTTCGGTTACAATCATAACGTAGGCTGGAGCGTTTTTGGCGGAGGTCATAGTTGATTTAATAAAGTTCTGGCTGGCCGCCTTTCCTGAATTGAGGGACGGGAACATCGTGAGCATTCCCTGCAAAACTGGTTTCATAAGGCCACTTGTTCCCTGCCCTTCCACGGAAAAACCGTAACGGTACCTATTTTTCTGATGTTCGTTGGCACGGAATATGGTATTTGTTTCTTCCATCACCCGGGGAACTCCTGCTTCCATTATGGCACTTTCGATAACACAAGCTGTAATGTAAGAATGATCGGATTGCTCCTTATATACCTTTACTGAAATATCAGATGTATCAGAAGCTGATTCCAGACTGGAAATCTCATATGGAGAAAGCTCATGGTCCCAGTAAGGCATTCGGTTTGTATCTGGCATGTACATGGCGTTATAAAGCGGAGCTTCCTCTTGTTGAGCGCTTTCTAAGGTAATTTTTGCCACCGGCAGAGTATCCATGCTATGAAGTAAATTTTCTTCGTCATACTCTCCATTGGGAAATAGCTTAATCTTTACCTCCCATCCCTCTTTTTCACCTGCCACTGAAACGTATTCTAAAAAGGTTCCCTGAGATATCATCATCTGACGAAACTCTGGATCTACTTCTTTTGTAATGCGCTCAGGGTTGGCATAGAGATAAAACGACAAGGAATCGATAGGGTCAAGCCTTAAGGTCCAAGGCTGCATGTTATGTCCGCTTGACGCTAAGATACCTCTTGCAGCCAGACGGATTCGTGGATCATTATAATTGTTGGAGTATTCCTTTGACCATGGTTTTAAATATTCTTGCTTCATGAAACCTCCACTGATAATAAAAAGTGCGATGAATAGAACTATGATGGCCACAGCAAGGGAAAGCAGCCCATTTGCCACGACATCAGAGGATTTATCTCCCTTCATGTTATATTTCTCCTTTTACGCCAATTAAATGCATCACCATATGGAAGGAATCCGTAACAAAGTCTTCGGGGGAGACGTTATGATACACTTTTAGATAATCCTTTTTTCTTTCTCTTGTATTAAATACTCCCACAGTAAACGCCCATAAAATCATAGCTGTCTTTTCGCTGTCAAGTTCTTTTCTCACACTTCCCTCTTCCTTACCTCGATCCAATGATTTGGAGAGATAACTAAAGATTTGTTCACCCAATTCATAGCATTCATGGATTGCGGCATCTTCTACACCGGTATATTGGTCACAATCCTTTGTTTCATATTCCATGATGGCTTTAAAGTATGGGGCGCACTCCTGGCTGAACTGATAAAAGGATAAGAAGATGGTACGCAGCTCATCCAAGGCGTTCACCTGTTTTTTTTCTTTAAAATTATTTTCCAGCTTTGCAATCAGCAGGCGATATCCTCGTATCATAATTTCAAAATAGATTTGTTCCTTGCTGCTAAAATACATATAGATCGTTTTTTTCGTAAATCCAGCTTCTTTTGCAACGTTATCCATAGAAGCATTCTCAAATCCTTTTGAAAAAAAGACTCGTTCTGCGGCGTCAATGATATGACCTTTCCTCAATTCTTTTTCCTTCATGCTGTGTTCTTTTCGTCCCATGATACCACCTTATATTGCTGCATTTATTTTAAGTATACTAACAGTTTACTTAATATGAATATATGCCTTATTTACTCATTTGTCAACCAATCATAATTATTTATTTTTCATTTTTAAAATTCTTGATAATTATTAATCTAAGAATAATGATATAGCCTTGGTGAACATTTTTTGGCATCGTCTTTTACTGGCTTGTTTTATTTAGATATTCTTCCAGGCAGATACCTCTTTTGTATATTTCAGCTGCCGCTTCCTTTCCAACATAACGGTAATGCCAGGGTTCATGGATTACCCCGGTTATATCCGTCTTGTCGGCTGGGTAGCGAAGAATGAATCCAAATTTATAACTATTCTTTCTGAGCCATTCATAAACGTCGTTTCCAGTGGATTTCATTTTGTCTGCATTGATATCCACTGATAAACCAATTTGATGTTCACTTGTTCCTGGAACGGCAACCCACTCCTCGGCTTTGGTCCTGGCCTCTTCCTGGGAGTGTCCTTTCCCTTTGTATTCAGCAATCTTTTCTTTCATCAAGCTTTTTTGCCTCATTTCAGTTCTATATCCAGACGCTGCAATGGGATAGATGTTTTCACTTCTGGCTGCATCGAACATTTCCTGCAATTCAGGATAGATCCGTTTGTCTACTGATTGTCCATTTGTTAATTCCATTAGTTCCACTTCATAATTATCTGGAATGGTATTCCACTTATTAACTAAAATTAAGTTCCATGGGGTTTCCTCACTCCTGGTATTAGGAGCCGGGATATTGGTATTAATTGCATGGATGGGAGGCATCTGCCACTCTTTACTGCCAAGCGGATTTTTATCCTTTATCAAGCCAAAAGCGGTTACTGCCATTGCAAGGCAACCGCATAGGAATAAAAAGGTGGGAATTCTTCTGAACCTGTTTTTACGCCTTGCTTGTCTGCGGGGTTTATATCTATCAACATTATGGTTATTTACTTCCTGTTTCATGGTAATCTTCCTTTCTCATTTGGATCAAAACTCATATAAAAAGCTCCTGTTTCGTAATTATCTTACCAAACAGGAGCTTTTGTGATTTTAATATTTTGTTGTTTAAATCCTAAGAAAATCCTAATACCAAGTGGATAGAACCTAAAGGGACTGGGGCAGGGTAACCGTGAATATGATGGTTTTATTTTCACTTTGCGCAGTTATGCTGCCACCATGCAAGGAAATAATTTCTTTTGCTATGACTAGACCTAAGCCAGCTCCCCCAGTGTTTGAAGTCCGGGCTTCGTCAATTCGGTAAAACTTTTCAAAAATTGCAGAAAGTTTTTCCTGTGGAATCGTGTGTCCTTTATTATGAAATGAAATAACTACCTCATTTTCTTCTTCCATAGCTGAGATGATGATATCCGTATTTGGATAGCTATATGCTATTGCATTTTTTAATATGTTATTGAAAACCCTTGCCAGGTTTCCAGGATCTCCATAAGCGGTTAGATTCTCATCTGCCTTGAGGGTGACTGTATTTCCTTTTTCAGATAGAATGGGGGTGAGCTCATCTATTAATTGTACCAGCATGTAGTAAAGGTCTATCTTTTCTTTTTCTATTTTAATTTGCTGGAGATTATAGCGTGTTATTTCAAAGAATTCATTGATCATCTTCTCCAAACGGTACGCTTTATCCAGGGTTATGTGCACATACTTTGCCTTCTGCTCCAGGGGCATATCAGGAGCTTCCTCTAATAAACTTAAATATCCGATCACCGATGTAAGCGGGGTTCTTATGTCATGGGCTAAATACATAACCAAATCATTCTTTCGCTGTTCGGCGATCTGGACATCTAAGGCCCGTTTTTGAAGGGTTCGCTTTACTGTGTTCAATTTTAGTTCAATGGCTGACATTTCTGCTGGCAAGGAGATAATCCTATCCTCTTCTAGTAACGCGTCAATTCCTTGATTGATTGCATTAAAATACTTTGTAAACCAGTTAAGGAAAAATATTAGAAATACAAAAAATACGAATACAATTCCGATCACCCAAATCAACTCCGCATAATCGCGAAATATATGACGGTATATATAGAGTGCATCGCCATATTCCATCCCAAGGATTTTTTGTAAGATGGAAACAATGGCGTCTCCTCCTTTTCCACTCCATAAGGTCTTATACAAAACAAATATAATTAGAAAAGCAAATACCATCATTCCTAGAAACCGGAAAAACAATTTATATTTTAACTGAAAATAGTCCGCTTTATACTTATCCTTCAATTTTATAACCCACTCCCCATATGGTTTTAATATACTTTGGTTTATCTACCGTATCGTTCATCTTCTCTCTCAGATGACGAATATGGACCGTAATCGTGTTGTTACTTTTGCTGTAATACTCGTCCTGCCAAATCTTATGAAATAATTCCTCTGCACTGACTACATTTCCTTTATTCTCTAAAAGAATGCGAAGAATCGAAAATTCCGTGGGAGTCAGAGCGAGTGGTCTTTCATCCAACGTGCACTCGTGGGTCTTAATGTCCATCAACAAACCGGAATGGGCAATTACAGACTCCTCAGATTCCGTGGAATGAGATGGATTGTATTTTTTATATCTACGTAACTGGGCTTTTACTCTTGCTACCATCTCAAGGGGGCGAAAAGGCTTTGTAATATAATCATCTGCTCCTAATGTCAAACCTGTTATTTTATCAATCTCTTCATCTTTTGCTGTCAGCATAATAATTGGGTAGGTGTGCTGCTCCCTAATCTTCTGACATAGCTTAAATCCACTCATATCCGGCAGCATGACATCTAATATAGCAAGATCAAGTACTGTGGTTTCAATACAGGCAAGGGTATCTCTTGCTGAATAAAATTTATAAACCGTGTATCCTTCATTGTTTAGATATAGTTCCACTAAGTCCGCAATTTCTTGTTCATCGTCTACAATCAGTATCTTTTCCTGCATATCTTTGATTCTCCTTTCCATGGTTATGGAGGACAGCTTATTTTATCAGTTTTCCAAACGCTAATTATCATTTTTTTACTGAGATATTATTAAGATTTCCCTAACATTATATACTTCACCCACAATATTATCAAGAAACAAGGGATTTAGTAGGGGCTTGCTTAAATGCTATTAGGTAGCACTTGGTATGTCTGTCTCATAAATTATGACTTTTGCATACTATGTCTTTGTATAGCAATTTTAAAAAACAGGGGGTATATTATGCAAAATGTTGTGACAGACCCAATGAGTAAATATCAGACAAAGCTCCCTCTCTCTTTTGTTAAAAACAGCGGGCAGGAAGATAGCAGAGTCACTTTACTACAAACTATAAAGGACGGCGTTTTTTCTTTTCTTCGGATCGGATCACTTCAGTGGAACTAGAACCCATAGATGAAACAGTACCAGAAAACCCTAGAAATGGCGTAGCCCTGGAGCTTTCCTTTATAAATGCAAATACAGGTCTGACACCAGAGGGCGTTTCTCAGCAATCAGGCTATCACCATTATCTTAAAGGAAAAGACTCGTCAAAAAGGAGAAATGGTGTTCCTCATTACAAAGAGCTTCGCTATCCTGCTGTCTGGGAGGGCGTGGATTTAGAGTTATCGGCAAGTTTAAATGGCATGAAGATGAACTGGGTTTTAAACGAGCCAAGCAGAGTTTCCTCCATTCGCCTTCATTGGGCAGGTCTAACCTCCTCTACCGAATTTCCCGCCACTCCTGGTGCATACCAGACATCTTTAAATGGAACCAGTGATGCGTTTGTGATCAAGACAGGTTTTGCATTTTACCGTCAGGCTTCCGTTGAATAAAAGGATTGATCTAGGGGATTTAAGAATAAAAATTAAGAGGTGTTTATTATGCAGAATATTGTCACGAATCCTTACAATGAATATAGAACAAAACTCCCTCTCTCCTTCGTCAAAAATAATGGGCAGGAAGATATCAGGGCTCACTTTTCCACAAACTACAAAGGACGGCGTTTCTTCTTTTCTTCTGACAGAATTACTTCTGTGGAGCTGGAACCTGTGGATGAACCCATACAGGAACCAGATGATCTCATAGAGTCACCAATACCATCAGGAATACCTCGAAACGGTGTTGCTGTAGAACTTTCATTCGTAAATGCAAATCCCACCCTTACTTTAGAGGGAGTATTACCCCAACCAGGGTACCACCACTTTTATAGGGGAAATGACTCTACAAAATGGAGCAATGGCATTCCCCATTATAAAGAACTTCACTATCCCGCTGTCTGGGAGGGCGTTGATCTGGAGCTTTTGGGTGGTCAAGAAGGCTTGAAGATGAACTGGGTTTTAGATGGTCCGGACAGAGTTTCTTCTATACGATTACACTGGGCAGGAGCCGACAGTCTGGAACTAGACGCCGCAGGAAACCTACTTGTGCATCATGCTTTGGGGACATTGACTGATTTGGCTCCCATTGCCTATCAGGAAATAGATGGGGAAAGAAAGCCAGTGGATTGCGTTTACCGGTTATATGGAAGCTTTGATCTTGGTTTTGAGCTGACAGGTAGCTATATTGAGAATACTCCACTTATCATTGATCCAATCTTAATGTACGCCACCTACCTGGGTGGCAGCTTAACAGAAAATGCAAGAGGTATTGCTGTAGATACTCAGGGCTGCGCTTATGTTACGGGAACTACTACTTCCGTTGATTTTCCTATAACACCTGGCGCTTTCCAGACCACCGCTGGAGGTGTGAATGATGCATATGTTACTAAATTTGCCAGCGATGGCAGCTCCCTTATATATTCCACCTATCTGGGAGGCAGTAATGGTGCTTCTGCCAACTCCATTTTCTTGGATACACAAGAATGCGCTTATATTACAGGTTCAACAGGTTCCACCGATTTCCCCATTACCCCAGGGGCATACCAAACGACACCTGGTAGCTTATATGTTACTAAACTTGCGCCAGACGGGGGAAGTTTAATTTACTCTACCTATTTAGGTGGCACAGTTAGTGGGTCGTCTAGTAACGGCATTGTAGTTGATCTTCAGGGGCATGCTCATGTTGCAGGATATACCTCTGACACTAATTTTCCTATTACTCCAGGTGCATTTCAAACTACGAATTTGGGCCTCTCTGGTAGTGGATTTATCACCAAATTTTCCACTGACGGAGGAAGCCTTATCTACTCCACCTTCCTGGGGGGTACTGGTCAGGATATTATTAATGACATTACTGTTGATACTCAAGGTTACGCTTATGTTACAGGCGCTACCAGTTCTACCGATTTCCCTGTAACACCAAGCGCTTTTCAAACAACGTTCACAGGAAGTTCCACATTTATAACAAAACTTGCCCTTGATGGAAGTGCTCTTATTTACTCCACCTTTTTGTCTGGCACTAGCAACTCCTCGGGCCGTAGCATTTCTGTAGATACTCAAGGTAATTCTTATATTACAGGACGGGTTGACGGACCTGGTTTTCCTGTAACAGCTAACGCTTTTCAAACAACCTATGGAGGAGGAGCAGCAGATACCTTTGCCACCAAGTTATCTCCAGGCGGGGATAGTCTTATTGCCTCCACGTATTTAGGTGGAACGGTAGCTGATGTTAATTATAGTGGTGCGATTGACATGCAAGGCCATATTTATGCGGCTGGATACACCACTTCGCCCAACTTTCCATTAACCCCGGAAGTAATACCTTCTGTCCCCGGGGGTATATATATCAGCATTTTTTCCGCAGATTTGGCAAAACTTCTAGTTTCTTATTGTCTGGGGGACTGGGGTGCTTATAACATGACCGTTGGGCGGGAAGGGGCAGTATATGTAACAGGGCAGACCTTTTCTACTGAATTTCCAGCCACGCCAGGGGCATTCCAGACAACTTTAAATGGAGCCAGTGATGCGTTTGTGACCAAAACTGGGTTTGCCTTTTACCGGCAGGCTTCGGTTGAAATTGACGGAATCACCACAATGACTTTTTAACAAGCATGTGATTTATTTCTCATTGCGCACTTTAATAATGAATTATGAGGTGTTATTTATGCAGAATATTGTTACGAATTCTTTGAATGAATATAGAACGAAACTCCCCCTCTCCTTTATCAAAAACAACGGACAGGAAGATTCCAGAGCTCTCTTTACTACCAACCATAAGGGACGGCGTCTTTTCTTCTCTTCAGACCGTATCACTTTGGTGGAACTGGAACCTATAGAGGAAGCGCTGCCGGAACCTGATGATCTCCCAGAACTTCCAACCGAGTCAAAAGTTCCCAGAAACGGTGTGGCTGTGGAACTTTCATTTGTAAATGCAAATCAAAATCTTACTCCAGAGGGAGTGTTGCCACAACCAGGATATCACCACTTTTATAAAGGGAATGACTCTTCAAAATGGAGCAATGGCGTTCCTCATTATAAAGAGCTTCGCTATCCAGCTGTCTGGGAAGGCGTGGATTTGGAGATATCAGGAAATCAAAATGGTATGAAGATGAACTGGGTATTAGACAGACCAGACAGATCCTCCTCTATACTCCTACACTGGGAAGGAGCTGACAGTCTGGAACTAGACGTCACAGGAAACCTGCTTGTCCATCATGCTCTTGGGACATTGACTGATTTATCCCCCATTGCCTATCAGGAAATAGATGGGGCAAGAAAGCCAGTGGGCTGTGCTTACCGACTATTTGGAAATTTTGAACTTGGCTTTGAACTGACAGGCAATTATTTGGAGGATATTCCTCTTATCATTGATCCAATCCTTACGTACGCCTCCTACCTGGGGGGAAGTTTAACAGAAACAGGAAGAGGTACTGCGGTAGATACTCAGGGTTGTGCTTATGTTACGGGAACCACTACTTCTGTTGACTTTCCTGTAACACCCGGTGCATTTCAAACCACCTATGGAGGTGACACAGATGCATTTGTTACCAAGTTTGCAAGCAATGGTGCCTCCCTTATTTATTCCACTTACATTGGAGGCAGTGGCATCGAAGCCGACAACTTCATTTCCCTGGATACAGAAGGGTGTGCTTATATTACAGGTGGAACGACTTCAGCCGATTTCCCCATTACTCCGGGTGCTTTTCAAACCACTGCAGGAAGAATATATGTTACTAAGCTTGCGCCAGACGGAGGTAGTTTGATTTATTCTACTTTTTTAGGATCTACAGCATCTGGAAATGGTAACGGAATTGCAGTTGATTCTCAGGGCCATGCATATGTGGCTGGATATACCAGTGACCTTAATTTTCCTGTTACTCCAGGTGCATTTCAAACTACGTACTTTGGATTTCAAAGCGGATTTATTACAAAACTTTCTTCTGATGGAGGAAGCCTTATCTATTCCACCTACCTGGAAGGCAGCGGTCAGGATGTAATCAACGACATTGCAGTGGATGCTCAGGATTACGCCTATGTAACAGGAATAACCTCTTCCATTGACTTTCCTGTAACACCAGGCGCTTTTCAAACTACGTCCACTGTAAATTCCGCGTTTATAACAAAGCTCGCCCTTGATGGAAGTGCCCTTATTTATTCCACCTATTTGTCTGGCAGCTCCGTTACAAACGGTCAAAGTATTTCTGTGGATTCTAATGGTAATGCCTTTGTTACAGGGTTCGTTAATGGGCCTGGTTTTCCAGTAACACCTGGAGCATTTCAGACAATCTCTCCTGGAGGGTCTTTAAGTACGTTTATTTCCAAGCTATCTCCTGGAGGAGATAGTCTTATTGCCTCTACTTTTTTAGGAGGTAATGGTTCTGAAATTAACCGGGGAGGAACAGTTGACGCGCAAGGCCGTATTTTCTCCACCGGATCTACTAGCTCGCCCAACTTCCCATTAACACCAGATGTGATTCCTTCTGTAAGCGATGGAAGTTCAAATATATATATCAGTATCTTATCCCCAGATTTAACACAGCTTCTTGTTTCTTATTGTCTGGGAAGTGGAGTTGGTTATAGTATTGCCACGGGGCCGGAAGGTGCGGTATATGCAACAGGGCAGACCCTTTCTACTGAATTTCCCGCTACGCCTGGAGCATTCCAGACAACGTTAAATGGAGCCAGTGATGCATTTGTGACCAAAACCGGGTTTGCTTTTTATCGTCAGGCTTCCGTTGAGATTGATGGATTGTTTTAGAGACTTAAAGTTAAAACCACCCTGCAATGGCACCTTGTCAGGATTGTCTCAAAGAAAGAATATTTTGCATATTATGCTTTATCAAATAAATCATTAAGAGGTGTTAATTATGCAGAATATTATGGCGGACCCATTGCCTTCAAATAAAAATAAGCTTCCTCTCTCCTTTGTTGCAAACAACGGGCAGGAGGACTCCAGGGCACACTTTACTTCCAGCCTTAAGAATCAACGTATTTTCTTCTCCTCAGACCGGATTACACTGGTAGAACTGGAACCAATAGAGGAATCAATTCCAGAACCTGATGATTTTCCTTCCCCTATCACTGAGCCTGACGAACCAAGAAATGGTGTAGCCCTGGAGCTTTCCTTTACAAATGCAAATACCAGTCTTGCCCCTCAGGGCATATCCCAACTGCCGGGACATCACCATTTTTACCGGGGAAATGATTCTACAAAATGGAACAATGGTGTTCCTCATTTTAAGGAGCTTCGATATCCCGGAATCTGGGATGGGGTTGATTTAGAGATATCAGGTAGTAAGGATGGTATGAAAATGAATTGGGTGTTAGATAAGCCAGACCAAGTTTCGTCCATTCGTCTTCATTGGTCAGGGGCAGACAGCCTGGAGATCGACTCTACAGGGAACCTTCTGGTTCATCATGCATTGGGTACCTTAACTGATTTGGCTCCCATTGCTTATCAGGAAATAGAGGGGGAAAGAAAACCAGTAGACTGCGTTTATCGACTATATGGTAGTTTTGACCTTGGTTTTGAACTGATTGGCAAGTATTTGGAAAATCTCCCTCTTATCATTGACCCAATCCTTGCATATGCCACTTATTTAGGAGGCAGCTTAACGGATCAATGCAGAGGAATCGCAGTAGATCCCCAGGGGTGTGCCCATGTAGTTGGTGATACAACCTCAATTAATTTTCCTGTGACACCTGGCGCTTTTCAGACAACCAATGCCGGGGGAAGTGATGTATTTGTCACCAAGTTTTCCAGCGATGGCAGTTCTCTTATCTATTCCACCTATCTCGGAGGCAGCGGTTCCGAGATTGGTTATGCCATTGCCCTGGATACCCAAGGTTGCTCCTACGTCACTGGGCAGACTAATTCGGCTAATTTTCCAATCACACCGGGGGCGTTTCAGACAACAGCTGGAGGAATCTTTGTCACGAAACTTGCGGCGGATGGAGAGAGCCTTATTTACTCCACCTTTTTAGGTACGTCAGGAACAGGTTTTGGCATTGCAGTTGACTCCGAGGGCTGTTCTTATGTCACTGGCCAAGGTGGCACTATACCCACTACACCCGGTGCGTTTCAAACGACTCTTACTGCTCCAGTAGGTGCTGTTGGTTTTATTACAAAGTTTTCCAATGATGGCAGTGATCTCATTTATTCTACCTATCTTTATGGTAACGGTAATGGCTATTGCACGGGGATTGCTTTGGATGCTTATGATTATGCCTATGTTACAGGTATTACTAATGCTACTAATTTTCCAGTAACACCTGGTGCCTTTCAGACTACACTAACCTCCAATGCAGTAACTGTCACAAAACTTGCCATAGATGGAAGTTCACTGGCCTACTCCACCTTTTTATCTGGCAATGCTAGTGATGTAGCCCGTAGTATTGCAGTAGATAGTCAAGGCTGTGCCTATGTTACAGGTAGAACCGCCTCTGCTGATTTTCCAGTAACACCAAACGGGTTTCAGACAACCTATGGAGGTGGGAGTGATGATGTATTTCTCACTAAGTTATCACCTGGAGGAAACAGTTTAATCGGATCCACCTTTTTAGGTGGAGACCTTCACGATGATGGTTTTGGTGTTGCTTTGGATGAATATGGCCACGCCTACGTTACAGGACACACTTTTTCCCCAAATTTTCCAACAACACCCAATGTAATTTCCTCTGCTTTAGAAGGAACATCAGATGCAATTATCTGCATTCTATCCTCAGATTTGACAAATCTCATTGTTTCTTACTATCTGGGAGGTGGCGGAGGTGATACTGGTCAGGGAATTTCTCTTGGGTCAGATGGTGCAGTGTACACCGCTGGATCTACCAGCTCCGCTGATTTTCCCGTTACTTCTGGGGCTTACCAGGCAACACTTAACGGAACATCAGACGCGTATGTTACAAGAACTGCTTTTGCCTTTTACAGACAGGCTTCAGTTGATGTAACGGGATATTTATGATGATATGAGAAAAGGGGAAGCTGGTTTTTGGCCTCTTGTAAGGTTTGTCTCATAGAGAGATTCTTCTGCATATTATGCTCTATCAAATAAATCATTAAGAGGTGTTAATTATGCAGAATATTATGGCAAATTCACTGCCTTTAAAAAAAATGAAGCTTCCTCTCTCCTTTGTTGCAAATAACGGACAGGAGGATTCCAGAGCGCACTTTACTAGCAGCCTCAAGAACCAACGTATTTTCTTCTCCTCAGACCGGATTTCTTCCATCCGACTTCATTGGGCAGGGGGGAAATAATGAGGCTGATGGCCGCGTTATTTACATCGGGCCAGAAGGTGCAATATATAAGACAGGGAATACTAGCTCGACTGATTTTCCAGTAACACCAGGAGCATACCAGACAACATTAATTGAAAGAGGTGATGCTTTTGTTAATAAAACAGCGTTTGCATTTTACAATCAAGTATCTCTTGATTTAGTTAAATTGCTATAATATTCTATGGTAAGGGGCCGTGTTGACAGGCCCCTTACCATACGTTTGTCTCATAAAAAGAACATTTTGCATACTATGCTTTATAACCATTTAGAAAGAGGTGCATATTATGCAAAATCATTTAAACGATTCCATGCTTATAAATAAAACTAAGCTTCCTCTCTCCTTTGTTAAAAATAATGGGCAGGAAGATCAGAGGGCACACTTTACGACAAATTATAAAGGACGCCGCTTTTTCTTTTCTTCAGACCGGATTACTTCCGTGGAGCTGGAGCCTATAGGGGAACAAGTTCCAGAGCCGAATCAGCCTAGAAATGGGGTAGCTCTGGAGCTTTCCTTCACAAATGCAAATACCAATCTGATTCCAGAAGGAGTATTTCAGCTGGAAGGATATCACCATTATTTCAGAGGAAATGACTCTTCCAAATGGCAAAATGGAGTTCCTCATTATAAGGAACTACGGTATAACGCAGTCTGGGAAGGTGTGGATGTGGAGGTTAGTGCTAGTGAGGATGGCTTGAAAATGAACTGGTTGTTAGATGAACCAGAACGCATTTCATCGATCCGACTTCATTGGGAAGGAGCCGACCGTCTGGATATAGACGAAATGGGGAATCTTCTTATTCATCATGCACTGGGAACACTGACCGACTTAGCTCCTATTGCTTATCAGGAAATTGATGGGGTTAAGATACCGGTGAGCTGTGCTTACCAGCGCTATGGGGATTTTGACTTTGGATTCCAGCTGACTGGAGATTATTCTACAGATAGTCCTCTTGTCATTGATCCCATTATTCAGTATTCCACCTATCTTGGAGGCAGCGATTTTCAATATGGCAATGCCATTGCAGTAGATGATCTGGGTCAGGCCTATGTAACTGGGTACGTGAATTCAGCAGGATTCCCTGTAACCCCAGGTGCCTTTCAGACCACCTACTCCGGCAATGAGGAGGCTTATATTACTAAGTTTTCCAGCAACGGAGAATCTCTTATTTATTCAACCTATCTTGGAGGTAGTGGTCGAGATTATAGTTGGGGTATTGCAGTTGATACAGAATATTGCGCCTATGTGACTGGACAAACAAATTCTGTTAACTTTCCAATAACGCCAGATGCCTTTCAAACCACCCGCGGTTATATGTTTATAACAAAAATCGCAGCAAATGGGGAAAGTCTTGTTTACTCTACCTTTTTGGGAAACAGCACCGAAGATCAAGGCCAGGCAATTGCAGTTGACTCTCAAGGCAGTGCTTATATTACAGGTCTTACTGCCTCTACGGTTTTACCAAGCACCCCCGGTGCCTTTCAAACAACTTTGCCCGGACCGTCTAGCACATTTGTTACCAAGATGTCACCAGACGGAAGAAGCCTTATTTATTCCACCTATCTTGGAGGAAATAACTCAGCCACCAGTTTTGGCATCGCCTTAGACACCGAGGGGCACGCCTATGTAACCGGTGTTACAGGGGCAACAGATTTTCCTTTGACCCCTAACGCCTTTCAAACTACGTTTGTGGTAGATGCAGGATATGTTACTAAATTTTCAACTGACGGAAGTTCCTTGATCTACTCCACGTTTATAGGGGGGAGCGGAAATAATACTCCTTTAAGTATTGCTGTAGACCCTTTAGGCTATGCTTCTATTACAGGACTCACCAATTCATCAGATTACCCAGTTACACCTGGTGCGTTTCAGCCAACAAAAGGCCTTGCTGTTAATCAAGTATTTGTATCCAAGATATCTCCGTCGGGAGGCAGTCTGTTTGGGTCCACCTATTTAGGTGGAAGCGTTATAAGTACTGGTGCTGATATTAAAACAGATGCACAAGGCCATGTGTATGTAACAGGATATACTCAGGCATCTGATTTTCCAACAACACCAAATGTATTTCCCTCTTCTTTAAAAGGGCAAGTAAATGCCTTTATTACCATTTTTAAAGCAGACTTGACCAGTCTTATTGTATCTTACTATCTAGGTGGTAGTAATGGAGATTCGAGTCGAGGGATTGAGATTGGTCCGGATGGTGCCATATATACGACAGGAGAGACCTCCTCCAGCGATTTTCCTGTTACACCAGGAGCATACCAGACAACTCTTATTGGCAGAGGTGATGCTTTTGTTAACAAAGCAGCGCTTGCATTTTACAATCAGGTATCTCTGAATATGATAAAGTTAACTAATTAATCATATAAGAGGTACTACCATTACCACCCTCCCTGAACGTTTGTCTCATAGAATAAATATTCTGCATATTATGCTTTATACCATTTAGAAAGAGGTGTATATTTTGCAAAATCATTTAAAAGATTCCGTTCATTTAAATAAATGTAAGCTTCCTCTCTCATTTGTTAAAAATAATGGGCAGGAGGATCAGAGAGCGTATTTTACGACAAATTATAAAGGCCGTCGTTTTTTCTTTTCTTCAGACCGGATTACTTCCGTTGAACTGGAGCCTATAGAGGAAGAAGTCCCAGAGCCAGATCAGCCTAGAAATGGTGTGGCTCTGGAGCTCTCTTTTACAAATGCAAATACCAATCTTTTCCCGGAAGGAGTCTCTCAGCAGGAGGGGTATCACCATTATTTCAAGGGAAATGACTCTTTAATGTGGCAAAATGGAGTTCCCCATTATAAGGAACTAAAATATAATGCTGTCTGGCAGGGCGTGGATCTGGAGGTTTCCGCTGGTGATGATGGCTTGAAAATGAACTGGTTATTAAATAGTCCGGAACACGTCTCTTCTATCCAACTTCATTGGGAAGGAGCTGAGAGTCTGGAAATAGACGAGTCAGGAAATCTTCTGGTACACCATGCACTTGGAACGCTCACAGACTTAGCGCCTATTGCTTATCAGGAGATAGATGGTAATGTCATACCAGTGAACTGCACCTATCAGCTTTACAATAATTTTGATATTGGTTTTGAATTAGTTGGGGATTATTCTTCAGATACCCCCCTTGTCATTGATCCCATTCTTTTGTATTCCACCTATCTTGGAGGCGCAGATATTCAATACGGTCAAAAAATTGCTGTAGATGACCAGGGGCATGCCTATGTAGTTGGATACGTGAATTCAACTGGCTTCCCAGTAACACCAGGTGCCTTTCAAACTACTTTTTCCGGAAATGAGGATGCGTATATCACCAAGTTTTCCCCCAATGGAGAATCTCTTGTTTATTCTACGTATCTTGGAGGAAGTGGTATAGATCGTGGCCATGGAATCTCCTTGGATGATGAATATTGTGCCTATGTCACAGGAGAGACCCGTTCAATAAACTTTCCAGTAACACCAGGTGCCTTTCAAACCACTCGTGGCTATATGTTTGTTACTAAAATAGCGGCAGACGGTGGAAGCCTTATTTACTCCTCTTTTTTGGGAAACAGCAATACTGATGTTGGTTATAATATTGCCGTAGATTCACAAGGTAGTGCTTATGTAATAGGGCGAACGACCTCCACTGTTTTGCCTTCTACCCCCGGCGCCTTTCAAACGACCTTACCCAATACTACCGGTAGCGGGTTTATTACTAAAGTTTCTCCTAATGGAGCAAGCCTGATTTACTCCACCTACCTTGGAGGTAGTTTTTCTGAAAGTTGCCTTGGAATTGCTTTGGACACTCAGGGGCATGCGTATGTTACTGGCACTACTGAGTCTGCGAATTTCCCTGTAACACCCGGTGCTTTCCAAACCACTTTTAATGAGCAGGAAGCATTTATTACAAAACTGGCAACCGACGGAAGTTCCCTTGTCTACTCAACCTTTTTGGGTGGAAGCAGTATTGATTACGGTTATAGTATTGCTTTGGATACCTTGGGCCATGCTTATGTCACGGGAAGCACCAATTCATCGGATTTTCCAGTAACACCTGGCGCTTTCCAGACAACAAAAGGCCCTGCTATTAGTCAGCCATATATATCCAAGTTATCTCCTTCTGGAGACAGTCTGATTGCATCCACCTATTTTGGTGGAAGTACTTCGAGTGAAGTTAGAGATATCTACACCGATTTACAGGGCCATGCTTATATCACAGGATCTACTTCAGCGTCCGACTTTCCAACAACACCAAACGTGATCCCTTCAACATGGACCGGAAATGCGGCTGCATTTATCAGCGTTTTTTCAGAAGATCTAACTAACCTTATTGTTTCATACTATATAGGGGTAAATAATTTGGCTGATGGCCGAGGTATTGACGTCGGACCGGAAGGTGCAGTATATATGGTAGGGATTACTAGCTCCACGGATTTCCCCGTTACGCCAGGAGCATATCAGACAACTTTAATTGGAAGACAAGACGCTTATGTTAATAAAGCAGCGTTTGCATTTTACAATCAGATATCTCTGAATGTGATAAAATTAGTATAGGCATATCCTATAAAATAAGGTGCCTTGGTCAATATTAGATGCCGGCAACCTGTCTATGAAAGACAGATTGCCGGCATCTATTTTTTATTCCCCCAACCTAAATCTTAACAGCCTTACCTACTCGATTCTCAGAGTAATTACGTCCCCTGCTGTTAGGCTTAGTATAATTGAGTTAGAGAATGTGCCCACCATTATCTCGGTTGGAACGGCGGCAGAATTAACATCTACTCCGTTAACGGCTACGGTAACCGTAGCGTCAATATTATTGCTTATCGAAATACTATAATTAATCTTATATACGCCGGTTTGCTCTATTGTTATAGGTGCAGTACCAGGTGTATGGGTAATTCCCTGCAAGATCCCGTTATTACTAAAAAGAACATCTCCTGATAATAATACTGCTGTTTCGGAGTCCTCTGCCAATGGTGTAAATACATTTCCAAAAACAGTTATGCCTGGTCCTGTGTCACCAGTTGGGCCGGTTGGACCTGTTGCCCCTGTGGGACCAGTCGCTCCCGTTGGGCCGGTATCCCCTGTGGGGCCAGTCGCTCCTGTTGGGCCAATACCCGTTGGACCAGTGTCTCCCGTTGGGCCGGTTGCTCCTGTCGGACCGGTCGCTCCTGTGGGACCCGTCGCTCCTGTGGGACCGGTTGCTCCTGTCGGACCAGTGGCTCCTGTTGGGCCCGTCGCTCCCGTTGGACCCGTCGCTCCGGTCGGACCGGTTGCACCCGTCGGGCCAGTGGCTCCTATCGGGCCAGTGGCTCCTGTCGGACCGGTGGCTCCTGTTGGACCAGTGACTCCTGTCGGGCCGGTCTCTCCCGTTGGACCAGTGGCTCCTGTTGGGCCCGTGGCTCCGGTCGGACCCGTCGCTCCCGTTGGACCCGTTACCCCTGTCGGGCCGGTCTCTCCTGTTGGACCCGTGGCTCCCGTTGGTCCGGTCGCTCCTGTTGGACCCGTCACCCCAGTTGGACCCGTGGCTCCTGTTGGTCCGGTCGCTCCTGTTGGTCCGGTCGCTCCTGTCGGGCCGGTCTCTCCTGTTGGACCCGTGGCTCCTATCGGGCCTGTCGCTCCTGTGGGACCGGTTGCTCCCGTTGGGCCGGTTACTCCGGTCGGACCCGTCGCTCCCGTTGGACCCGTGGCTCCTGTTGGACCACTAGCTCCTGTTGGACCCGTCGCTCCTGCCAGACCCGAAGTTCCCGCCGGGCCAGGGGCTCCTGTCGGACCCGTCGCTCCCGTTGGACCCGTGGCTCCCGTTGAACCTGCAGCTCCTGTTGGACCACTATCTCCTGTTGGACCTATATCTCCCGTCGGACCGGTAGCTCCTGTAACACCAGGGACTCCTGTGGGGCCGGTATCTCCTGTCGGACCAGTGGCTCCCGTGGGACCGGTTGCTCCTGTGGGACCGGTATCTCCTGTTGAACCAGTGTCTCCGATTGGGCCGGTCGCTCCTGTCGGACCGGTATCTCCCGTTGGACCAGTTTGACCGGTTGGACCTGTTGTTCCAGCTGTACCTGTAGGACCAGTGGGGCCAGTGAATCCAGTTTCGCCGGTCGCTCCTGCCGGACCGGTATCTCCTGTTGGGCCGGTTGCTCCCGTTGGGCCTATATCTCCCGTTGGGCCCGTAGCTCCTGTTGGGCCTATATCTCCCGTTGGACCGGTGACTCCTGTTGGACCCGTAGCTCCTGTTGGGCCGATATTACCTGTTGGGCCAGTGGCTCCTGTTGGACCGGCATTTCCCGTCGGACCTGTCACTCCAGCCGGACCAGTGGCTCCCGATGGTCCAGTTGCCCCTGTCGGACCGGTGGCTCCGTTTAACTTATGCACATACTTCTATTCTTCTGGTAAAGGATTCTTGAAATTGTAGTGAATAAAGACATTCCTTTCTTTGTCTATTTCGATTCTTTCAATTAATTGAGTTAAAATGGTCTTATCTGGTACCTGGAATTGAATGATATCTGTAAGAACCTTTTCATAGTTATCACTATCCTGGTTGTTTGAGTTTAGCACCTGCTGCAATTTTTTCATTTGTTCGTATCGTGTGTTTACATTTTCCTTTTCTTTAATATAGTCATTGATGAGAGTAATAAAAGTATCATTTGTTATGATTTTATTTACCTTATCCTCGTATAATTTTTTCATAAAGGTCTGTATTTCCATACGTCTTTTCTCCAGCTGAACCAGCTCAACACTGTACATATCCGCTTTTTCCTTTTTTTCTAAAGAGCCAAATTGTTTATAAAAATCATTGGGTAATGCTTTTAAAGAGATTTTTCTAAGCTCCTCCACAATAAATGAATCCAGGGTTTCTTCATCAATATAATGACTGCAGCAATAGTTTTTTCCGTGTCTTAAATAAGTCATACAGTTCATCTTATGTTTCCCATTTACCTGTTTATAAGTGAGCTTAGAACCACATTCTTTGCAATACACAAGCCCATTTAAAAGATGCTTCGCACCGCTCTTTCTCCCATAAAGAACGGTCTTTTTATCTATTAATTTTTGTACTAAATTATATTGTTCCTGCTCTATGATTGGTTCATGAGTATTCTCAACTATAATCCATTCTGATTGTTTATAGCTCTTCATTTTCTTAGTTTTATAGTTTATCTTCTCTGATCTTTTTTGTGCCATATGGCCCAGATAGGTTGGATTTGTAAATACATTTTTTACCATTCCCTGGTTCCATAACCTTCGATCGGTCCTCTTGTTTTTATAATTACAGAAGGTCTCTTTGTAAGCAATGGGGGAGGGAATATTTTCTTCGTTTAAGATTTTAGCTATGGCGCCCATGCTGTTGTCATTGATATATAGATTGTACATACGTTTCACGATGGCCGAGGCATAGGGGTCAACAATTAATTTATTTTTGTTATCAGGGTCCTTTAAATATCCGTAAGGGGCAAACGCACCAATGAACTGGCCCCTTTTTCTTTTTTCATCAAATACAAAACGGATTTTCATTGAAATATCTTTTGCGTACATGTCATTTAAAAGAGATTTGAACGGTCCAATATCACTGACGCTGCCTGGAGCGCTGGTGTCTATGCCATCACTTAAAGCAATATATCGGATATTTTTTTCCGGGAAGTACCGTTCCAGATAATAACCGGTCACTATATAATCACGTCCTAATCGTGACAGATCTTTTGTTATAACTAAATTGATTTTTTTACTTTCAATATCACCTAATAACCGTAAAAATCCGGGGCGGTCAAAACGCAAACCTGAGTATCCGTCATCAATATATACCTGATAACAAGTCCAGCCCTGTGAAAGTATGTATTGGATTAAAATATTTCTTTGGTTCTCAATACTAATGGACTGACCGATTGATTCGTCTTCCTTTGATAGCCTTAAATAAACAGCAACTCTGTATTCATTTCTGAATTTACTAAGCTCTGACCTGGTACGGTTATCGTTAACAATCATTCTATCACTCCTTTTCGTCTTCAATACAACTTATGCCTGCAGAAAGATTTTTCTTGTTTTGAGGGTTCTTTAAGATATAATCATTGGACTTTAGATAGTTTAAAATAGTAATGGTAAATAGCTTTTTGAATTCACTACCCTCCTCTTTAAAACCAGAGACCGCTTTTAGATGACCTTTACTCATATTAACTGCCTTAACGTTCTTTATTAACCATATGCAATTATAGTTGTCTACTTAGATAGATTCCTACCTTAAATTTCGACATATTCATGTTATTTTATCAGATGTTGTATGGATAAATAGTCTGAATATATTGTGTATTGTTTTTCATATATGAGTATTTTGTCTTTATTTTGAGAAGTTATCATAATATTTTTTTGATTCTTACCACAAGTTTAACGGAGCAGTTGCTCCTGTTGGGCCAGTCGGGCCAGTTCCACCGGAACCCTCCCCGCCAATCACTACAAGTGTTGCTTTGACTGGGACTATCGTGGGATAATACACTTCCGCTGTACTGTTATTTTTAAGCTCTACCGTAACAGGTACTTCATTGACTACAAGTATGGCCACACCTACAACCTCACCTGTCTTTATAGGTGAATTGCCTACAAGGAGGTCCCCCTGAGATGATACAAGAGCAAAGCCCACACCATTAGAGGATGCAGAAGATTGGGTGTCTACCCACCAGTCAAATTCATATCTACCCGGTTGAAGCAAAGTTATGGTACCGGTCGCGCTGTTATAGCTGACGGAATCAGATATAACCACAATGGAATCAAAAATTACATTATCATTTACCCCAACGGTTCCATCTATTAACCGCTCTATCTGTAAAACTGTGTCGCTCATGATATCCTTCTCCTTTACCTAAAATAGAGTGTTGTCGAACAATAACTGCAAAAGCCACCTATATTACCTATCTACATTCAGTACTTCTACAGCTATTATACTTATCATAATATGTCAAGCTGGCTTACTGAGTGTATAATCATATCTACTTTGTGTTACCAATATTCAGCATGGGCATATGGGTGAATATCGGGTAAAATGGGGAAGTCAAAATTGACATTATACTATTTGACATTCGAAAAAGCTGTCTGGGAAGTCCAATAATAAAATCGACTTCCCAGGCAGCCTTTTTATGCGTCTACAATCTCCGCAGGATACTCAATACATCTTAATCAGATATTTTAACAATCATAATTTGTGCTGAAAATAGTCCAATTGCAGAGGCTAAACTGACATCTGTAAAAGCATCATTCGTCAAAGTAAATGTTGTGCTTGGCGCCGTAACCCGTACAAGGAAAGTGATACCTTCAGACATTCTATTAGGAGCTACGGGCCCGCTGGTATTAATCACCCTTCCGCCAGGAACAATCAAACCTGGGGCTCTAAAATCAAAAGCCATATAAAGTCCGGGAGAGGCTACTGAACCATGAACTTCCCAGGATACTAGATATGTTCCAGTTAATAGAGTAATTGCATCAGGGGCTGATTGAACAATATCTGGGGCACCATTATCCATAACAGTTACATTGAAAGGAACAGACTGTATACCACCTACTAAAATATTCTCATTATTTGCAATAAATAAGTTTCTCGCTGTGATAATGTCCCCTGTGGGACCAGTGGCTCCCGTTGGACCCGTGGCTCCGGTAGGACCGGTGGCTCCCGTTGGACCGGTTTCCCCCGTTGGACCGGTGGGGCCCGTGACTCCCGTCGGACCGGTAACTCCCGTGGGGCCGGTGGCTCCCGTCGGACCCGTGGCTCCCGTTGGACCGGTTTCCCCCGTTGGACCGGTGCTTCCCGTGGGGCCCGTGGCTCCCGTTGGACCGGTATCTCCCGTTGGACCTGTAGCTCCCGTTGGGCCGGTGAATCCCGTGGGGCCGGTGGCTCCCGTCGGGCCCGTTACTCCGGTAGGACCTGTGATTCCCGTCGGGCCGGTAGCTCCTGTTGGACCGGTAACTCCCGTTGGACCTGTAGCTCCCGTTGGGCCGGTGAATCCCGTCGGGCCGGTAGCTCCTGTCGGACCCGTTACTCCTGTCGGACCCGTGGATCCCGTTGGACCTATTAGTCCCGTGGGGCCGGTGGCTCCCGTCGGGCCCGTTACTCCGGTAGGACCTGTGATTCCCGTCGGGCCGGTAGCTCCTGTTGGACCGGTAACTCCCGTTGGACCTGTAGCTCCCGTTGGGCCGGTGAATCCCGTCGGGCCGGTAGCTCCTGTCGGACCCGTTACTCCTGTCGGACCCGTGGATCCCGTTGGACCTATTAGTCCTGTGGGGCCGGTGGCTCCCGTTGGACCTGTAGCTCCCGTCGGGCCCGTTACTCCGGTAGGACCTGTTTCTCCCGCCGGACCTGTTTCTCCCGTCGGGCCCGTTACTCCGGTTGGACCTGTTTCTCCCACCATACCAGTTTCTCCCGTCGGGCCTGTGGCTCCGGTATCACCGGCGGCTCCCGTTGGGCCTGTAGCCCCCGTTGGGCCTGTGGCTCCCGTTGGGCCGGTGGCTCCCGTTAGGCCTGTAACTCCCGTTGGGCCGGTGAATCCCGTCGGGCCGGTAGCTCCTGTCGGACCCGTGGATCCCGTTGGACCTATTAGTCCTGTCGGGCCGGTGAATCCCGTCGGGCCGGTAGCTCCCGTCGGGCCGGTGGCTCCGGTATCACCGGTGGCTCCCGTTGAGCCTGTAGCCCCCGTTGGGCCCGTGACTCCCGTTGGACCGGTAGCTCCCGTTGGGCCCGTGACTCCCGTTGGACCGGTAGCTCCTGTCGGGCCGGTGGCTCCCGTCTGACCGGTTTCTCCTGTTGGACCGGTAGCTCCTGTCGGACCGGTAGCTCCTGTCGGACCGGTAGCTCCTGTCGGACCGGTAGCTCCTGTCGGACCGGTAGCTCCTGTCGGACCGGTAGCTCCCGTTGGACCGATAGCTCCTGTTGGACCTGTAACTCCAGTTGGTCCTGTTTCTCCCGTTGGGCCAATTTCTCCTGTCGGGCCGGTGGCTCCCGTTGGTCCTGTACTCCCAGTAGGACCGGTCGCTCCTGTTGGACCTGTAAATCCTGTTGGGCCCGTCTCTCCGGTTGGACCAATTGCCCCCGTTGGACCTGTAGCTCCCGTCGGACCAATTGATCCAGAAGGGCCAGTATCCCCTGTCGGACCGGTAGCTACGTTTAACTTATGTAAGATGATACACACTATCATTTAGAGTATGTATATAAAGAAAGAAATATTTAAATAAAATGTTCAACTCTCTCTGTTTATGCCATTAATAATATGTGTAAAAAATATTACAGATATATAATTTAAACAACAGGTAGCCTTTATCTATCCAGGCTGCCTGCTGTTTGAAACTAGATTATAAGGAGATCTATAGAGTTATCACGACCTGAAGACATTACATCAATGCTAAAAGCAAGTTCAGTGATAACACGTACCTCATAAGTGGAGGTGGTAGTCACAGGAGCCGTGTCTACAAAGGTGTGCGAAATATTATGGGAAAGATTAAAACCAGTGCCTGGGCCTACATTTCCGCTATCTCTGAAATCGCGGCTAAAAATTTGGATTCCATCACGATATAATCGTATATTAACCACAAAATGATATAATTCGACTGCAGCACAATCCAGAAAAAATGTGTAACCCACCTTTACTTGATTACCCGCAGTTACCTCCGCAGATACTGTTGCTATTGTTACTTCTGTATCTAAAGGCGGATATAAAACATAAGCCACACTTTCAATACTACTAACCAGTCTAACGTTATTAACTGCGCTTGGTCCGGTAGGGCCAGTGGCTCCAGTTGGACCGGTAGCTCCCGTTGGACCGGTACTTCCCGTTGGGCCGGTACTTCCCGTTGGACCGGTACTTCCCGTTGGGCCGGTTGCTCCCGTTGGGCCAGTGGCTCCTGTCGGACCCGTGGCTCCCGTCGGACCAGTAGCTCCGGTCGGGCCGGTGACTCCTGTTGGGCCCGTGGCTCCTGTTGGACCTGTTTCTCCTGTCGGGCCCGTGGCTCCTGTTGGACCTGTGGCTCCCGTTGGGCCAGTGGCTCCTGTCGGACCCGTGGCTCCCGACGAACCAGTAGCTCCGGTCGGGCCGGTAACTCCTGTTGGGCCGGTAACTCCTGTTGGGCCGGTGACTCCTGTTGGGCCAGTGGCTCCTGTTGGACCTGTTTCTCCTGTCGGGCCGGTATCTCCTGTCGGGCCGGTACTTCCCGTCGGACCGGTGACTCCCGTTGGGCCCGTGGCTCCTGTCGGACCAGTGGCTCCCGTCGGGCCGGTATCTCCTGTTGGGCCAGTGACTCCCGTTGGGCCAGTAGCTCCTGTTGGACCGATGGTTCCTGTTGGACCGGTTTCTCCCGTTGGGCCGGTAACTCCCGTCGGGCCGGTACTTCCCGTCGGACCGGTGACTCCCGTTGGGCCCGTGGCTCCTGTCGGACCCGTGGCTCCCGTTGTGCCCGTGGCTCCTGTCGGACCAGTGGCTCCCGTCGGACCCGTAGCTCCGGACGGGCCGGTATCTCCTGTTGGGCCAGTGACTCCCGTTGGGCCAGTAGCTCCTGTTGGACCGATGGTTCCTGTTGGACCGGTTTCTCCCGTTGGGCCGGTATCTCCCGTCGGGCCGGTACTTCCCGTCGGACCGGTGACTCCCGTTGGGCCCGTGGCTCCTGTTGGACCTGTTTCTCCTGTCGGGCCGGTATCTCCTGTTGGGCCAGTGACTCCCGTTGGGCCAGTAGCTCCTGTTGGACCGGTGGTTCCTGTTGGACCTGTTTCTCCCGTCGGGCCGGTACTTCCCGTCGGACCGGTGACTCCCGTTGGGCCCGTGGCTCCTGTCGGGCCAGTCGGACCTGTTTCTCCCGTTGGACCCGTGGCTCCCGTCGGACCCGTGACTCCCATTGGGCCCGTGGCTCCTGTTGGACCAGTCGCTCCCATCGGGCCCGTGGCTCCCGCTGGACCAGTTTCCCCCGTCGGACCGGTGGCTCCTGTTGAACCGGTGGCTCCTGTCGGGCCCGTGGCTCCTGTTGAGCCCGTATCCCCCGTTAGACCAATATCTCCTGTGGGATCAGTATCTCCAGTTGGGCCAGTCGCTCCCGTAGCGCCTGTTTCTCCTAACGGGCCGGTGCTTCCTGTGGGGCCGATGACTCCCGTCGGGCCAGTGACTCCTGTTGGACCGGTGGCTCCTGTGGGACCAGTTGTTCCTGTCGGACCTGTAGCTCCTGTCGGACCCGTAGCTCCGGTTGGACCTGTTTCTCCTGCGGAACCTGTAGCTCCTGTGGGACCTGTACTCCCCATCGGACCCGTTGCACCAGTTGGCCCCCTAGCTCCTGTTGAACCCGTAGCTCCTGTCGGGCCAGTGCTTCCTGTTGGACCTATATCTCCTGTGGGGCCTGTCACTCCCGTGGGGCCAATATCCCCAGTCGGACCGGTGGCTCCGTTTAACTTATGTATTCTCTTACTCGATTAAAAACGACCTTTAATTAATTATATCAGTATTCTTAATCACCAGTTTTGAATTACTCAATGTTCAGTATAATTATGTAATAATTTCCTTTACCTGATTATAATGATTCATAAAACTGATACATATATAATCAGCAATCATATTTTATTCTTAGCAGATGAATATGAATTAAATTAATATTTTTATGTATTATAAAACCAACCAAGCTAACTTCTAAGTGAATTTTTAATTATTCCTATTGTAATAAAGTTTTAATTTCTTTTCATCATTACCAAGTAAAAATGTATAAACACACTTGCTGCATCCTTCTAAAACAAAGTAACATAAGAATCAAAGTAACATCATAATTTATTCCGCAAATTTTCCTCTATACACACAAACATAGCAAAGACTAAATCAATTCTTACCCCACTAAAAAAAGCAGTGTCTGGTCGCAACTCCAGCCCACTGCTCTATTATATAGAAGAAACTATTTAATCGCATCTTCTCCACGCTCTCCGGTACGAATACGAACCGCATCCTGAATATCGGAAATAAAAATCTTTCCATCACCAAATTCACCGGTATAAGCTTTTTTTGTAATTGCACTGATAACCGTTTCAGCCTGGTCATCAGCCACAACCATTTCGATCTTTATCTTTGTAAGAAAGTTATAATCGACCTCAGCACCGCGGACATATTCTGTCCAGCCCTTCTGATTTCCACAGCCCATAACCTGGCTGATGCTCAAGCCGTTTAACTTCTGCTCTTCCATGATTTCTTTAATATCCTCCAGCTTCTCCGGACGGATAAATGCTTCTATTTTCTTCATGAGACTGTCCCCCTTCTCTTAATCCATACCATTAAATGCCGGATAAGCAGTTTCGCCATGCTCCGATACGTCAAGTCCGATCATCTCATCCTTATTGGATACCTTGATTCCTTTGGTAATCAGAGAAGCGATCTTAGCGGCTATAAGGGTTCCTACAACAGCAATGATGATGGTGATAACAATGGCTGCAAGCTGACGAAGGAATAAGGTAACTTCTCCGTATATAAGACCATTCCATGGTGCTGCGGAATTAATCTTGGTATTTGCAAAGATACCAGTTGCAATACCGCCCCAAAGTCCTCCAATGCCATGGCATCCGAATACATCAAGTGCATCGTCATAGCCAAACTTAGGCTTAATTACATTGATAAAGTAATAGCAAATCGGGCTTACCAATGCTCCGATGATGATGGCCGCCCAAATCGGTACAAATCCAGCACCTGGGGTAATGGCAACCAGACCGATTACAAGACCGGTAGAGGTTCCTACCAGGGTAGGCTTTCCATTTTTAATCACTTCTATGAGAATCCAGGAAAGAAGTGCAGAAGCTGCTGCTGTGTTGGTAGTCATGAATGCGTGAGCTGCCAGCTCATTGGCTGCCAGTGCGCTGCCTCCATTAAATCCGAACCAGCCAAACCAGAGAAGTGCTGCTCCCAAAAATACGAAAGGTACATTGTGTGGGTGATACGGTGCTTTGCCTAAGTTTCTTCGCTTTCCAAGAAGGAAGGAGAGAACCAGTGCACTGATACCAGAACTGATGTGAACTACGTTTCCGCCAGCAAAATCTACGGAGCCGATCTGGAACAGGAATCCGCCGCCCCATACCATATGCGCCAGGGGATAATACACGATAATGGACCACAATGCCACAAAAATGACCAGAGAGGAAAATTTCATTCGCTCTGCCACAGCACCGGTAATAAGAGCCGGAGCAATGATGGCGAACATCATCTGGAAGATGGCGAATACAAGGGTATTGGGGTAAGGGTGTGTGGTGTCGGCGAAGGTATCGAAGTTAAGGCCGAACCAGTTAAGATTTCCGATGACACCGCCAATATCTCCACTAAAGGAGAGAGAAAAACCGATCAAAACCCAAAGAATTGATCCAACTCCCATCATGATGGCTGATGACATTATGGTGTTTACAACATTTTTTCGTTTTACCAGACCTCCATAAAAAAATGCCAGCCCCGGGGTCATGATAAATACGAGAGCGGAACAAACAAGCATCCATGAAAAATCTCCGTGATCCATAAAAAAGCACCTCTTTCTTAATTTTGGGTAAAAAAATTAAGCCATAACCTTGTGCGACGCTGCACATTGTTATGGCTTCTTTGCCTTGAAAATTATTGTTAACTTCGTTTTATAAAGTATATAGCTAGACTAAAGCATGAATGATTTTTTGTCAAGTAAAATTTTTAAAGTCCAACTGGAATATTTTTGTCATTTTGGTGCGAACAGCCTTTTACCTACGGATGATGATGCTCCCATTCTTTTGGAGTTCTACCACGGGGTGCTTTTTTAAATAATCCAGGGCAAGCTCAGGTACATCGGTACCGATTCGCTTTATTACCGGACACGTTTTGTACACTTCATAGCCTCCGGTTCCACTTCCTCTGTAATCACTCATACAAAGACTTAAGCTCCGTCCATTTAACGGTTCACCCTGATATAAAATGGACCTTACCCGGCTTCCTACCGGCATGGTCACATCTACTTCATAGGTGATTCCTGCAAAATAATCGTAATTGTAATGCTCCACCTTTGGATTTAAGAATACATCAGAAATCTCAATGACACCATCCTTTAAGGTGAAGTATTCGGCGCAGCGTTCCAACGCTTTTTTAAGAGCAGCCTCATCAACGGATAAAACGACCAGGGTGTTGGAGAAGGGGTATACCCTTACCAGATCCCGCATGGTGATGTGCTCCGGGAGACTCATAGGAGTATTGCCAAGGCCCACACAGGAGATATCCGCCCCAGAATAGAAAAGCTGTATCTGGTTAAATAAATCTGCGATTCCAGAACCGTACATCGCCATATCAAGCTTGCTCATTTCTAAGACTGGTTCTTTTAATCTTCCAATGCTCACGTCAAGCCATTTCTGTACTTCGCCCTCCAATGGAAGAAGGGTCTTATAGGGCTCTTCCTCATGGTAATCGCCCGCCGGGCAAATGGTGGATTCAACAGTAACCTTGCCCTCTGAGACTGTAATCTCAATCCTGGCAAACTGAATGGCATTGGCCATTACCTGAAGGGTATGGGTCCCGCAAATCTCTCTTCCAGAAACCGGCATATGCTGATGAGCTGTCAGGAGGATATCATAGTCCAGCTCTTTTAAAATCCGGTAGCCTACGTTTTCACCGCTGGTGCTTAAGACCTCACCAGTTTCCAGATCGCATTCATAGCCGCCATGATAAATACAGATGGTGACATCACACTGATCCTTAAGAAGGGACAGTTCCTTCTTTGCTGCCATAAAGGCATCTGTTATCTTTATATTCTTAAGATGCTCCGGTTGTTCCCAAACATTGACATAATCAGTTACAATGCCTGTAACGCCCAGACGAAGGCCATTTTCCAGAGTGAAGATTTTACTGTTTGAGAGCTTTAATTCACCTTCCAGATCTTCTACATTGGCACCAAGACAGGCACCATGCAACGCATTGTAATAATGGGAAAGGCGTTCATATCCAAAGTTAAAGTCATGGTTTCCCGGAACCACGCAATCATACCCTGCCTCATTATACACAAGAGCGATAGGCTCGGATTCAAGAACCTCACCTCCCTTTGCCATAATGTAGGAGGCCATGGGAGAGCCCTGAAGCGTATCTCCCCCATCAAAAACAAGTGTATTTCCGTCCTTTTTAAAGTTGGATACACAGTTTAACAGACCCATGGCCTTTTCCTCTTTGTCTCCGTATGAGGTCGGAAGCAGGTATCCATGGACATCTGAGGTGTAATATATCGTTGCTTTTCGTTTCATTCCATCACCCCCTGGCCAGCTTTACACGAATCTTTGTGGAGATGTATTCCACCAGGAGAACCAACACGACAAGTCCCACTAAAATCGCTCCAGCCTCATTCCAGCGGTAGGAATTCATGGCAAAGATTAAAGGTGCGCCAATACCTCCGGCACCCACGAGACCAAGAACCGTAGCATCCCTTAAATTGATGTCAAACCTATAAATTACCGTAGAGGCGAAGTTTGGAATCAACTGGGGAAGAATGCCATAGCGGATCTTCTGAAACGTCGTACAGCCACAGGCATCTAAGGACTCTAAAATCCTGGTATCTAAATCCTCAATGGCTTCAATGTACATCTTGGATACCATACCAATGGAGCAGACAGACATGGTGAGAAGTCCGGTAAATGCGCCAGGTCCGCTGACACGGATAAACATAAGACCATATACAAATGCAGGTATGGTACGAATTGCCATGATAATCAGACGGCTGATAAAGGCAATGGGTGCTGGCATTAAATTGGACGCTGATAAAAATGACAGTGGAATGGCTAAAAATGCACCTACCAGAGTTCCTAAAAATGCAATACAAACGGTCTCAAGAAGGAGATAAGGCACGCCCTGAATGGTTAAGTTAAACAGTAGCTTTGGTTCTGGATGGAAAATACCATTTAAGATATTTCCTGCAATAGAAAGGCCTGAAAGACCTCCCTTTGATATCTCAACCGCGGAACCGGACCATAAGATACACACCAGGACAATGACAGACACTGCTATCTGGTATACTGTATTCTTTGGCCGTTCAGCGTATGCTTTTTCAATTTGTTTATTCATATGTACGCCCTCCTATACCAGTTTCTTGCGGCAATAACGGCTCACCGATTCAATGAGAAATACGGTTACAAACAGCATGAGCAGAATCATACCTACACTTGGATACTCTCTCCAGCCCAGCTTTTCATTGAGAATGAGTCCAAGACCACCTGCACCTACATAGCCTAAGATGGCTGCATAACGGACATTTCCCTCAAAACAGAACAGACCGTTTGAGATATAGGATGGCAGGACCTGTGGAATAATGGCACTTGCAAAGGCTCTTACTTTGGTAGCTCCAATGGCTTCCATGGCTTCAAAGGCACCCATATCCACAGTTTCAATCTCTTCGTAAAGGATTTTCCCCATATAGGCAAAGGTAAACACAGCAATTGCCGTGGTTCCTGCTAAGGTACCCAGTCCGAAAACATAAGTCGCAACAAGAGCGGTCACCAGGGTGGGAAGGGTTCTTACAATGCTTAAAAACAGTCTTACCACACTAACTAAGACAGAATTTTTAATAATATTGGTGGAAGCAGCCATGGCAAATGGTATGACAGTGACAGCACCTACAACAGTTCCTAAGAGAGACATTTTTACCGTGTCAAACAGGGGCTCCCACACCTGGGAGCTATAGGAAAATGCTGGTGGAATCATCATTCCAAGGATGACAAAAAACTGGTAACCCCGCTCCTTTAAAACGGCCAGGTCAAAGCCAGTGATCTTTACGGAAAGTATGGTAAAAAGCACAACGATTAAGGCGACGAGAGGAAGTCTGGACGCTGGCTTATAGACGGCTTTCCCATTTGACAATTCCATTTTCCTGGGTGGAAATATCTTGTCATATACACTCATCCTTCGGCCTCCTTTTGTTTTCCTTCATAGATCTCGTTTAAGATTTCCTCCGTTACTTCGGAAGCCGGACCGTCATATACGATGGCGCCGGAACGGATGCCTACCACACGGCTGGCATACTGGAGTGCCAGATCCACATGATGGATGTTTAAAAGAATGGTGATGTTCATCTCCTTGTTGATTCTCTGAAAATCTCCCATGACCTGCTTTGCCGTTACCGGGTCAAGAGAGGCAACCGGTTCATCGGCCAGGATGATCTGAGGATTCTGGGCAAGCGTTCTTGCAAGGGCAACTCTCTGCTGCTGTCCGCCGGAGAGCTGGTCGGCACGGACAAATGCCTTATCTAAAATTCCCACCTTATCAAGAGCTTCCAGTGCATTTAACTTATCTTCCTTTGGATAAATGCCAAACAGGGCCCGAAAGAAGGACAGTTCCGGTACCTTTGACATGAGAACGTTATTAATGACTCTGGTTCTGGTCACCAGGTTAAAGGACTGGAAGATCATGCCGATCTTTCTGCGGAAGCCTCTAAGCTCCCCACCCCTAAGCTGCATGACATCGGTGCCGTCTACGGTTAAGCTTCCCTCTGTAATGTCGTGCATACGGTTAATGGTCCGAAGAAGGGTGGACTTTCCCGCACCGGATAAACCGATGATTGCCACGAATTCTCCCTGTTCAATGGTTAAGTTAATATCTTTTAAAGCCTCAAAGCCGTTGGGATATTTTTTGCTTACGTGATTAAATTCAATCATACTTTTCCTCATTTCCATGCACAAAGAGCGGAGGCGCCGCAATTGTTACCCCTTACGACGCCCCCGCAGCCTGTATGTATTATTTATTTTGCATTTAATTCCTTAATCATCTGCTGTGCTTTGCGCTCATTGTCATAATCAGCGCTCTTTGCTTCCTGATATCCCTTGTGGCTGTAGATTGCGATGACCTTCTGGCCTTCTTCTGTCTTGCCGATGTTGATGAATGCATTGGAAAGAGCTTTCTTGAATGCATCATCCATGATTTTGGAAGTCTTGCTTACGCTTACTGTGTCGTTGAAGATAGGAGGAGTTACACCAATGACGCTGGTCTCTTCCCAGATGGAACCGGTTCTGTTGTACTCTGCTTTCCATTTTTCCTCATAATCTCTGCGAGCATCTGCGTAGGTACAAAGTACATCTACCTGTCCGGCAGCAAGTCTTGCAAATGCACTACCGTAGGAATCAGACTGAACGGCATGGGAAAGATTTAAAATGTTCTTCTGGAAATTGTCCTGAAGCCATAAGGAAGGGTAAATGTATCCTGCCGGTGAGGAGGAAGACATAACGCTCCAGTTTGCTCCGTCTAAATCTTCAAATGTAAGAGCTTCGCCGCTGTTGATCTTCTTTGCAAGCTCCTGTCCTTTTTCAGAAGGACCTGCAATGATGAGAGAACGGTAAGAGGTTGCCTGCTCTGTGGTAGCCTCGGTTGCTTTTCCGTCATTCCAGTCTTTTGCAGCATCAGAGTTCTTGCTTAAACCATCTCTGGTTGCTGTAAGAAGTACATCTGCGCCGTCATCGTAAAGGACATAGGTTCCTCCAGGAATAAGACCGATATCTGCAGTACCTGCGGAAAGCGCTTCTCCAACTGCTTCATAGCTGGTTCCAACGGTAATCACTACCTCACCAATATCATAACCTTCTTTTGAAAGTTCTGTCTTAAGCATGTCCTTTAACGGCTCTGTTGCGGTTACGATTTCCTGTGGCTCTCTGGAAGGTACGAAATATACGTTGAGCTTGTCTACCTTTTTATTCTCTGCCTTTGTATCGTCTGTCTTTGCGGAACTTTCTGCTCCTGCCTGGGTAGTCGCTGCGGTGGTTGCACCTGCCTGCTTGCTGCCACCGGAACATCCTCCGATCATTGCTGCACAGAGTGCTGCTGCCATTAATACAGAAACTGTTTTTCTCATACTGCTCTCCTTTTTCGTGTGATTCATCGGTTCTCTTGTTTTACGACTTACGCACTGTCTCCGACCTCCAGCTTGGTCGGAAGATAAATTGTCATGTTGTCCTTTCGCCCTTCCCTGATCTGCTCAAGCAAAAGCTTAATGGCTGTCTGCCAGACGATTTCCGGGAACATGCGGACCTTAGTGAAGGTAGGCCATTTGGATTCCAGAGTCTCAATGTCCTTATAGATGACCACTGCAACATCCTTAGGAATTCGAAGTCCTGCATCATAAAAAGCTTCTAAGGCTCCTTCTGCCACTTCTTCACTTCCTAATAGAACCGCCTCTGGAAGGCATCCGGATTCCACCGCCCTCTTCGCCAGCTCATAACCGCTTTCCTTACTGATATCTCCCAGATAGAAATATTTGTCTTCGTATAATTCCTTCTGGTTGAAAGCTGCTTTGATGCCCTCTAATCTGCGGTAGCCGATCTTTACCTGACCCTCTTCGTAAAGACCTCCTATGTAACCAACACTTCGGTACTTTTTCTGATCCACAAGATAAGAAAGCATCTCATGGATTCCCTTATTAAAGTCCATGACAATGCTGTCATATTCATAATCCTTAGGATCGGAATTGATGAATACGATGGCATAGCCTTGCATCCGGAGAAATTCCATCTCTTCTTCGGAAAAAACACCAAATGCAATGATTCCGTCGTACTGTCCGGGCGTTCCCTTATCCATGCGCTCGAACCTTACCTCACTGTTTCCTGACATGGACTTAACGATTATGTCCAGGGAGGAAAGCCTGATGTTTGTCCGGTCCTTGCGGATAATGTGCCAGTCAGCCACACCAATGACAATTTCTCTTTTTTTCTGCGTATGACGCATCCTGGGTGGGACATATTTTAATTCGTGGGCAATCTTAAATATCCTCTTTTTCACTTCCGGGCTCACCACAATGGTTTCATCCTGATTGAGCACCCGGGATACGGTTGCGATGGAAACCTCCGCAAGCTGTGAAATTTCTTTAATTGTAGCCATAACCTATATCCTCACCTTTCAGATTTCATTATAATTGGACTCTCTGGTACCGTCAATAAGCAAAGTAAAATTTTACTAAAGTTTTACCTTGGCTTTAAATGAGATTCAAATAAAAAGAGAAATGAGGGCATCGCTCTATCACATCAAGGATGAAATTGCGATACCCTCACTATTAATTTACTAATCTTCTTTCCCCAGATCCAGCTTTGCAAATGCCGCAGCAAATGGACTGTTGATGGCTTCCTTTGCTTCCTTGTTCTGCTGATTGATGTATTTCGCCACATCTCTTTTGGATACTCCGGCCCCTTCCTTGGTCCGGCGTTCCTTAAAGGCAGAAAGCTTTTCCTTATAGCCGCATTGGCAGACAAAGATCTGTCCATCTCCTTTTCCCTTTAGAGAAAGCTTTTTATGGCAGACCGGACACCTTGCGTTGCTGGTTCTTGAGATCACTTCCCGATGGCCGCATTCCCGGTCCTGGCAAACAAGCATCTCACTGTTTTTGCCCTTTACTGACAGCATCAGTTTTCCGCAGTCCGGACATTTTTTATTGGTCAGGTTATCATGGGAGAAACAGCCTTCTCCTGCCTTAATCTCATGAATCAGCTCCTCAGAGTACTGTCTGATATCCTTCATAAAGGCAGCTCGTTTTCTCGTTCCTCTGGCAATCTCAGAAAGCTTCATCTCCCAGTCAGCCGTAAGCTCCGGCTTCTTTAAATCCTCCGGCACCAGAGTGAGAAGCTGTCTGGCCTTGGAGGTGACGAAGATGTCCTTCCCCTTTTTCTCCAATAGAAAGCTGGAAAATAATTTTTCTATGATATCAGCTCTGGTTGCTACGGTTCCCAGCCCCCCGGTCTCTCCAAGGGTCTTTGCCATATCTCTGTCTTTCGACTCCATATAGGAAACTGGATTTTCCATGGCGGACAAAAGAGTGGCCTCATTAAATGGAGCAGGTGGTTTTGTCTTTCCTTCTATCATGAAAAGGGTAAGTGAGGAGAGGCGCTCTCCTTTTTTAATGAGAGGCAGATTCTGTTCCTTTAATTCCTGCTCCTCCTCTTCCTCATCCTGGTTCTCATAGACTTCCTTCCAGCCTGAGTTTTTTACAGTTTTTCCACGAGCCACCAGCTTTTCTCCCCCTAAATCCACAAAGAGTTCTGTCTGTTCATACTCAAAGGGTGGATAAAGGACTGCGATAAATCTTCGGACCACAAGATCATAGATCTTTCTCTCGTCAATGGTCATGTGATCCATCTGAACAAACTGCTCTGTTGGGATGATGGCATGATGGTCGGATACTTTTTTATCATCTACAAACGATGACTTTGCCTCAATCTTCTGATTGATCAGTCTTCCTGCCAGCTTCCGGTAAGGCCCTATGCTGCAGGCCTCCAGCCTTTCCTTAATGGAGGGCACAATATCTGAACTCAAATACCTGGAATCCGTTCTCGGATAGGTGAGGACTTTATGATTTTCATACAGCCTCTGCATGATATTTAAGGTCTCCTTGGCGGAATAGTTAAAGCGGCGATTGGCTTCTCTTTGAAGCTCAGTCAGGTCGTAAAGCTGAGGAGAATACGTCTTCTTTGGCACGCTCTTTACCTCGGTGACCACACCTTCACTCTCTTCCTTCATCTTTAAAAGCAACGCTTCTACCCGCTTTTTATCAAAGGAGCGGTAGCTTTTAGAGCCTTCGTCTCTCCAGGTAAAGGTAAGGGAAGGAGTCTGACATTTAGCCGTGATTCCGTAGTAGGGCTTAGGAACAAACTTTTTAATCTCTTCTTCTCTTTTTGCAATAATCGCTAAGGTAGGAGTCTGAACCCTTCCGCAGCTAAGCTGTGCATTGTATTTGCAGGTAAGGGCACGGGTGGCATTGATACCAACCAGCCAGTCTGCTTCGGCACGGCACATGGCAGCATCGTATAAATCATCGTACTGGTGCCCGTCCTTTAACTTAGCAAAGCCTTCCTGAATGGCCTTATCGGTAACAGAGGAAATCCAAAGCCGCTTGATAGGTTTTTTATTCCCTGCCTTTTCAAGAATCAACCTTGCCACCAGTTCCCCTTCTCTTCCGGCATCTGTGGCAACAATGATTTCACTCACATCATTTCTGTGTATCTGAGTTTTGACCACACGGTACTGTTTTCCCGTCTGTTTGATGACTTCCAGCTTAAACCGGTCCGGCATCATGGGAAGATCTTCCATCTTCCATTCCTTATATTTGGGATCGTAATCCTCGGGATCTGCCAGGGTGACCAGATGGCCAAGCCCCCAGGTTACAATATATTTATCTCCCTCAACGACCCCGTTCTGGTTCCTGGTACAATGAAGCACCCGGGCAATGTCCCTTGCTACCGAGGGTTTTTCCGCTATAATCAAAGATTTCATGGTATTCCTCCAAATTTCATTTCTCCCACAATTATAGCCCATAGCGCCTTTTATTACAAGAAAATCACTTCCCGTATGCAATCAGGGATTCTCCTTGGCTTACTCCCATGCACACGGTTTCATAAAGAATGATGCCGTCATACGCTCCACAAACTGCCTGAAGCTCATTTCCCCAGACATCCTTAACTGTTCCAAGTAGCTCTCCTTCTAAAAAAGTATCACCCGGACGTTTACATGGATACCAGAAGCCTTGTGCCTCTGAGTTAATATAGGTTGCTGTCAAAACTTCCTTCTGCTCCTGTTTTTCCGTCAAAATCTCATCCCTTAACACACCTAGATGAACCAGAACCTGCTTTACCTCTTGCCTATAGCTTTCTAGCTCTTCTGGTAAAAAGGCACCCTGGCCTCCTCGTTCCATGAGGATGGAGGGGATCCCTTGAATAGCTGCATAGTTATAGGAGCCAGTAATAGCTGTAGACTTAACCCGGATTGCCATACCGGTTGCTTCTGCCATCATCCTGGATTTTTCTGATACTTCTTCCGTTGCAACTCCAGCATAATAGACAAAGGACATGACCCGTTCACTGGTATCCCCGGAGTGTAAATCTATGTAATAGTCTGCCTGATTCTGCAATTCCTTTTCCATAGTGTAGGCAATTTTTTCCGAGAGGGTGCCATCCTTTTTCCCTGGAAACATACGGTTTAGATTTTTCCCATCCTCTGGCACGAAACGGCGGGTATAGGTATAGGCCGCTGATGGATTTGCCACCAGAAGAAACAAGATCGTTCCACGGATTTGAGAGGGCTTTAGCTCTTTTGACAAAGTCATGGCTGTCTCTATGCCAATGTATTCGGCTCCGTGGACTCCGGCAGAGATTAATACAACAGGTCCTTCCTCGTCTCCTTTTATGGCGCATACCGGTAGCTCAAGGTTATGGTTGATTACCGGAATTATGGTTTCCAATTTGCACCCTTTTTTTAATTGCTGGTTATTTATGTAGCACATAATAATTCCTCCTGCTGTAGTATTTCTTCCTCCCCCATAGCCTCTACATCAAATATGGCATTTAAAAGCTTTCTGGCATATGGATGAGACGCTTGACCAATGATTTCCACACTTCTCATCTCTGCCACCTGCCCCTGATACAGAAATAGTACATGAGTGCATAAGTAGGTGACTGAGGTTAAGTCATGAGTGATAAAAATATAAGTTAGTTCCTTATCTTTTTGTATCTGTTTTAATAAGTCCATGATCTGAACCTGAGTATGGGCATCCAAAGAACTGATGGCTTCATCAAAAAGAATGACCTCCGGGTTTACAGCCAATGCCCGTGCAATGCACACACGCTGAAGCTGCCCTCCGCTCAGCTCGTGAGGCAGCCGCTCCTTATAGCTGGTGCACAGTCCTACAAACTCCAGAAGCTCATCTATTTCCTTTTCCTTATTAAGTGAAATGCCCTCCCGCCGTTCCCTGGCCCGTAAGCCCTCACCAATCAGGCCCCTGACCGTAAATCTTGGGTTTGCAGATGTGGTGTAATCCTGGAATACCACGCTTATTACTGCCTTTTTTTCTCCTTTTTTCCGTTTTCCCATTGGCTCCCCATGGAAAAGAAGATGGCCCTTATCCGGCTTTAACAGACCGCAAATCACTCTTCCCAGAGTGCTTTTCCCGCTTCCGCTTTCTCCAAGGATTCCAAGACACTCTCCTTTTTTTACCTCAAAAGAGACATCTGTAAGAACCTGCTGGCGATCCACGCCCCACAGCCGTGTCTGGTTTTCCTTTTTAAAGCTGACGTAAATATGTTCTGCCTTAATCATAAACCAATTCCTCCCTTTTTGCGAACCGCCTGATGATATTTCTCCATAACTGCCCTTTTCTTTTCCACAAGCAGCCTGGTATAAGGATCCTGGGGATTTTCGTAGATTCTGGAGAAGGTCCCTTTATCCGCTACACTACCCTGGTTCAATACAAGTACCTGATCCGATATGGCAGATATGACCCCAAGATCATGGCTGATAAAGATCATAGAAATTTTAGACTGCTTTTTAATTCGCACAAATTCCTTCATAATCTCATATTGGGTGATGGCATCAATGGCAGTTGTCGGTTCATCGGCAATAATCAGGTCCGGCTCCATGGACATGGCAAGTCCTATCATGATTCTCTGTAACATGCCGCCGCTTAGCTGATGAGGATATTTCTTTAAGACTTCTCTTGGGTTTGAGATTCTCATGGATGTCAAAACCTCCACCGATTGATCCAAAATCTCAGCCTTTGTAAGACTTTTATGTTCTCTGTATGTCTCTGCCAGCTGTTCGTCAATCCGGTAAAGAGGATCAAAGCAGGTCATGGGATTTTGTAAAATCATCCCGATTCTTTTTCCTCTAATTTTCCGAAGCTGCTCCCTGGATTTCCCGATTAAATTTTCTCCCTGAAATATGGCTTCTCCTTCTACGGTAAAGCCCTGACCCAAAAGGCCCATTATGCCCTTTAAGCTCATACTTTTCCCGCTTCCGCTCTCTCCAAGGATACCAAGGCACTGACCTGGCATCACTTCAAAATCAATGCCGTGTACAATGGAGGTAGAATATTTTTTACTCCTGTGCTCTATAGTTAAATTGCTTACCTTTAAAACTGGTTCCATCAGATTCTAACCTCCTTTGGATCTAGGGCATCTCTTAAGGCATCCCCTAGAAGATTAAAGGCAGCCACCAGGATAACTATGGCAAGTCCTGGTGCAATCATTTGGACCGGATTGGTTGTCATGACATTCTTCGCCTCATTCAGCATTGCTCCCCATTCCGGCATGGGTGCCTGTACTCCCAGTCCTAAAAAGGACAGAGTTGATATGTTAAGAATAGCCCAGCCAATATCAAGAGTGGCAAGAACTGCCATCTCAGATGCCACACTGGGAAGAAGATGATTTAACATGATAAACCGCTCTCCGCTTCCCACACATCTGGAAAAAAGAACAAAGTTCTTATCCCTGTATTTCATAACGTTAGTACGAATCATACGGGCATACCAGGCCCATTTGATGAGTACATTTGCAAGAATTACATTTCTAACGTCAACTCCAAGAAGTGCCACTACGGCAAAAACCATGATCTGGCTGGGAAACGACATCATTACATCTACAGCTCTCATTATGATCTCATCCACAAATCCACGGAAATATCCGGCCAGAAGTCCCATGATACAGCCGATTCCTATCGTTCCTGCCATGGTTACCAGAGACAGAAAGAGTGTAGGGCGGATTCCATAAATCATTCTGGAAAAAATACATCGGCCGAGCTGGTCTGTCCCCAGGGGATAGGTGAGGCTGAAGCCGGAAAACTTTTGAAGGATATTATTTTCATAAGGATCGTTGGGAGCAAACACAGGGGCAAAGATACCAAGGACAGCCACCAGAAAAATAAGGGCCATCATGATTACCGCAATTTTATTCTTAAACAGACGTTTCCACATCTTAAGATACCTCCCTTCGAAGTCTTGGGTCCGCAATGGACTGTATGATATCAAACAACAGATTAAATACCACAAATAAGGTTCCAATTAAGAGCACATAGGTTTGAATAACCGGATAATCCCGGTTGAAAATAGATGTAATGCAGAGCTTTCCAAGTCCTGGCCACGCAAAGACATTTTCCACTACAATGGTACCAGCCATAAGCTGGGGAACGCTCATGCCAATGGCTACGATACAGGTGTGAAGAGAATTCTTCAAAATATGCCTTATGAGGATGTTCCGCTGCCTAAGTCCTCTGGCATTTGCGTACAGAACGTAATCCTCTTTCATGTTCTCCAGCATATTGTTTCGGATGAGGCGGATATAGGTTGAGATATAGGTGAGAGACACGGTAAAAGACGGCAGAATAAGGTGCTTTATGGTGCCGCTTCCACTGGTGGGCAGCAGATCCCATTTAATACTGACCAACCAGATGAGCAAAAGGCCGATCCAGTAAGCAGGCATGGCAGTGGTCATAAAGACGATTCCCCTTACCACCCGGTCAAAAAGGCTGTCCTTGTAAACAGCACACAAAAATCCGATGGGAAGGCTTAATACGATTACAAAGACAAGAGACGCCATGGAAAGTACAAAAGTGGCCGGGAGACAACGGACGATCTCTCCCAGCACAGTTCGGGAGGGATTCGTATAACTTACTCCAAAATCAAGCCTCAAACAGTCCAGCAGCCAGTTAACATATCGTACCAGATAGGGGTCATTCAGTCCCATTTCCTCTCTCACCTGTTCTATGGCCTCTGGTGTGATTACAGGTGTCTGGCGGACTCTTAGGGCCACCTCCGCGGGATCAGACGGAATTAAGTTTATAAATACGAAGCACAAAAAAGAAATAAGGAGCAAGAGCGGAATGGCAGACAGTGTTCGCTTTATGATATATGATTTCATGTATTACCTCCAATGTATCGAAAGAAGGGAGAACCAGCCTCTGGTTCCCCCTGTGATGTTTTTCCTTGGGTTCCGGTAAACATCCTGTTTCTTTTCGTTCTTATTCAAAATACATCTGTCCAAAGGGAACCTCATACTGGGTCTGGGTAAATCCTACCCCCTTTAATGAGGAAGAATAAATGGCTTTGTTGCACTCATAGGTCAGGGGAATGTAAACGGCATCCTCGTGAAGCCTTGTCAATACGAAACGGTAGAGCTCCTGACGCTTTGCTTCATCGGTGGAAACCAGAATCTCTGAGATGGCCTCGTCAATTTCCTTCTTATCCTCAAGACCCTGCTGCGCCGCAAAGTCACCGTATACTGGCTGTCTCATGGCAGATAGAGAGGACTGCGGATCGTATGGAGTTCCCCAGCAGATATTAAATACCATGTCAAAATGACCTGCCTTCATGTTGTCCCGGTAGGACTGCTCCTCTTCTCCCTTAATTTCAAGACCCATACCAAGCTTTCCAAACTCAGACTGCAAGTATTCAGCAATAGTCTTCTCCGTTACACTGTCACTGTTGTATAAAAGGGACAGCTTTAATGCTTTACCGTCTTTTTCCCGGATGTTATTGCCACTCATGACCCAGCCTGCCTCATCAAGCATCTGACCTGCCTTCTCTGCATCGTACTCATAAGGCGTCAGTCCGATCTTGCAGTAAGGAGTGGATTCTGCAAACAGGGTATCTGCAGGTTTTTCAAGTCCGTAAAAGACTCCGTTAGAAATAGCCTTGCGGTTGGTGGCATGCTGAATCGCCTGACGTACTGCCTTTTCCTTTAAAATATCATTGGTAGTATTTAAAACAATCTGTCTTGTGGAGGTGGGCTCGGATAAGGAAACTTTGAAATCACCGCTTTCCTTATATTTATTTACTGCATCGGCGTCAATCATGTTTTTGCCGAAGATCAAGTCAATTTCTCCTTTTTCCAGAGCAAGAATTCTTGTCTGGTTATCAGGAATTACCTTTACCGTAATTTTTTTCACCTTTGGCTTTTCTCCCCAGTAGGATTCATTGGCTTCAAAGATGGCATATTCATCGGTTACAGATTCTTTCAGTATGTAAGCACCAGTTCCCACATATGCGCTTACACCATCTTTGGTACTTCCGCCCTTCATGGCCTTTGGAGATATCATAGCGAAGGGTCTGGTCACTCCAAGCTCTGTCAGCATTGGATAATACGGCTTAGACAGTTCAATGACAAAGGTTTCTTCATCTGGTGCGGAAACTCCCACTAAAAGATTCATCATCTCCAGCCAGGTGTGACGGTCCTTATTTTCAATAATGGCATCAAAGTTGTCTTTTATGGCATTGGCATCGCAAACCTCTCCGTCTGAGAAGGTCACTCCCTTTCGGATCTTAAAGGTATATGTCTTTCCATCGTCACTGATTGTCCAGCTTTCTGCAAGACATGGCGCGTAGCCGTCCTCTGTAATGGTAACCAGAGTTTCGTAAAGCATTTCCTGGGCATACATCTCCCCGGCATACAGATGAGGATTTAAATCTCTGATGTCTCTGTAGTTAACAAACACCAGCTCCTCCCTCGCCTTATCAGACTGGCCAGCCTCCTGGCTCTCCTCTGCTTTGGCGGAAGCTGCTGCTTCCTTTCCGCCGGCAGGTGCTTTGCTGCATCCAGCTAATACTGCTGCAGAGATAACGCCTGCAAGACAGGTATATAATAACTTCTTTTTCATTTATCGTACCTCCTGATTTTATCACGCTATCTACTATAGCACGGTTAGTCTTAACTTACCAATAACAAATCAGGGAGGGTTGGTTATAACAAATCGTTATACTCAGACAGCTTTTTCTTAAGCTCCTCTATGTAATACTTGGCTTCCATTGACAGCTCTTTTTTCTTTTGTTTTACATAGCCAATGGTCAGAAACCGTTCACAGTCATTGACCTTAAGTGCCTTGATACCCTGGGCTTCATAATCCTTGGAAACAAAATCAATGCCCATGCAGCAGACATCGGTATGCTTTAACATGTTGTGAATCATATAATCGCTGTTGGTATAAACAGCATTGTTACGATTCTCCATCTGCATGGCCCCTATACTGATCCGGTCGATGTGATGCTCCATGGCAAAGAAATCCTCGGTACCTTCCATAAATTTCAGTTCCTTCAGTTCATCAAATTCAATAGAATCCCTGTGATACCAGGGGTGTTGATTCCCCATGTAGATCCGTATTCCACGGTCCCCCAAGGGGTGGTATTCCAGTTTCTTGTGCCACATAATATGATGAAAGCAGGGAAGCTGGGAATGAGCCAGATAGACAATGCCTATCTCAGATAGGTGCTCTGACACATGATCAGTAATCTCCTCAACGGTCCCTTCTCTGTATCCAAACTTAATACCTTTATCCTTATGAGCCACATATAAATCTGCCACCAATCTGGTCAGGATGCTGCTTTGATAACCAGATACGCAGAAATAAGTCTCCGCCTGCTTTTTTACCAGGACCTGAATCATATTGGAGTTCTTCAAAATGGAAAGTGCGTAAGTATACAATAAATTCCCCTGCTCCGTGATTTTGATTCCTCTGCTGTTTCGTTCAAATAAAAGGACTCCCAGTTCCTTTTCCAGATTTGCAATGACCTTGCTTACATTGGGCTGGGAAGTGTATAAGTACTCTGCCGCCTTGTTTAAGCTGCCGTGGTCTGCCGTTGCCACAAAATATTCCAATTGTTTAATTTCCAACTTTATATCTCCTTTCAGGCCTTTCGCCGGATTCATCTTAAGCATAAAATAGGCGCAAAAAAAGCCGTCCAGTCATGCGGTAACCAGTACGGCTCTCTTGCAGGAGTCATGATCCTTCACGGGTCAAATGAAGGATGCAATCAGAGGGTTAGTCTGATTTAGAATATTCACACGCAGTTAGCTAAAACTAACTGTATTTATATTACCATAATATGATTAAAAATGCAAGAAGTGCACACGAAAAGAATTATCATTTATAGGGGTAACATCCACTGTAACACCTTCTGGATGTATGCCTCCCAGAAGTCCCAGTCATGATTGCCGGGGCCTTCCACATAGACAGCCTTAGAGCCTCTCTCATCAAGCTGTGCTTTCATGGCGGTATTCATATCGTACACAAAGTCCTCGGTGCCGCAGGCAAAGTAAAGCTCCGGCAGATTCCCGGCCTTCTCACAGCGGTCATAAAGGGTAATCAGATCTGCATCGCTTCCCAACACATCCGTTGGATTCTTAAAAATTAAGTCCCAGCGGAAGGGGGATCCGCCTTCCCCGTCTTTTGTTCTTTCATAAGTCATCTCGATATCAAGGGCACCGGATAAGCTGGCTGCCTTTGCATACTGCTCTGGCTTTGAAAGTCCCAGATACCAGGCGCCATAGCCGCCCATGGAAAGACCTGCCACAAAGGTATCTTCTCTTCTCTTTGAGATTGGAAAAATACTTTTTACAAAAGCAGGAAGCTCTTCCGTAAAAAAGGTAAAATAATTATTTCCCAGATACATGTCCTGATAAAAGCTGTTATCCGCAGAAGCCATTACCACTGCCACACAATGCTTTTGTGCATACCGTTCAATATTGGAAAACCTCATCCAGGAGCTGTAATCTCCATAGGCACCATGAAGAAGGTAAAGAACAGGAAGCCCTGTATCATATGGGTACGACTTTTTTGTTTCTTCACTGGTGATCTGCTCGTTTCCTTCCGGAGTTGGGATAATTACATTTACATCGACTGTGCGCTTTAGGGAAAAGCTATAGTAATGACAATTCATGCTGGCCATGAGCTGGTCCTCCTTACTGTTTTTTCTTATTATATGCTTAAAGATCAGGGAAAGCTAGACGGAAATTGCACTGTTATTCTCAGTATAAAACGTATTTTGCTCATTTTACATTGGGAATGCCTTATATTTCGTCAGAAAAAAGCGCAAGATATGTATAGTTTTACCCGTCAAACTGCAATTTCCGTCTAGCATTTGCATGACGTTTTCTTTATGATGATAGCAGAAACTTATGATACATTTACAAAAAGGAGCAGATACCATATGAAGCTTTGTACCGCTGTAAAAGAAGTGATTTCCTCTGATTCTTATTTCCGGATCCTTACCAATTCCATTGAGATCCGCCTCATGTTCTTTACCGATTCCATTATCCGCATCCGGGCAGGCTTTGACGGGGATTTTGCAGAAGAATCCTACAGCCTCATTACCACTGCATGGGAAGACCGTATGGATAAATTCCTTGGCAGTATGAGAAAGCGGATTACGCCTGCCCCAGCCAGTATGTCTGACCAAGGAGACTCCGTAATCCTACAGGGAGCACTTTTAAAGGTGGTCGTTGAAAAAGACCCGTTTCGTATCTGCATCTATGACAAGGAAGGAACCTGCATTCACTCCGATATCGTGGACCTTGGCTATATGGAGGACAGCAACCACAGACGAATCCATACCAGCGAAATTTCACCAAAAGACTGCTTTTACGGCTTTGGAGAAAAGAGCGGGGAATGGAACAAGGCCCAGAAGTTCCTTTCCATGAGTCCAAAGGATGCCATGGGGTATAACCCGAAGGAAACAGACTCTTTATATAAGCATATCCCATTTTACATTAAACTGAATAAGGATACCAAAAAGGCAGTGGGCTATTTCTATCACAACACCTACGAATGCGATTTTGATATGGGCCGGGAAAAGAGCAATTACTGGAAGCCTCACAGCCGCTACCGTGCCGACGGCGGTGACATCGACTTATTCCTCATTGCAGGGCCAAAGGTAAGGAGTGTGGTGGAACGGTACACGGATTTGACGGGAAAGTCAGCCCTTCTTCCCCGCTACGCCCTTGGCTATCTTGGTTCCTCCATGTATTACCCGGAGCTTCCCAAGGACTGTGACGACGCAATCCTGGAATTTATTGATACCACAAGGGAAGAAGACATTCCGGCAGACGGCTTTCAGCTCTCCTCCGGCTACACCTCCATTGAGACAAAGGATGGCATCAAGCGCTGCGTCTTTACCTGGAATAAGGACCGTTTTAAAGATCCAAAGAACTTCTTTAGGGAAATGAAAAAACGGGGCATTACCGTATCTCCTAACGTAAAGCCAGGCATCCTGTTATCCCATCCAGATTTAGAAACCATGAAGGCAGAGGATATCTTTGTAAAAGACAGTGAAAAGGACGAGCCGGGAGTGGGGACCTGGTGGGGCGGCAAGGGCGTGTTTGCCGATTTCACGAAGGAAAAGACAAGAACCGTCTGGAAGAAGCTGTTAAAAGAAAATGTTCTGGAGATGGGCACTAATTCCATCTGGAATGATAACTGCGAATACGACAGTATGGTGGACAAGGACAGCCGCTGCGACTTTGAAGGAAAGGGCGGCACCATCGGACAGTTAAAATCTGTGATGTCCAACTTAATGTGCCACATCACCGACGAGGCCATTCATGAGACCTTTGACAATACAAGACCATTTATCGTATGCCGTTCCGGTCACAGTGGAATCCAGCGCTATGCCCAGACCTGGGCAGGAGATAATTTGACCTGCTGGGATTCGTTAAAATATAACATTGCAACCATTTTAGGAATGAGCTTAAGCGGAGTTGCCAATCAAGGCTGTGATATCGGCGGCTTTTACGGCACATCACCAGAAGCTGAATTAATGGTCCGCTGGGTGCAAAACGGAATCTTCCAGCCTCGTTTCTCTGTTCATTCCGTGAATACAGACAACACGGTAACAGAGCCCTGGATGTACGGAGACTATACCAAATATATCCGTAACGCCATGAAATTCCGCTACCGCATGATTCCATATTTCTATTCACTCATGGAGCGGGCCCATGAAACTGGTCTTCCTATTATGGAACCCATGTGCAGTGCGTTTCAAAACGACCCGAAATGCTACGAGGAAGGCATTGATTTTATGACCGGCGATTCTCTTCTGGTTGCCAACGTCGTAGAAAAAGGAGCCCAGTTCCGGGAAGTATATCTGCCTGAGGGAGAAGTCTTCTATGATTTTTACACAAGAGAACGGTATGAAGGCGGACAGACCATTAAGATTCCTGTTACCATCGAGAGCATTCCTCTCTTTGTCCGGGGCGGAGCCATTATTCCCATGGCCTTAAACCAGATAAATAACGTAACTACAGAAACCATTACCGGCCTTCATCTCCTGATTGCAGCAGATAAGGACAATTGCTTCACTTTATATGAGGATGACGGCTGTTCCATGGATTATGAAAAGGGAGCATATTTAAAAACTCATATTGATATGAAGGCTGGAGAGCAGACAGTTCTTAAATTTAAGCAGGAAGGAAATTTTGAGACCACAGTGGAGACCCTGCATCTGGATGTGATTCAGAGAGAAAAAGCACCTTTCTTTGTAACCCTTGACGGAGAACTTATGCCCCATTTCCTTCACAGGAAAAAATTTGAGCAGGCAGAATCCGGTTGGTATTACAGCCAGACATTAAAATCGGTTCAGATAAAATATCCAAATCCGAAAAAAGATTCCAAACTGTTAATCTCCTTTGAACAGTTTGATATGATCGGAATGTAACAATCAAACAATTTTTAATATCAAAAAGGCCGTCCTTGTCATGCGGTAACAAGGAGGGCCTTTTCGTAGGAGTCATGATCCTTCATGGGTCAATGAAGGAGAATCTCAGAGGGTTAGTCTGATGTATAGAATATTCACACGTAGTTAGTGTCGGCTAACTAACCTTATGTTAGCATAGGGACAAGAAAAAATCAAGAGGGTTTATTGATATCATTTATCAATAACTCTTTTTTTGTCTCATTGCCAACGGGTCAAGAAACAGATATAATGTCCCTATCGTTAGAATTTGAAAGGAGGAGAGAAACGTTGATCGATTCTGCAGGCTTTTTAATGGCTGGCGGGAAATCCATAGCCAGCGAACGCATCCAGGGTGTGGATGACAACATGGAACGATCTCATTATCATGAGTATTTCGAGCTTTACTATCTGGAATACGGAAACCGTTACCACATGGTTAATGAACATATCTATTCCATTCAATCCGGGGAATTGATCCTGTTTCCTCCCTATGTGATGCATCACTCCTACGGAGACAGCGGCGTGGCTTTTAAACGTCTTTTGGTCTATTTCACCCCGGATATGATTCTGGTTCCTGAGATCAAAAAGGCTTTAGGCACCTCTTCTGGCGTTTACCGTCTGGATAAGAAGGACAGCCTTCTCATTCATCAGCTGTTAAAAGAGATTCTTAAGGAGCAGGATGAAGGAGATGGCTATGGAACAGAAGCCATGCAAATGCTTTTAAATCAGCTTTTAATTAAGCTGGCAAGGCGGTCCGGAGAGTCCATTAAGCCGGAACAGTCCGGACGCATCAGTGAAATCCTTCATTACCTTCACTTAAATTACAGTGAGAACATTACTCTTAATGACCTGGCTGCCAGGTTTTATATCAGTCCCTATTATCTGTGCCGGGAATTTAAACGCTATACCAACAGCACCATCATTCATTACATAAATAACCTTCGCATCATTCAGGCGCAGAGAATGTTTCTGGAGACGGACAAGACCATCACCGACATCAGCCGGGAGGTTGGTTTTTCAAACGTCACTCATTTTAACCGGGTCTTTAAAAGCCTCCTTGGTATGTCACCGTCTCAGAACCGGAAGCAGTTAAGACCTAGCCTTCCTCCAGAACAATATTCTGAATCCAAACGCCCTTCTTCACCAGAACAAAACCAATCGCACATTTGACCAGATCCACCATCTGGCACATGAAATACAGCTGGACGATTGGAATATCCGTAAACCGGCTTAAAGTATAAGCAACCGGAATACTGGCTACCCAGATAAACACGCTGTCAAAGAAAAAGGTAACAATGGTCTTTCCTCCGGAACGAAGGGTAAAATAAGAAACATTCATAAATGCATTAATGGGCATGCAAAATGCCAGGATACGGATAAACTGTACAGCTAATTTTTTCACCTCATCCGAGGTGTTATATACCATGGGGAATAACGGTGCCAGGACCATTAAAATCATTCCGATGATAAGTCCCGAGCAAACAGAAAATGCAATCAGCTTTGTATCCGTATCTCTTGCCTCCTCATGCTTTCCAGCTCCCAGAAGCTGACCTACAATAATAGAAACCGCGCTTCCCATAGCCAGATAAACCACGTTGAACACATTACCAATGGTACCGGATATATTAAGACCTGCCACTGCCACTAAGCCTCTGATGGAATAGCACTGCATCAGTCCTGCCATACCGGCAGCCCAAAGCGCTTCATTTACCATGAGAGGAGTGCCCTTAATGAGAATCTTCTTTACCAGGCTTCCTGGAATGTAAAGGCTTTTATAAGCTCCTACAATAAATGGATTTCTTTTTTTATGGCTGTGAGTCCAGGAAACAATGATTCCAGCCTCAATAAATCTTGCTACCGCAGTGGCTGTACCAGCACCCATGACTCCAAGCTCCGGGGCACCGAATCTGCCAAAGATCAAAATAAAGTTCAAGGTCACATTGACAAGTACGGCTACAATACCAGCCTTCATGGGAACAACAGTTTGACCGCACTCTCTAAGGGTACTGGTATACGCCTGTTCAATTCCAAATGGGACCATGCCGATTAACATAATCAGCATATACTGTCTTCCATAGCCAAGAACCATCTCACGTTCTGCTTCATTTCCCTCGCCCTCAAGATACAGGGCAATGAGATCTTTTCCGAAAAAAAAGAAGAGAGCCGCAGCAAACGCCGTAAGAATGAGACAGCAGATAATCTTAAACCGGAACGCATGCCTCACTCCGTCATGCTTTTGGCTGCCATAAAACTGGGCACCAAAAATCCCGGCACCTGATATGATTCCAAAAATAGTGATGTTAAATACGAACATCAGCTGGTTAACAATGGCAACTCCGGTCATCTGTTCCGTTCCCACCATACCAACCATAATATTATTTAAAAGGCTGACAAAATTCGTAATACCGTTCTGTATCATAATGGGGATGGCAATGGACAGCACCATCTGATAAAATCTTTTATTTCCAATAAATTTGCTCATAGTATGTTCCAGTAAAAGGAGCCCCTTTTTCTGTTATTCCTCCCTGCTTTCACCTGCATTTACATTGTTTCCTTCTATTAGTCTTATGTATTATAATCAATAAGAAGGCGATGCGCAAGCAGAACCATAAGTCGTGGAAAAAAGGCCGCCATTCCTGAAATTATGAATGATGGCCTTTTTATTTTCCTGTTCATTTTATGGGAAAGATATGGTTGTTTCCGTTCCATCATAGGAAAAGAACATTTCCCGTCCTCCCGAGGTGCGGATCACGCAGCTTCGACCCTTAATGGATTGGGGAAAGGAATAACGGCTCTTACCAAGGGACAGCTCTCTTTTTTTATCGTCCCAGGAAACCGGAATAAGATTATAGATTCCTTTTTCATAATCATACCCATCTCCCGAATCCTCATACAGCTGAAAAGATCCGTCTTTTCCTTCGTATACGTGAAATTCAAATGGAGTATCAACCACCTCATCTGCATAGCTAAGTCCCTGTTCCATTGGAATGATGGCTCCTTCCCTGATAAATACAGGAATCTTATTAATAGGAGCTTCTGCTATGATCCATTGGCCGCCCTCATAATAATTTCCGGTCCAGAAATCATACCAGCCGCAGGAAAGGGGCAGATAGCATCTCCAGGTCCGTTCCCGCTCCAGTGGGATATTTTCCGCTTCATAATACATAGGCTCTGTCACCGGACAAACCAGGATGGAATCTCCGTACATAAACTGTGAGGATATTCCCTTTGCCGTCTCATCCTCTGGAAAATCAAACAGAAGGCTTCGAAGCATGGTATCATCCTGAAGCATGACCCGTCCCGCAAGGGAATAGGTATAGGGCATTAATTTATATCTAAGACGGATACATCGCTCTATCTCATCATAAAACATAGTGCCCCGCTCTCCGAAGTTCCAGATTTCCCGTGGGGTATCCGTTCCGTGAGAACGGAACATGGGAAGAAAGAGGGAAAACTGAAGCCATCTCACATAAAGCTCCCGGTATGCCCTGTCATCCACTCCCTGCTCATAACCGCCCTGCCAGAACCATTTGGGTTCCGGGTCATTGCTTGAATTGCAGCCCCTTTTTTTCCAGTTGTCCTTTACCACAAAGAAGCCCCCCACATCCAGTGTCCAGTAGGGGTGACCGCTCATGCAGAAGTTAAGTCCTTCCTTCATCTGCAATTTAAGAGTTTCCCAGGTGGCAGTAATATCCCCGGACCAAAGAACCGTTCCGTAGGCCTGAGAGCCGGCAAAGCCGGATCTGGTCAGATTCAGTACCCGCTTATTGTGGTTCTCTTTCCTCTGATTTTCATAGATTCCCTTTGCATGGTATTTTCCATATAAGTTGGCCTTAGCAGGATCAAGGTATTTCTTATGCTCTTCCCCCACCAGCATGAACCGCTCCCAGGCTTCCCTACGAAAGCTTCCCTTCCAGTCCGGTCCGCAAAACGGCTCCGTGGAATCACACCACCAGGCATCCACGCCTGCCGCAAGCAGTTCCTCTTTCAGCTGCTTATAATATACGGCTCTCGCCTTGGGATTAAAAGCATCGTAGGTGGATAAATCATGTAATAGCAGTCCCTTATCCAAAAATTCCTTGTGGTTTTCCGTACTGGGGTCCATATTGGGCCATACAGAGACCATGACATGAACGTTTTTCTTATGTAATTCCTTCACTGCCCCAGGAAAATCAGGATACCGGGATTTATCCAAGAGCTTATTGCCCCATTTCCCCTCTTCCCAGGTGTTCCAGTCCTGAACAATTCCGTCAATGGGAATGCCTCTCTTTCGATATTCCTTTACTACATCTAAAAGCTCCTGCTGGGTATGGTATGCCTCCTTGGACTGGATATATCCAAAGGACCATTTGGGAAGCATGGGCGCTCTCCCGGATAACGTTCTGATCCCCTTTATGATCTGGTCAAATTGAGGTCCATAGATAATATAATAGCTCAGCTGATCCACTGTATCAAAATACACATAAGAGCCCCTTTTATCATCATTAAAGGTCATCAGGCTGCCGCAGTCAAACAACAGGCCATAGCCCCGGTCAGATATGAGGACAGGAAGGGGAATTCTCATGTTATGCTGGTAAAGATACTGAACAGAACCCTTGTAATCGTAGATTCCTTCCTCTCCCTGCCCAAGCCCATGAAGCTTTTCATCCCTTTGCCACTCAAACCACAATTTTCCCCTGTAAGCGGTCCTCACCTCTTCCTGCACCAGGTTATTGATAAAAATACGCTCTCCATCAACGGTCTTTACCCGTTTGATTTCAGGGGCTTCCCCCTTTGTGGTATGCTGATAGACAGGGATCTCATAAAGCTCCCTGTCTGTCTCTTCAAAAAGCAGTTTCCCGGACCCGCTGTGGCTCCAGTATGTCTTTCCTGTTTTTCTGTTGATCTCCGCTTTAAGAGTACCATTTCCAAATATATGGAAATGATTGGTCCTCTCATACTGAAAGACCCCGCTTGCAGGCGGCTCGATTCCTAAGGGGGAGGGCTTTATAATACTTCCCGTCACCCCACAGGTGCAGTGAATGATGTTGTCAGAAATATTTCTGTATATCAAAGTTTTCTTTCCCGATTCTATGACCACCGTATCTACCTGATTCAATGCCATTTACCTATCCTTTCACCGCTCCGGCTGTCATACCGGATACAATATACTTTTGCCCTAAAAGATAAACAAGTATTACCGGAAGACTGGTCAGGAAAATATCGGCACAGACCAGATTCCAGTCTTTAAAATACATTCCAAAAAAGTTGTAGACCGAAAGTGTCATTGGCCACTTGGCAGAGCTGCTTAAAAAATACAAAGGGGATACAAACTCATTCCATGTATTTAAAAATGTAAGTACCACTACCGTTGCAATTGCAGGCTTTAAAAGAGGCAGGATAACCGAGACAAACAACCGGACCGGACTGCAGCCATCGATGACAGCGGCTTCATCAAGCTCTGTTGGCAGCTTTGCCACAAAGCCATGAATCAGAAATACGGAAAACGGAAGCTGCATCGCCGTATACAAAAGAATGATTCCCACTCTGGTATTATTCAGATGAAGAAACATCATAACCTTTGTCAGTGCCACATAATTGACTGGCATGGTGATTCCTAACACCATATAAAGATAGAGAATCCGGTTTATTTTAGACCGGTTCCTTGAAAAAACATAGGAGGCCATGGACGCAAACAGCGTACAGAGAAAAACACTTGCAACCGAATAGATGCAGCTATTTAAAAATGAGGTCAAAAGCTTTCCCTTTTCCACTACCACAAGGAAATTATCCCACTGAAGGGGAACTGCCGGTAGCTTAAGATTCATTTCAGAGGCTCCCAGGCTGTCCTTTAAGGAGTTTAATAGAATAAGCAGAAAAGGAATCAGTGAAATGGCAGTGATCAGCCATGCCCCGGCGTTGGCGGCAATGGCAGCGGCATGTTTTTTTGCTTTCATTATTCTTCCACCTCATCTTTCGTCATCGTGCGGATCATAAAGAATCCGATTACTACCATGAATACGAACATGACAGAGGATAGGGCGGTACCAATGGCATACTGACCGGTTCCGAACTTCTTGAACACAGCCGTATAAAGAACCTCTGTCGTTGCTTTTCCGGGACCTCCGTTTGTCAGTGCATAAATCATATCAAAGACCTTAAGTCCATAAATTACATTTAAAACCGTTGTGGTGGCAAGGGTGGGAAGCAGCAGAGGCAGTGTAATAAACCGGAATTTCTGCCAGGAGGAGGCCCCATCAATGCTGCATGCCTCATAGTAATCCTGAGAGATGGAAAGGATACCGGCAATTAATATGGTCATGATATACCCGGTCCCTCTCCAGATATCCACTGCCATCACAGACGGAAAGGCATATACCGGGCTGGTGAGCCAGGGCTTAGCAAGCCCCTCCAGCCCAGTTCCCCGTAAAAATGTATTTAATAAGCCTGTGGAGGGATTCAATATCGAGGTGAAAACCATTCCAAGGATCAGGGTAGACAGCACAGACGGCAGGAACATAACGCCCCGGTGAAAATTTAAAAGCCGGATGGATTTTGTAAGCAGCACCGCCAGTGCAAGTCCTAATATGTTCTTAATTACAGTTGTTGAAAGAGTGAATACCAGAGTATTCTTTATAATCTTCAAGTAATTTTCATCTGCGGAAAATACGGTCTTAAAATTCTCAAGCCCAACAAAATGGAGCTGGTTTGAATAGGAGGACCAGTCAGTAAAGGAATATCCGATACCAATCAGGCCGGGAAGAACAAATAAGACCGTGTAGATGAAAAGTGCCAGCGCAGCAAACCACATAGGGTAAATTTTATTTTTATTCATCGTATTCACTCACCTTAAAGAGAATTACAGGTTGTCATTTCCAGGCGGGGTCCCCGGCGGCCTTTGCCTGCTGGGCTCTCACTTCATCAATTGATTTTAATACCTCTTCCGGTTTCATCTCACCAACGATCATTGCTGATAAATTGGCCCCTATTTCGCTCCACTGAGGATTAACATATTTGACCGCTGTCTGGATTACTGTTCCCTTGTTGGTGTAGCGGCTGTAGAAATCCTGAACAGATTCTGTATACATGCTGGGCGCATTCTTAAAGGGAAGCTTATTGAATTTGCTGACATTCTCCGTTAAGTAAGCCAGGTTCTCTTCCTTAGCCAGGAATTCCAGATACTGAATTGCCTCTTCCTGATGCTTCGAGCCGCTGAATACAAATCTTGCTGGTCCTGCCGGATTTACATTTAAGGCCTGATTATCAGCTAGTGGTATTACAAAATATCCGATATCATCTACCGCAATATCAGGATTCACCTTGTTGACCTCTGCCCCAAAGCCCTGATTGGCAATTGTCATGGCGTACTTACCAGAGGCAATGTTCTTTGCAGAATCTGCATACGTATTGGACATGTAGTCCTCGCCCCAGTACCCCTTAGAGACCATTTCATTAACCTGATTTAAGATGGTTGTCAGAGTGGCATTTCCCTCAAAGGCTGCCTTATTTTCATTCCACTTGTCTATGATTCCAGGCTCTTTTGTCTCTGCCTGTACCCCTGTTTCCGGCAGCCATAAGGTATGATGCCAGCCATCGGATACACACTCATATATAGGCGTAATTCCCTCTGCCGATATGGCATCACATACTTTGGTAAAGCTTTCATAATCCGTTGGTATCTCTAAATTTAATTTCTCAAAGATCTTCTTGTTATAGCCAATGGCCCATACAGAAGACACATCCTGTATTGGCTGCCCATACAGCTTTTTGTCTATGGACAGTTCATCGGCTACCAGAGGTTCCACCTGACTGCTAAAGGCGGTTTTAGATAAATCAACGGCATTCTTCTCAACACTAATCTGGGCCTTAATATCAAATCTTCCGCTTTGGGCTCCAAAAATGTCCGTACATTCCCCAGTATTTAATTTCGTCATTAAAAGGTTGACGTACTGGTCAGAAGGAATAATCTGATAATCCACCTTAATTCCTGTTTCTTCCGTAAATTTCTTAGACAGCTCAATTTCTGCATCCTGAATCCAATCCTGGCTTGCCATAAAGGAAATAGTCACACCATCCTTTCCCTTACCGGAGGAAGCCTTTGCCTCCTGGGAAGCGCTTTCCCCGGAAGCAGCACTTCCGGTTCCTCCACTCTCCGTTTTTGCGCAGCCGGTAAAAATAAGTGCAGCCGCCATCGTCAGGCTCAATACTACAGTTTTTTTAAGCTTCATAAAAATACCTCCCCGAAAAATTATATTGACTTTTAATTTGTTATCTGTATTATATAGTGTAATATAGACATTTTTGAATGAACATTTCGATCATTTTTCATGTATATTTTTAACCATCAGGGATGAAGCCGGGGAGGAAAAGTCAATTATGGTGTCAATAACAACAAAGAAACCGAGAAATCAGAGCATCATGCAGACACTTTTTCTTCCATATACCGCCTTGTTTATTTTTGTAATTCTTTTACTTACCTTCTATACCATTGCAAATGAGACAACCAAGCTGAAAACCAGTGCATTCTCTACGTTACAGAACAATGCTGCTATCATCATGGACAACTTTGAGTCCGTGGTACACGACTTAGATACCGCATCTCAAAACATCATTTATTCCAATCTCATAAAAGAAAAATTCGGAACCTATATCAATTATCAGGACAGTACCCTAAGCTCCAATGAAATCTATGAAAGTATCAACAACACAAAAGTGCTTTACGATTTAATTATCGCAATGATTGGACCAAACTCTCCCGCTGACCAGACCTATCTCTATTCCCTGGACTACGGGAAATTCGGCGTAGGCTTAGACAACACCTCCTCAAAAGACAGCGTTTTAAACCAGGACTGGTATGATGAGGTGGTTCGCTTAAAAGGCAAGAAGTATATCTATTGTGAAAAAGATGAGACCTTGGGCCGCTATTATTCCTATCCTGACGATAACAATTTCATTTCCCTCAGCCGGGTATTTTACAGTCCGCTAAATATCCCTCAGGGAATTGTTGAAGTAAAAAAATCCTTTAAAAGCGTAGCCAACGCTGTCACTGCCTTTCAAAGCCCCTACGAGGAGGAGGTCTACCTTTACGGCCCCGACGGAAAAACGGTCTATTCCACGGGAAGCGGGAAACATAACGAGCTTTACTTCGATTTAATAACCAAGCAGACAAATGGGGCTCTAGAGGATGCCAATCAAACCCCTATTTATCTGAAATCAGAAAACAAGTACATCCTGTTTACCACCTCCGATTATACCGGCTTTATTACTGCATTGGTCATTGATAACCGGATGCTGATGCAGCCCATCTATCAGTATATTTCTGCCAACTTGATTCTTTTGCTTTTCGTCATGGTAATAACCGTTTTCATATCCTACTTAATTTCCAAACGGATTGCTACACCGCTATCCAAAATATCGAATCAGGCGAGAGCCTTTCAGCTGACAAGCGCTGATACAGAGCCAGCATTTGAAGAGATGGAGCTTAAAATCACAGAGGTAAATACCTTATATCAGACGCTGTTAAAGATGCAAAAGAAGGCCAGAGCCTCTATGGAGCGGGAACTCCAGCTGCAAAGCAGTGATATGCAGTCTAAGATGCTTGCGCTACAGGCTCAGATGAATCCTCATTTTTTATATAATTCCCTTGCCACCATTCAGGCCATGGCCGATGAGAATATGAATCAGGAAATTATCATGATGTGCCAGACGATTTCACGGATATTCCGATATATCTCATCTGACAGCGAACAGCTTGTATCCTTAAAAGATGAGCTGTCCCATACACAGGATTATCTGGAATGCATGAAGGTGAGATACCACGACAGCCTTCAGTTTGAATTTGATATTCCGGAAGGGATGCATGAGGTACGTATACCGAAGCTGTGCCTACAGTTAATCGTAGAAAATGCCATTAAGTATTCCACCAAATCAAGTCCTCCCTGGAATGTTAAGATACTGGGAGTTTTAACCAACACATACTGGGAGATTCAAATCAGGGACAACGGGCCTGGCTTTACAAAGGATGACCTGGAACATCTCCAGGAAAAAATATCTCACATTGAAAAAAACGGAGTTCTTCCAAACCTGGAAATAGACGGGATGGGGCTCATGAACATCTACATCCGATTTAAAATTTTATATCAGGGAAAACACATTTTCAGATTGAGCAACCACGTGCCTCACGGAGCAATTGTAGTCATAGGAGGAATGATGCCATGAAGTTTTCAGTACTGGTGATTGAAGATGAATCCTTAATTGCCAAAAACATTGCCAAGAAAATTGAAGAGTTGAACCCGTCCTTTTTAGTAGCTGCAATTGCTTCCAATGGTCAGGAGGGGCTTAAGCTGGCGGAAGAATATCTCCCGAATGTCATTTTCACCGACATTCGAATGCCAGTGATGGATGGACTGGAGCTGGTAAAACAGATTCACGAAAGGTATCCCTTCATCCTTTCTGTCATCATCAGCGGTTACTCCGACTTTGAATATGCCAAGGAGGCCCTCCGGTACGAGGTGAGCAATTATCTCTTAAAGCCAGTCAATTACGAAGAGCTTAGAAAAACCCTGTCTGTTCTGGAGACTAAGCTGCTTTCAGCCAAGGACCGCTTCCAACAAGACACCCTGCTTCATTCTCCAAACCGGGCAAAGGAAATCGTAGAGCTTGTGAAGGAATATATTCACAAAAATTACCAGAATCAGATTGATTTTACTTCTCTTGCCACAGAATTTGGTTTCTCCGTCCCCTATTTAAGTAAGATTTTCCTAAAACACTCCGGAATCACGCCTTCCAAGTATTTAAGGAACCATCGGTTAAGTATTTCAAAACAGCTTCTTCGAAATCCTGAGCTGTCTATTGCAGATATCAGCCAGCTTACTGGCTATCTGGACCCCTTTCATTTCAGTAAGACCTTTAAACACGTCTACGGCATAAGCCCCAGTGAATACCGGAGTGAGCTCTCATAAGGGAAGCTTCTATAGAAGCCACAAGCAGGCAGGAGATCTCAAGTCTCCTGCCTGCTTATCAAAAGGCCTGTTATCGTTTTTCCTTTGCCTTTGCAAAAAGGCTCTGAAGTATAATAAAGAAAGCCAAAAGGGCTGCTATGGTAATCTTGGTCCACCAGGAAGAAAGAGTTCCCTGAAAGGTGATAAAGGTCTCAATGGTTCCTTTAATCAGTACCCCGAACAAGCTTCCAAAGACATTGCCAACACCTCCGGTGAGCAGGGTGCCTCCGATAACGGCAGATGCAATGGCCTCCATCTCAAAGCCCTTTGCCTGCTCCACGAATCCGGCACACGTATTCAAGCAGAACAGGAAGCCCCCAAGGGAACATAAAAACCCATTGATGACATAAACAAAAAGCTTGGTGCGCCTTACATTAAGACCCATCATCAGGGCCGACTGCTCACTGCCACCTACCGCATAGACCGTCCGTCCAAACTTCGTATACTTTAAGAGCACGAATACAAGAACCAGGACAATCAGGGCAATGATAACACTGGGATAGATAAAGGGATAATTTACCACGCCCTTTTTATTCACCGTTCCCCCCAGGAAGGTTAAGTTAATTTTGCTTTTCGCCCATTGGAGGAATAATTCATTTTTTACACTGATCATCTCCTGGCTGATAATGGCTGTCATACCTCTGGCAAAGAACATGCCTGCCAGGGTAACGATAAAGGGCTGTAGCTTTAAATAAGCAATTAAAAATCCCTGTACCAGACCAAATACCAGGCCCATGATCAGGACGATGATGAGAGCCGGAACCGCTCCTACACCCTTAACCTCCATCATCCAGGCAAGCATCATACAGGTAAGAGCCACCACGGAACCAACGGAAATATCAATTCCTCCGGTAATCATGACCATGGTCATTCCTGCTGCTATGACAATGAGTCCTGCATTGGATATGAACAGATTTAAAAATACCTGAGGCTTTGCAAAGCCCTTACTGTTAAAGATAATAACACCGGCCAGATACATGGCAAGGAAAAGAACGATTGTAATAATCAGAAGGAATACTTTGCCGTCTATTTTACCCATTTTTTTCATTTATGCCACCTTCTTTCCCGCTGCACGTTCTGTTTGTAACCGCTTCACGATTCTCTTAAGTTCTGTTGACTGGAGGGCAACAATTACCACCACTACAGCTGCCTTGTAAACCGGAATCTGGTCAGGTGACACTCCCATGGCATATAAGGTGGTGCTTAAAGCCTGAATGGTATAGGCTCCGATGACACTTCCAAGCAGAGAGAATTTACCACCGCCCAAGCTGTTTCCTCCCAGGGCAACTGCTAAAATCGCATCCAGCTCCAGATTCAGTCCAATGTTATTGGCATCGGCCGAATAGATTCTTGATGAAGCCACAAGACCAGAAATTCCAGCACAAAGACCGCAAAATACATAGGATAAGAAAATAATCATAGGAGAATTAATTCCCATGAGCCTGGAAGCCTTGGGATTAATTCCTACCGTCTGAATATAAAGTCCAAGAGTTGTTTTCTTTAACAGCACATAGGTCAAAAGAACTACGATTAATGCCACGAACACAGGAGTGGGAATTGGAATTCCCGGAATGCTGGAACCTAACATCTTATAGGATTCCACACGTATGTAGGTAATCTGGCCTTTGGTAATCAGCTGGGCGATTCCCCGGCCCGCCGTAAACAGAATCAACGTGGCGACCATGGGCTGAATCTTCATCTTTGCCACTAAAAATCCGTTAAAGCACCCGCATAAGATACCGGCGATTACAGCTGCCAGAACACCTAAGAGATATGGATTCTGGAATGCGTTGACCGACTGCTGGCCCCCAGCCAGAATAAAGCAGCAAACCGCACCAGCCACTGACATGACTGCTCCTACAGAAATATCTGTACCGCCAGAAGCTGCGACGACCAGAGTCATACCGACAGCCAGAATGACCAGATCGCTGGCCCGGTTAATAACGTCAATGATATAGCCGTAGAGAACCCCGTTTTTAATGGTTACTTCAAAAAATCCAGGTGTCTTTATAAGATTGGACAACAATACTAATACCAGGCAAAACAGAGGAAGAAACAGCCGGGCTCCCGTCAGCTTTTTATAATATCCCATGAACTTATTCATCTGCCCCACCTCCTGCAATCGCTTTCATGATCTGGTTCTGGTCAAGCTCATGTTCCTCCAGCTCGCCTACCTTTTCCCCGTCCCGAAGCACTGCCATTCGGGTGCAGGTACGAAGCATTTCCTCTACTTCTGATGAAATGAACATGACGGATTTCCCCTCCTCCGCAAGCTTCACCACAAGTTTTTGTATCTCTGTTTTGGTTCCTACATCAATTCCTCTTGTAGGCTCATCTAAAATAAGAAAATCAGGATTGGTCAGGAGCCAGCGCCCTAAAATTACTTTCTGCTGGTTTCCTCCGCTCAGACTTTTAATGGGAGTGTCCAGACTGGCTGTTTTTATCTGGAGTATCTTTACATACTCCTCTGCCAGCTCCTCCTGCTCCTTTCTGCCAATGAGATGGAACATGCCCCTTTTTGCCTGTAGGGCAAGAATTAGATTATCCCTTACAGACAGGTCCGCAACAATTCCTTCTTCCTTCCGGTTCTCGGGCAGATAAGCCATTCCTGCCATCATGGCATCTAAGGGCTTATTCACCGTCACATGGGTTCCATTTACCTTAAGCTCTCCGCTGTCTGGCTTATCCGCCCCGTAAAGGCTTCTGGCAAGCTCAGAACGGCCGGAGCCTAGCAGCCCCGTAAGCCCTACGACTTCCCCTTTATGAATCTTAAGATCATAAGGTTTAATAGATCCCTGATGTCCAATGCCATGTGCATCAATGACGATATCCTCACGGATCTTTCCTTCCTCTTTTTCCTTCTTAATGGAGGCCAGATCATCAAAATCCTTACCCATCATCTTTGCAACCAGCTGTACCCTTGGAAGCTTTTCCGTTTCATACTCTCCCACCAGGCAGCCGTTTCTGAGCACCGTAATCCGGTCACAGACCTCATAGACCTGCTCCAGGAAATGAGTCACGAAAATGATTCCGACTCCTTCGGATTTCAGACGCTTCATCAGCTTAAACAGCTTCTCCACCTCGCTGTCGTCAAGGGAAGAGGTAGGCTCATCAAGGATTAAGACCTTCGCTGACATATCCACGGCTCTTGCAATGGCTATCATCTGCTGGAGTGCAATGGAGTAATTCTCTATGGCCTTTGTCACATCAATTTCAATCTTAAGCCCTTTTAGAAGCTCTTTTGCCTTCCGGTTCATGGTCTTCCAGTCGATCATGCCAGCCCGCCTTGGCTCTCTTCCGATAAAAAGGTTTTCCGCCACGGAAAGATTGGGGCAGAGATTCACCTCCTGATATACGGTGCTGATTCCCCGCTCCTGTGCCTCCTGGGGAGAATGATTGATGATATCACCCTTTTCTCCAAGGAGGGTAATCTCCCCGGATTCAAACTCCTCGACTCCTGTAAGAACCTTTATGAGAGTGGATTTCCCCGCTCCATTCTCTCCCATCAGTGCGTGGATTTCCCCGCTTCGAAGGGTAAAATCCACATGGGACAGAGCCTGAACCCCTGGAAACGTTTTCGTTATATTTCGCATGGCCAATACGTGTTCACCTGGCATAATCGAACCTTCCTTTCCTTTGCTGTACTGCCTTAGGAGGCAATTTTAAGGATAAAAAAAGGTGAGGAGCGGAGGACGAAAGGAAATCGTCCTCCATGACCCTACACCTGTTTATCCGGCTTTTGCCTTCGTCCGGCATCACCGGTCTTTATGGATTAATATTGTCTCTTTGGTTTTTCTGCTGCTGCGGTATCTGCTGGGAATACGCCCTCTTTTACATAAGCGATCTTATCTACAGTTTCGCCCTTTTCAAGCTTCTGGATAATTTCAGCAACTCTTGGTCCGTGAAGAGGATTACATTCTACAGAAACGTTCATATCACCTGCGATCATAGAATCAAAGGCTGCTGCAACAGCATCAAAGGAAATGATGGTGATATCACCCTTCGGTCCACAGGTCTTTCCTGCTGCCTTGATGGCATCAATGGCTCCAAAAGCCATGTTATCATTTTCAGCGATTACAACATCAATATTATTATAGGTCTTTAAGAAGGACTCCATAACCTCCTGACCCTTTGCCTGTGTGAATTCACCGGTCTGACGCTCTAACATCTTCCACTTCGGATGGTCTTTCATCTTCTCTTCCACACCATTAGTACGTCCGATCTGTGCAGAAGAACCGATGGTTCCCTGAATGGTTACGATATTAATCTCTTTGTCAGCCTTGTTGTTGGCCTTTAAATAACCGTCAAGCCAAGCCACTGCATCATAGCCTTCCTGAAGGAAGTTAGAGCCAACCCATGCGGTATATAAGGAATCATCGGATACATTGATCATACGGTCAACGATGATAACCGGAATTCCGGCATCCTTTGCTTCCTGTAATACAGTATCCCAGCCGGTCTCAGTAACCGGTGCGATTACGATATAATCGACATCCTGCTGAATAAAGTTACGAACTGCCTTTAACTGATTCTCCTGTTTCTGCTGAGCATCGTCAAAAATCAGCTTATATCCATTGGCCTCTGTAAATGTGGATTTCATGGATTCGGTATTGGCAGTTCTCCAGTCAGACTCTGCTCCTACCTGAGAGAAACCTACTACGATTTCTTTCTTTTCGCCTTCCTTTGCCTCTGCTTTGGTCTCATCCTTTGAAGCCTCTGTGGTGGCTGCCTCCGATTTGCTTTCTGTTGCTGCCGGAGCTGCGGTTGTCGCTGCGGTCTGTGTGCCGCTGCAGCCTGTGAGAATCGTAGCCGCGGTCATAACTGCTACTGTTAACACGCTTAAAAATCTTTTCTTCATATCTTACCCTCCATCTAAAATATCGTTTCTGCTACCGTTTGTATCTATCCGTATCATAGCTTTCCTACGAGTGTTTCACAATGCAAAATCTTTCGAAAAAGTTTAAGTTTCTTACGCATCTGAAATAATTCCTGCCAGGGGTTGATTTTTTTACGAAAAAAGTTGATTTTTTTACTAACATTTTAAGACTGCCGGAATTCGCAGGGTCACTGACGTCCCCACTCCATACTGGCTGTCAATGGAAAGCTCATAGGCTTCCCCGAAATTCAACCGGATACGCTCCGCTACGTTGGCAATTCCAAAGCCTTCCCGCTGGTCTACATCTTCTCCTCTTCTGCGGACCAGCTTCCGCATCTTTAAAAGCTCCTCCTGTTTCATTCCGATTCCGTTGTCCTCTACCCTTAAAAAGATATCTTGTCCTTTCAGCCAGCCGCTGATCTTAAGAGACCCCTTTTTTCTGCAATTCTTAATACCATGGTAAAGGGCATTCTCTACAATGGGCTGTAGGGTAAGCTTTAGGATGGAATAGTCCTTAATCTCTTCCTCAAAATCGATCTCATAATCCATAATATCTTCATAACGGAAATGCTGAATCTGAAGATAGCTTTTAATATGCTCTTCCTCTCCCCGTATGGTAATAAAATCCCGCCCGTTATTAAGCCCCGTCCGAAGAAAGAGGGAAAGAGCCGTAATCATCTCCACCACTTCCTCATGACGCTTCCCCTCTGCCAGCCACACGATGGTATCCAGGGTATTATAAAGAAAATGAGGGTTAATTTGAGCCTGCAAAAGCTTAAGCTCTGTCTTCCTTTTAAGCTCCTGTTCCTCCCTGATATGCGAAATGAGTTCCCCGATCCGCACCACCATCTGGTCGTATTGGTCACTTAACATCTGTATTTCCCTGATGTTGCTTTTTGGCGCACTGACATTTAAGTTTCCATTGGCCAGCTTCATGGTGTAATTGCACAGCTCTTCCATGGGCGTTGTAATCTTTTTCCCAAAGGCAGAAAAGGAGGCCATAAGACATATGACAATGTAAGCAGAAATCACGATGCAAAGGGCAATGGCCTGCTTAATCTGTTCATCTAAGGTCTGGCGCATGGACTCCAGGGTTTTCGTCTCATTATAAATATAGTTGGACATGGACTCTTTTATGAGATCGGTGATCACATAAATGTCCTTTTCCAGCCGTTCCATGTTCTGGTCATAATCGCCGAAAATACTGCTGGCCTTAATATCATCAATTCTCTTTTCTAAAATTCCTATGAGCTGAAGCAGACCGTCCAGCCCCTTTTTACTGGTCTCCTGAGGTGTGGACTCCTTAAGCTCTTCAAATATCTTTCTGGAATTTTCAAGGTCCTCATAAGGGTCCAAGGTCTGAAAGGTATCTGCTCCGATTACGATCCGGTACATCTTATAATCAATGTTTGATTTAAAGTCAAAGTTAAACTCCGTTGCCATGGTCAAATTCCTTATGCTCTGCCGATACTGGCTGTTTTGCCAGGCCATCATAGAAAGAAGTACCCCAATCATTAGGATGACCGGAAGAAACACCACTATCTGCATCATATTGATCTGTGATTTAATGGAATCATGCCTGCGCTTCATACTCTCCTCCTGACCGGAAAGCCTTAGGCGTGATTCCATGTATCTTTTTAAACAGATAGCTGAAATAATGAGGGTCCTTATATCCCACCTGATAACCGATTTCAGAGGTCCGAAGGTCCGTCTTTAACAAAAGCTCCCTGGCTGCCTCCATACGGACCTTTGTTAAATATTCCACAAACGTAATTCCGATTTCCTGACTGAATATGGTACTGAAATGATTCGGGCTGATATTCACACAAGAAGCGACCACATTTAAGGATATATTCTCATCCCGGTAATGACCTAGGATATACTCTTTGGCCTTATCAAGAACCTGGCGGTACTTCTTTTGGGAACAGTCCGCCCGAAATGCGATTGCCTTTTTTAAGATATCTCTGGCATACCGGGCCGCTGCCTCCTCCGAACCGGTACAAGGCTGCATGGTCTTTGCATCTCCAAGCTCCCTTGCCACCTGCTCCTGATCCATGCCAAGCTGTAAGAGGAACTCATTGACCGCCAGGTAAATGTCCATTAATATGTACTGTCTGAATATAAGGGATTCAAAATTGCTGCCACACGCCTGTAAGTATTCCTCAACAAAATACCTCACTTCAGAAACAGAACCATTGCGCAGGAAATTCGGAACAATATCCCTGCTTAATTTCGTCAGATCCATTCCTTCCAGACTGATGCTTCCAGAGTCTTCGTGTACCTTAAGTGCCTCTTCAGCCCTTAATATCTGGTTGTATTCCAGCATGTAACGGCCTGCATAAGCCTTACTTGCCGCCTTAAAGGAAGCTCTGATCTCACTGAGCCTGCAGACTGGAATCCCAACGCCTCCAAAGTATTCCATACCCTGACAGGATTTCACAAGAGACACCAGGCATTTTGTATAGGACTGAATCTTATGTTCCAATTCTTCCGGGTCATTGCCCATAATCAAAAAAGCATATCCTTCGCTGAGCCGGTTAAACGAGACAATATCCTTCGCCCCATCAAACTCTCTCTTAAGCTTTTCATCAAAGATAACTCCCATATCCGAATACTGCTCCAGATTATCCGACACCCGGATCTGAAACAGTATGAGGTTGTACATGGGAGCACTTAAATGCAGATTGTGCTCCTGCCCCTTTAAAAGCATTTCAGAAAGGCTGAGCTTTCCTGATACAATGGCATCAAAAAGCCTGTCCCTCTCCATCCGCTTTCTTTCCTCCTGCTGTTCGCAAAAGGCCAGTTTATACCCCATCTCACTTTTTTTCTGCATAATGGCTTCGCTCATCCGCTCCAGAGCCTCTAAGAGCTGGCTGCTGCTTACCGGCTTTAACAGATAATCCGCTGCTCCTATTTTTATGGCCCGTTTTGCATACTCAAAATCATCATACCCGCTGAAAAACATAATGTGCAGATCCGGAAGCTCCTTTTTTACAAGCTCAGCAAGCTCCAGTCCATCCATGAAGGGCATTCGGATGTCTGTAAGAAGGATATCCGGCTTTGTTTTCAGTATCAGTGGATAGGCCAGTTCTCCATCCGGCGCTTCCCCTGAAAATTCAAATCCGTATTTCTCCCACGCAATCCCGTTTTTAATCCCTTCCCGGACAATCTTTTCATCCTCTGCCAGAAAAATTTTAACCATACCGTACCCCCTCCGTTTACGTACCTTTATGATTTCATTTATCTACCACTCCTTTATACTACCACAAAAAAAGAGCGTCTGAAACTCCCAGATAAAAAGAGTTTCAGACGCTAGGTCTTACTTGTTATTTACATCTGCCCAAAGGCTTTCGTTCTTATATTTCTCATCCAGAGCAGAACTAAACCAGCGGCCGTCTAACACATGTTTCACCATCTTATCCTTAATTTCCCGGGATACACTGGCATCGGCCTCCATTGCCTTTAGAATGTCCTCATAGGTGGTGCTCACATCCTTTTGTGCAATGACCGCGTTTGTCTCATCGCCATCAAACACCATGGTTACCTTATTATCCGGTGCCCATTTACTCCAGGAAGTCATTCCCTGCCCATTTGGATCACCGGAAGAAAGGAAATTAGCCAGATACTGATTGTATTCTTTTGCCATGGCAACATACCCCGGCTTCTCAAAGGCTCCCTTGAAAATCTCTGTATAATTGTTCTTAGAGGAAAGCATAGGAACAAAGATTCCATGGAATGCCCCGTAATCACCCAGATCCTTCACCGCTGATGCTGTACTGCCATAGTCCACCTGACAAATATAAATATCAGACTTATAATGATCATACATGGTCTCGGCACTTTCCTGTGCATTAAAAATCCGGTACATATCACTTCCGTACCTGCTGGCAAATGCTTTGGCATTCTTTAGCTCATCTTCTGAGTATCCCTTCATGTCATCACTGCTAAAGTAAGGGTCATTGAGACAGAATAAAGAAAACTCCGAGCTTCCCGTAAGCATCATCAAAGGAACGCTGTTATAAGTCTGAGTCTGAAAGCCTTCTTTTGGAATTACGGTTCCATCCTCGTAAAGATGAGGGAACACACTCATACGGATCATGGCATTGCCCATAAGAGGCGCCAGACGCTCCGGAGAAATGGAATACAGATATTCCTTTACGTCATCCCCATCGGTCATCAGCCACTTAGCGGCCTCATTTTCATCCGACGCTTTTTTATCCTCTACAGCCAGAGGAGCCAATGCCTTTGCAATCTTTTTGGCGCTTAACGCTTCCTCTGCAGTGGTCATACCGCCGCTGAATGCAATTGCCTTCTGGAACTTCCCTTCAAATACCGGACTGATCAACATTGCCATCACATCACGGCCTCCGGCAGAAAATCCAGATATGGTAATATTATCCGGATCACCACCGAATTCCTCTATGTTCTCCTTCACCCAGTCAAGGGATTTTGCAATGTCTAACATTCCGAAGTTGCCTGTTCCTCCCTCCTTTGTAAGGGCCGGCAGACAGTTAAAACCCAAAAGTCCCAATCGGTAATCCACAGAAACATAAACACAATTCGCATTTTTAACCAGCTCAGTACCTGGAATTTCACCTGCGTTTCCTGTCTGATTATTGCCTCCGTGAATGAATACCATGACCGGAAGCTTTTCACTTCCTTCTTTCGCATAAACAGTAAGGCGCAGGCTGTCTTCACTGCCTGTTACCTCTTTCCCCGCCAACTGGAGAGCCGGCTTTGACGGCTCTGTGCACTCCAGTGGCTCCTTCCAGGCATCAGGCGCTGCAGGCGCTTTAAAACGAAGTTCTCCTGACGGTTCCTTTCCATAAGGAATTCCGTACCAGGTTAAGATCTCCCCTTCTTTAACCCCTTTCACCGGACCATATGTTGTCGAAATTATGGTCTCGTCAGAACTAATATCCTGTTTCGTCGTTTCTTCTTTTGTACTTGTAGATTCAGATGCCGATGTGATGGCAGGAGCCGTTTCCTTTTTCCCGGCTCCCCCACATCCTGCTGCCATCACTGCTGTAAAAAGAACCATTCCTGCAATCAGAAATTGTTTTTTCATATTTAAGAACTCCCCAAAATTCTTAATCTAATGCCGCTCCGTTGGTTTCAATCACTTTCTGATACCAGTCAAATGATTTTTTCTTTCTTCTGGATAAATCACCGCTTCCGTCATCGTATTTTTCCACGTAGATGAAGCCGTAACGCTTTGCCATCTCTCCGGTAGATGCACTGACCAAATCAATACAGCCCCAGGGAGTATATCCCATCAGCTCAACGCCGTCTTCGATCGCCTCACCCATCTGAACGATATGCTTTCTTAAATAGTCGATGCGGTAATCATCATGAATGGTACCGTCTTCTTCTATGGTGTCATAAGCTCCCAGTCCATTTTCCACCACCATAAGGGGAATCCGGTAACGTCCGTAAAGCTCATTTAAGGTATAGCGCAGACCCTTAGGATCAATCTGCCAGCCCCAATCACTGGCTTCAAGATAAGGATTCTTTGCTCCTCCCATAATATTTCCGGAAGAAATTGAGGCATCCGCTTTAGCAGTCGCACAGTTTGACATATAGTAGCTGAAGGTATAGAAATCTACACAGCCCTCCTTTAAAATCGCCTCATCTCCCGGCTCCATCTTAATCTCAAGGTTATTCTCCTTAAAGTAACGCTTCATAAAATGAGGATACTCTCCCCGCACATGAACATCTCCACAGAGCAGATTTGAAATCTGATTCTGTTGCTGTGCCTTAAGGACATCATCTGGATTACAGGTCAGAGGATAAGTGGTCATATGGGCAATCATACAGCCAATCTTGCACTGTGGATCAATCTCATGGCCTGCTTTCACAGCCAAAGCACTTGCAACAAACTGATGATGAAGCCCCTGAAAACGAAGAATTGGAACATCCACCTGATTGTTAAAGTCCGTAGTCCCTTCATTTAAAATACCAAGGGAAAGGAAGTTGCCCATAGGCATGGTTCCTGCATTAATTTCATTAAAGGTCAGCCAGTACTTTACCTTTCCTTTATAACGGTTAAATAAAGTCTTTGCATACTTCACATAGAAATCAATACACTCTCTGGAAGACCAGCCGTTATACTTCTCTGTAAGGGCAAAAGGCATCTCGTAATGAGAAATGGTAACAAGGGGCTCAATGTTATATTTTAAGCACTCATTAATCACCTTATCATAGAATTCAAGCCCTGCCTCATTTGGCTCCGCTTCCATTCCCGTTGGAAAGATCCTGGCCCATGCAATGGAAAAACGGAACACCTTAAAACCCATTTCCGCAAACAAGGCAATATCTTCCTTGTAGCGGTGATAAAAATCAATGGCTTCCCGGCTTGGATAAAAGGTATCAGGCTCCATGGTTCTTGTAATTCGTTTGGATTTTGTATGGGAACCTCCGGTACAGACATCAGAGGTGGATACTCCCTTTCCATCGACATTCCAGGCACCTTCACACTGATTGGCAGCGACCGCACCTCCCCATAAAAAGTTTTCAGTAAATACAGACATATAGCACCTCTTTCAAAATCAGACAATCGTTAACAGGGTATCTCCAGCCTTTACCTTCTTATCTTCTGTGGCTTTCAGGCTTATAAACTGATTCATGTTAGATACAAGAACGGGAGTTGTTAAAGGAAATCCAGCTTCTTTGATTTTCTCCATATCAAACTCAAGTAAAAGAGCTCCTTGCTTTACTTTATCCCCTACCTTGCAGTGGAGAACAAAGCCTTCTCCCCCTAACTGTACGGTATCAAGTCCTACGTGGATTAAAATCTCCGCTCCGTCTTCACTAGTCATCCCAACGGCATGTTTTGTTTCTGTGATAGCACTAATGGTTCCATCAGCAGGGGCAAATACCTTTCCTTCTTCCGGAATCAAACCCACTCCCTCTCCAAGAATTCCGCCGGAGAACACTGCATCCTCAACCTGAGACAGAGGAATTACAGTACCTGTCACCGGGCTTGTTAACTGAATGGTTTCTACCAGTGGTTTTTTCTCTTCTGCTGGCTCTTTTACTGTTTCTGTCTCCTCTTCCTTTATCTCCGGTTTGTAGAGAATCATTGTCATGACAAAGGTTACGATAAGAGATATGGCTAAGGTAATAACACCATTGATCATATTTCCAAAGCTGTCTCCGCCAATCATCTGGATTAAAGATAAGGAAGATGGAGATCCACCCATGGAATAAGCCACCAGGTGAGTAATACCTGCATAAAGTCCTGCGGCTCCTGCACCAATGACTGCAGCCATCATTGGAGTTTTATATTTCAGGGTTACACCATACATCGCTGGCTCTGTAACACCTGCTACAATGGCGGAAATACCTGCGGCTGATGCGGTTGATCTAGTATCTTTATCTTTATTTTTCACTGCAACTGCTAAAGAAGCGGCACCCTGTGCCAAGTTAGAGCAGAACATGGTAATAATTAAAACTGCATCAAATCCCAGAGTTGCCAGACCGATGGTTGCAATTGGAAGCAATGCATAGTGCATGCCTGTCATAACGATAAATGGCATTGCGGCGGAAAGAAGCATAATAGCCAGCCAGCCTGCGCTGCTATATAAAAGGTTAATTCCAGATGCCAGATAATTACCTGCAATACTTCCAATCGGTCCTACTACTACAAGTGCGATTGGAATTGTAACAAATATTACAATCAGTGGTTTTAAAAATACTTTTACAAGACTTGGGCAGATCTTATCTGCAAATCGCTCCACGTATCCCATAATCGGCACCATGAGAAGTACTGGGAGTACGGATGAAGCATAGTTAGCTGAGGTTACAGGAAGCCCAAAGTAGGTGGTGCTGCCTTCTGCCAGAAGTGCTCCTAACTTCGGGTGGAGCAGGAACGCAGCCATAACCATGGCAAGGTAAATATTGGAGCCAAGACGTTTTGCTGTTGTCATAGCAAGAAGTATCGGCATGAAGTAGAAGAATGCATCGCCTGCCGCTTCTAAGGCAATATAAGTACTTCCAGTTGGATCTACAAGGTGGAATGTGGTCAAAAGAGTTAATACCACCTTAATCATACCACAGCCAAGCATGGCAGGAAGAAGAGGTGTCATACAACCAGCAATAAAACCGGAAAGACGGAAGAATAAATTCTCCTTTGGTCCATCGTTCTTAGAACCTGTGGTCTCTTCAAATTTACCAAGCTTTAAAAGCTCGTTATAGACATTGGAAACCTCATTTCCAATGACTACCTGGTACTGACCGCCCTGGCGGATTACCCTGATAACTCCAGGTATTTTTTCAATTTCTGCATCCTTAGGCACATTAAAGTCCTTTAAAACAAATCTCAAACGTGTCATGCAGTGAGTCAGTCCTATCACATTTTTATCTCCGCCTACTTTATCCAGAATGGACCTAGCGGTATTCTCATGATTAAATGCCATAATTATTTCCCCCTTCTTTTCAGGTAAATTTATTGTTATATATCTGTAAAAGCATCTGCCTTTATAAGGCTGCCTTTGCATTCAGTGAAAAAACAGAAAATAGAAAAAGGACCCTGCAACAAGCAGCCTGCAAATGTTCTTGCAGCCCACTATATGTGCAGGGTCCTGCCCAGACATAGATCCCGTCCGGTAACAATCCCAACTCTCAGTTTTACTTTAAATCTCTTGTAACTTTTTCTATATGAATCATCAGATACATCATCTCTTCCCGGTCCATCTCATAATAATACCGGTCATGAACGTAATCAGCTATTTTTACAATGCAGTTATAGGAATTGCGGTACTTTTCCTTTAAAACATGAAACCAATCCTCATCAGTAATCTCATACTGCTTATTCTGCAGCATGCGTTGAGCGAAAAATCGAATGTGTGTTACAAATCGTCTGTAATCCCAGGATTCCGCATTAAGCTTTACCTGATAAGATGCCTCCACAATATCAACGATATCACGGATAATCTGGGTAATCAGTTCAAAATTCTCAGGCTCTTTTTTCTTTAACTGGCCGTAGACGAAATGAAATGCCAGGAACATGGCCTCATCCTCTTCCATCTTCACATTCAGTCTTTTTTGAATGAGATCCAGAGCATACTGTCCAACCTTGAACTCATTGGGATAAAACCGCTTTCCCTCCCAAACCATGGCATTGCGAAGAATCACTCCATCCCGGTAACGGTCAACCGCTCCTGCAATGTGGTCACAAACCGTAAGGATGGTCCGCTCGTTAAGCTGTATGCCAAATTCGCTTTTCGCATAATCAACGGTCTGCTCGCTGATCTCCCAATATTCCTGGGGAAGCTTTGCAAAGTATTCTTCAAAGTGTCTGGCATCCTTTTTATCATTCTGTACGAATACCCGTTCCACCAGTTTGCGATCAATCTCATCGCCTTTTTTTCTTCCGAAACCGATGGATTTCCCTTTTAGAATAACTTCTTTTCCCTCCGTATTATAAGCTAATACCATGTTATTATTCAGTACTTTCTCAATCTTCATATTCCCCTTCAAATAGAACAAAAAAAAGACAAGCACAGAGGACCACAGTATAACACTGATACGTGATTACAACCCCTGTAGACCTTGCCTGCATGACCAGTCACAAACTACACATCTATTTTCTAAACGTAGTATAGCACGGATAGAAAAGGAAATCTATCTGCAAAACGTTCAATTTATCCTATGCTTTTTGTTAAATGTGCACAAAAAAGTTTGGAATATTTCTTTCCGTACTATCATCAAAATCATATCATAATGGAAATTATAAGTCTACCATTTTTTACTAAATTCTGTATACTGAATATGCCGGCAATTAAAATACGAAAGGAATGTAATATGAAACCAAAACAATCGGATTGGTACAAACAGATATGGAGCCTTGATATTAAACATCACTCTTGGGTAGAGGATACGGAAAGACAGGTAAATTTTATCATTGAAACGCTGAACTTAAAAGGAAATGAGCGAATCTTAGATCTGGCCTGCGGATACGGCAGGCACTCCTTATCATTTGCCAGGAAAGGCTTTGAAGTGGTGGGCATTGATATTACAAGAGATTATATTGAAGATGCCATAAAAACAGCAAGGGATTACTCCCTGCCTGCCACCTTCCTTTTATCCGATATCCGTGAGGTTACCTTTTCACAGGATTTTGATGTAGTACTGAATCTGGCGGACGGAGCCATTGGATATTTGGAAAATGACATGGAAAATCTGAAGATTTTTGACGTCATCTCAAACGCTTTGAAACCGGGTGGTGTACACGTTATGGATATCTGCCGGGCGGAACACGCAGAGCTTTATTTCCCAAAATATAACTGGGAAGCAGGAAGCAGCACCCTGTCCCTCTCTCAATTTGAGTGGATTCCAGATAAAAGAATCATGCTCTATGGTGGGTATAGTCTCCCCTACGGAGAACCAACCGTAAAGCCTGACATTATTTATGGAGACCCCATTCGCCTTTATTCAATGAAAGAGATTAAATCCATCTTGAGGACCAGAAATATGAAAGTGCAAAAAACTTATTCAGACTTTTTGGGAGCACCTGCTTCTCCAAAAAGCCTACAGCTTATGGTATTTTCAAAAAAACTTTCTTGACAAACCAGGGCGGCAGGATTAATCTAATTAAGTAAAAGCTTAATCAAATACAACGAATAAAACTGTCATAGAGAAAAAGAAAGGAATCACCATGGATCCTATCGCCATTGTTCACATTATTACAGATCCTACCAGATATAAGATTCTGAAGCTATTAATGGAACGTCACTACTGTGTCAGAGCTGTGTCAAAAAAGCTAGGAATTAGTGAACCCGCTGTATCCCAGCAAATGAACCTATTAAAAAAAGCCGGTGTGATAACCGGGTCCAAAATGGGATACCATATGCATTATCTGGTCAATACTGATTTGGTAACTGATACGATCCGCCAATTTACCGAAACATTTTCGACGCAGCAAGAGAATGGTAAAGAAGCATTAGAATGCAGCTGTGAATATGAATGCGGAAAAAAGCAATGAAATCTATGACTTAGGAGCAAGAGATGGACAAAGAATACTTAATTAACGATAAACCCGCCAAAGCCCTGGCTGTCTTTACTGTGCCGATGATTATCGGCAACCTGTTCCAACAGTTTTATACCATGGCAGATTCGGTGATTGTAGGCCGTTTCGTCAGCGAGGATGCCCTGGCCGCCATAGGTGCTTCCTATTCCTTTACCAATGTATTTATCTGTATTGCCATTGGAGGAGGCGTTGGCGCTTCGGTCATCACCGGACACTATCTGGGTGCCAGGAATTATAAGAAAATGATACAGTCAGCCACAACGGCTCTCATCTCATTTTTAATTCTCAGCATCCTATTGGCTGCCATTGGACTTATGTTTGGCAGGAACTTCATGACCTATCTAAACACCCCGGAGAATATTTTAGATATGGCTACGGATTACCTTCATATTTATTTCTGGGGTCTGCCCTTTTTATTTATGTATAACGTGATTTCCGCCATATTTAACGCAGTGGGAAAATCAAGAATTCCTTTGTATCTCCTGATTTTTTCCTCCCTGCTCAACATCCTTTTGGCTGTATTTATGGTCTATAATCTGGGACTTGGGGTACGGGGTGCCGCCTGGGCCACCTTTATTGCACAGGGCGTCTCTGTTTTGCTTTCCGTTCTTCTTTTAATCCGGGAATTTAAAAAATATGTCTCTTACCTTCAGACTCCATTTGATTCTTCTTCTCTGTCGGAAATGTCAAAGGTGGCCCTGCCCTCTATCTTACAGCAGTCCACCGTGGCGATTGGAATGCTACTAGTCCAGTCCGTTGTTAACAGCTTTGGTAGTGAGGTATTGGCAGGCTTTTCTTCTGCCATGCGTGTAGAAAGTATTTGTGTGGTGCCTATGGCTGCCATTGGAAACGCCATGTCTTCCTATACCGCACAAAACCTGGGAGCAGGAAAGGCGGAACGGGTTCGAAAGGGCTATCATGCCGCCAATCAATTTATATTCCTGTTTGCTGTATTTACCTGTGTGATGTTAGAGCTGTTTCATACTCCCATCGTCAGGCTGTTTCTGGGAGGAGGCGGAACCCAGCTTGCATATGAGACCGGAACCGGCTATTTAAGATTTATGGGCTTCTTCTTTGTTCTCATTGGCCTTAAGATGAGTACAGACGGCCTGCTTCGGGGGGCCGCCGATATGAAGATGTTCACCATTGCAAACTTCGCAAATCTCACCATCCGGGTGGTTATGGCAGTCACTCTTGCCCCACGGTTCGGCATTGCCATGGTATGGTATGCGGTTCCCATTGGCTGGCTTACAAACTATATTATCTCTTATCTCCAGTACCGTACGGGGAAATGGAAAGCAGCCTTAGATTAGAGGCTGCTTTTTTTCATACGCTTAAATACCAGTATACTCCGTATTCATCCACTACCTCTGCGCAGCAGGTGCTCCACGGAAGTGATCCCAGGGGCAAAAGTATGGTCCCTTTCTCACTTAATTTATGAAAGGCTCTTTTTACTTCCTCATCATGTTCAAAGCTTAAACCAAAACACATGGTAGGACGGGCTTCCTTTTGGTTGGAGGAAAGCATCATGTTTACCATTGTATCATTTGTGGATTCGCTGATGGCAAATACTTCTTTCCCGTCTTTCTTAAGCTCTGCATGCATATAAGTTCCATCTGGATACACTTCATGATATCCCAGCGTAAGACCAAATGCTTCCCTGTAGCATTCCACAGCTTCCACTGTATTCTTAATGTATAACGTAGCTCCTAATTTCACATAGCACCCCTTTTCTAAGAATCATCTTCGCATTTCTTACATTATAACATTTAATTCTATAATTATTAAATGAAGTTCATAATCAAAAATAATTATAGAAATCATTACCATTTTATTGTATAATAATTTCATCAAATAAAAGGAGTTGATATAATATGATGTGGATTATTGTAATTTTTGCCGCAGTAATAGCCTATTGCGTGTTTTATAACATTCGTTTAAAACAATACAATCAAAGCGGGCTCCGGGCAGAAGAAGATAATGATTTAAAAAGTCAACTAAAGAATCTTCTGCATTGGGCAGGAGTTGATTTAACGAACAAAGTATTCGTCAACGGACACTTTATAGAACAATCTTCCCTGGTACTGACTAAAACCACTTATTATTCCTACCTATTACTGTTTGACAAAGAGAGTGGCCCCATCGAAGTATACAGCTACTTGCCAGACGACAAAAAAATCGAACTGGTGGGAAGCTATTTCGTGGATCAGATCACCCCTAAGCCATATTCGACCGTTGGTACCAACTATCTCTTTCACGACAAAGAGGGAAAGCACCTGTTTACCGTTCAGACTCTGGCCGAAGATTTGCCAGGAAGCAGTGAATATCAGATCAGCTATGGACAAAAGGAAGAGTATCAGGCTTTGCGTAACCGCTTTCATTTAACATAGTAAAGATTCATCCATGAGAAAGGAGAAACGTTATGACACCTCAATTGATTACATACCTTATCTTTTTTATATCCCTAGGATACATCGGTTTTAATTTGTTTTCTTATTATAAGAATAAAAACAACGGATATGGCTTTCATTTTAAGCCCCTCTATCTGATTGCTGCAGGAATTTTATTGCTGATATCCATTTATGCAATTGCTACCGGACAGACCTATGATAACCTGGTAGATAAAATAAATGGAAGCTTTTAAATCATTACATCAGCCTTATATAAAGTAATATAAAAGATACCCCTCGATTGGTTTCTTAGAATCCAGTCAAGGGGTATCTTTATTATGTTAACGTTTGCTTTATGTAAACCAAATAAATAATTTTACTTCAGTTCACCAATGGGATATTCTTTCCATACAGAAGCCTCTTTTCCATTCAACATATCTGAAATCGGGTAAAGTACGTCTCCCGGGTCAGCTCCATAGCAGATGCTACGTCCCATTAAGAAGGAAGCAGCATAATCCTGCCAGCTATGAAAACCAGCGCTTACAACTGCCGGTGCAATCCTGTTCTTTAATATGTTCCAGGCCTCATCCTGTGAAATATATCCTACGTGATAAGCACCTCTTGTAAGGAACGCAGCCCGTTCAAAATCCCATGCTGAGATGCTTCTGCATTCATCAAGGTACTTTTTATCAAATTTGTAGTCCTCTGCATATTCGTATAGTTCTTTAATGGCCATGGTAGCTTTGCCGCTAAGAGCTCCGGTATCTCCATTTTTATACTGCTCAAATTTATATCCAAACTCACCGCGGTGGCCTTCGGCTAAAAGCCACTCCAGAGTATCCGCAAATGACTTGGAGTCGGATATCTCCCAGGCATCAGCCAAAAGGTTCTTAAAATCATTTACATTAATACGCATTTCCAGTACATAGCCTGTAATATCGTTCATATCCACCAGAATATTTCCCAGGCCTAAATATACCTGATTGTCTTTTGAAACCTTGTTTTCTTCTATGAATTTCAGTCGTTTTCTTTTACCAAACATATATTATCCTCCTTGCATAATAGTGGTGTCGTTACGCTGCTTCAGATACATCTTATGTTATTATTCTTCTGACACATATATTATACCAAAAATGGAAAAAGGAGGAAAGTTACAAAAATCTTAAGCTAATATAAACATGAGGCATTATACACGCCACTCTACAACCTCATTCATGCTTTTTCTAGGCCTTGCGCCCGGTGCCTCTTGTGCATATCCGATTGATACAGCCGCAAATAGTTCACCGCCTGTATTTAAGTAGTTTTGCAGCTCATCATAAGCAAAATAAGTATCACAGATCCATAAGCTTCCCAGTCCAAGCTCAGTGGCTGTCAGTATCATATTTTCAATCGCCGCACCAATAGACTGAGCGTTACAGATCTCACTGATATGCTCTTCCTCGGTCAATGATGAGTGTACGTCAATGCCCACAGGATTGATGATAAAGATTGTTACTGGGGCTTGTTCCATAATCTTAAGGGTATGGGCTGCTCCAGAAATATAATGAGAGACATTCGGTAAAAGGGGACGTTCCTTTTCTCTCTCTAACCCATTTCTCATGACCGTCACCATGTCTGCCTTAGCATTTCCGGAAACGACCACAAATTTCCAGGGCTGACCATTTTTAGAGGAGGGGGCAAGTATACCGGACTGTATGATCTCTTCTATCATGTGCTTTGGCACCTCATCATCTTTGAATTTCCGTATGCTGCGTCTGTTTTTAATGGCTTCCAGCATGATTTTTCTATCCTTTCTCTTTCTTATATTTTATACACAATTGGCAATGTTACTTGCTTTCATTGTACATCCCTCATACTCTCCATCATTCTCTTTAAGTTAATGTCTTTCCCATGTTCCATAATATAGGAATACACACAATCATAGCTTAAAGCTGCTCTCACAAATGCTTTATCCAGCTCTGGCAAGACATCAATTAGACTTTTTTTACTCAGAGAATTGATGTGTTTGATTAACTTAGTATCTTCCTTCTTCCGGTCTGCATCTTCAACCGGATATCCAATACCAAACGGTTCTTCAAATAATGCATTCATAGTACTTTGCAGATTGATTTCACCCGCCCAGCCAAAATTCAGCCCTAAGGGATAGGAAACCACGTTTCCATCATTGATTCTTCCAAACAGGTAAGCATCAGAAGGGTTCTCAATATACCCGCATAATATTCCAGGAAGGCTGTTGCAGGCAAGCATCATTCCTTGTCCGGAAGAACACCCAGTCACAACAAAATCAACTGCCTTGCTCTCGATTAGCAAACTGATACATAATGCGATCTGAACATAGGAGTAGGTTCTCTTTTCCTCTCCAAAGACTCCAAAATTAATTACCTCATGCTCTTTGCCCCTGACAGCCATGTTAACACTGTTTTCTAATATACTGTTTTTATCACTCTGGGAACTGGCCTGTATCATTCCTATTTTCATGGTGTAACTCCTATAGGTATCTATTTGGTATTTTCTTTATGGTATCATTTATTCATAGAAAGCTCCAGACTTCTTTTGCACAATATTGTCAGTTCAGCTACTTTGTTTGTATTTGCTTTCCTTAAGTGCGAATAAAGCCCGGGACTTTTTACTGTCCCAGGCTAATGATTAAATGGTTGTCCAACCGCCGTCTATCTGAAGCAGCTGTCCTGTAGTATAGGAAGAGGCGTCAGACGCAAAATAAATCAAAGCCCCGTCTAATTCGCCGTCACGCCCCGGCCTTCCCATGGGGCATAAGTTGCAGATTGCATCGTACATCTCTTTGTTATCTAATACATCAGACGTCATTTCACTTGGGAAATAGGCAGGACCTATGGCATTTACGGTAACACCATGCTTGGCCCATTCATTGGCCAGTGATTTTGTCATCATCAGTACGGCCCCCTTTGTGGTAGCATATGCAGAGATGGGGAATCCCGGCATGGCAACGGTGGAATGAATGGAGCCAAGATTAATAATCCTACCATATTTCTGAGCTACCATAATACGCCCCACCTCGCGGGCAAAGAAAAACACACCATTAATGTTGGTATCCATCATTCGATGCCACATTTCATCTGTGGTATTCTCCGCCGCATCCGAAAGACCAAGGCCTGCGTTGTTTACCAGGATATCAATTCTGCCAAAATGCTCTTTTATATCTGCCACTGTCTGAACGATTTCTTCCGTCTTCGTTACATCGCATCCATGGGTATAGCACCTTACTCCCAGATCTTCAATTTCCTTTTTTACCGATTCCAAACGGTCCAGACGTCTGGCAACGATTGCAACATTCACACCTTCTCTTGCCAGTGCAAGGGCAAATTGTCTCCCAAGCCCGGAAGAAGCCCCCGTAACAATAGCAAACTTTCCTTTTAAGTCAAATAAGCTGCTCATTGTAAAACCTCCTTTGATTATATACTATTAAGCCCTGTTATGTCAGCTCACGCTTCATCTGCTGCATATACAGAGACTTATTATCAATCCCTCGCATGGTAGCTAATATTCCATCTAAATGATCGTATTCATGCTGTAACAGTTCCGATAGATCACCTTCCAGAAACATCTTCTGGGGATTAAAATCCTGATCAAGGTATTCCATCTCTGCACGTCGATAACGTTCCACCTTTACCATGAGACCTGGAAATGACATGCAATCATCGAGCAGCACATACGTCTCATCATCCGGAAAGGTTAAGACTGGGTTAATAAAAACGTACGGCTGATCGGTAAACATATAAATCAGCCGTTTCTTAATTCCAATCTGAGGTGCCGCTACGGCACGGCCTGCACCATATGTTTTCCTGTAATCCATAAGAGTGTCATGTAAATCTTGTACCCATTCCGCTAAAAAATCACGGTCCGAATCCACAATTTCTTCACTTAGCTCGTACAAATGAGGATTTCCAAGCTTTAATATTTCTCTTATCATTGATATTTCCCCTTTTCATGGAAGCTTGAATAAAACGTCCTTACATTTTCACTTCGTTAATCAGGATATTGAGATTAATTCTCTCACGCTCCAGCTCTGCCTTGCTGGAAGTATCTATGCTTCTTAAATGGCTTAAGACACGTTCAATCTGTCTCTTCGTATTTTCCACTTGAGACAGAGACTCATTAATCCGATTTAGCACCGCCCAATCTGCAAATAAACCGTCAAGGAAATAATCTGCAAAGCCTAGAAATCCGTCAATACTGACCTGCACATCAGCGTCAATTTTTACATCCGTCAGCTCAGTCTTAAACCGGCGCAGCTGTATCTGCAAATCTTCCACCTGATTCTGAGCTTCATCAAGATGACTGTGCTTTGCCATACCTGATATCAGTCCTCCCCCCATTAAATCCCATGTACCCCAGCTCTTTGCACTGTCGATGTTAGAAAGAATCCGGTTCGTAATAACGAGGGCTTTTTCTCCGACAGAAAGAGCCTCCTCGATTTCCTTCCTTTGGCTTTCTATGAAAGAAATGCGTTTCTCCGTCTCATAGATTTCCACTGCCTCCTGAGATCCGGTGGATTTAATTGCTTCAGCCTTACTCTTTAACATTTTCTCATACTGTTTTTCACTGGCCCCTAACAATCTTATTTCCGTTTCGATTCGGGCAATATCTTCCTCCACCGCAGAAAGCTCACGAGAAGCCACATCGTATTTCACCTTAGCTGCATATGCTTCCTCCCGCTCCTTATCAAGCTTCTCTTCCTTTTTCCCTATAATCGCATAGAAGAAAGAGGATAGGCTGCCGCCCTCCAGTTGATCTACATCCTTTTGCTGTTCTAGTTTGCTTTTCTTAAGCTCATATACTTTCCCACTTAGCTCCTCACGTTGTATATATAATTGCTTCAGTTTGGTCTCCTCATGATTCTTTCGTGCAATTTTCTGTTGGAGAAGCTGTAATTGTTCATCATAATATGCCATATGGAAATCCTCTCTTTCTCTATAACTGTCCCAACATCTGCGTCATAGTGTCTATTTTTCTATTTTACATATAACGCCTTACTTTATCCATGTAACTTATGTACTCTTGCCCGAATTTCTCTATACACCATCTTTCTTCCAATCGGATAATCCAGTGTCCTGACACTTGAAATACCATTAGGCTTGCAACTAAGAGCCAGGACCGGGTAAGCACACAGCAGCCTAAGAAAAATATAAAATACCCTACATACATTGGATTACGCGAAATTTGATAAAACCCAGTCGTGTTGATACCATTCTCCCCAGGTTTTGCAAAATCCAAGACCGACATAAGACACAACAACAATCCTAAGGCATAAATTACCAAGCCTATGTAAAACCAGTAAGAATCTGTCTGAATCCTAAGAAAACAAAGATACACAAAAATGAAACTGTTTGATACCTGATAAAACCACAGTGCCACCTTCTCCTTACCAATCGCTGGAGCAAATAAAGCCGCACGTCTTAAGGCATCTTCATTCAGCAAACGTAAGACTCCAAATCTTATAAATAAAAGCGGCACTAAACAAAAAAAACCATTCATGCACCATCACCTCAAATATTTTACTATCATTTTAACATTTTTCCATATATAATCAACCATCTGCCCAGAAGAATCTTATGAAACAAAATATTCAGAGTTTAACATACAATTCAATATACTATTTCAAATACCATTTCAGCTTGTTTCATATAGTCTCCACGAACTTTCGCTTTTGGAATATATCAAAACCTTTTCCCAAGGATTATCCAGGTTTTATTTTTTTATATCCAGAATAAAGCAGTTTATTACTGATAAATAATTTCAATTATATATTTTATTATGTTTTTTAATTATATTAATATAAATAATCTCTCATTAAGGCTAATTTTTCCAAAATGCGAAATATTTCTCTTTACAAAATTGCTTTAGTACTATACCATATAGGCGTAATATGTTTATATCCTGAGACACCATAAAAAAGTTGATTGTTTCGAGTTGGATATTTACCATATTATAAATACATTACATCATTACTTTAAGGGAGAAATACTTTTGAACAAGCATTGGACGAGAAATACCTTTATGATTATGACGGCAGCCACATTAACCATAAATACTGCTATGGTTTCAAAAGCAAGTGGCTGGACCGAGACAGAAAACGGCTGGCATTACGAAGAAAATGGCGGATACATAACATCTGCATGGAAGAAGGGGCAAAAGGGCTTTTATTATCTTGGTGATACCGGAAAGCTTAAGACTTCTTCCTGGATCACCGATGGAGACAAGAACTATTATGTGGATTCAGAAGGTCTCCGGGTAAAAAACTCCTGGATTTATAATCAGTCCTGGAATGATTCCACAGATACCAATCAATACTGGTATTATTTTGACCAAAATGGTGAAATGTTGACCGGAAAGCAGCAAATAGGGGATAAAAAATACTTTTTCTCCAGTACCGGTGAAATGTTGACCGGCTGGATCACATTTACAGATAATGAAGCAGAGTACTTAACAGACGAAATAACCACCAATAATACATATTACTGCCTGGAGGACGGAAGCAGAGCAAGCGGCTGGCTTAAGCTGGAAGCTCCTGATGATGAGGACCATTCAGGAGAAGAATACTGGTACAATTTTAAGAGCACTGGCGTTATTCGAAGAAACACGAAAGCCACCATTGGTAATCATGAATTCTGTTTCGATGAACAGGGCCGAATGATTGAAGGCTGGGCCTATAAAACGGCAGATACTGATACTTATGTAAGGGTTGACGAAAACACGGAGAAAGCACTTTTAGACACCTATAATGCAGACGCAAGCAGGTATTACTATTGCGGCGAAGAGGACCTGGGAGTCATTCAAAAAGACATATGGTTATCCATCGTACCACCTGGATTAAACGGCGATCCTGACGAAGATGCCACCTGGTATTACTTTGATAAACGGGGCAAGATGATGACCGCAACCAAAGCCACCGCCTCAGAAGCCACACCATCTAGTGCAAGCCGTATGACCGAAGTAAGATGGGTCGATACAAAAGGAAAATATGGATTAGAGGGGGGCGACGATGATCTGCACCATGCCCGCCTTCAAAAAGTTAATAACACCTATTATCTTTTCGACTCTAGGGGTGAAATCATTGATGGCCTGATTTATATTTACAATAAAGATGGATCCTTCCAATTAAAAGAAGGCTATTATTATTTCGGCTCCAAATCATCAAAAACCACCGGAAAAGTAACGCTTGTAAATGACGCAACCGATTACCATTACTATTTCTCCAAAAAGAGAGAAAATGGCTATTCCGAAGGTCAGGGCGTCACTGGAGTATACGAAGGAAAGTTATATTATAAGGGACTTGCAGTCACAGCAGATGAAGATACCAAATATAAATTAATTTATATCCCCGAGTTAGCCAAAACTAACGGAACTGGACTGTTTGTTGTAGATGAAAATGGAAAAGTCAAAACAAGCGGCCTGACTTCTGAAATGTATGACGGGACTAAATACAGAGTTAAAAAACAAGGTTCCAGCTACCGAGTGTTCCGGGTAGATTTAGATACCAAGGAGGAGACAGAACTCACTCACGATGACGCTGAGCTCACTCTGGATTTTAGCGAACCTGAACTTGTTTAATTGATTGATATAATGGCAAACGATGATTTGTCTTAATCATGATAGGGCTGGAGGCTTCTCTAAGAAGCATTCAGCCCTATCTTATGAAGAGCAGAAAATAAATTACTTTTTATATTTCTGTTACTAAAATTTTGCAATGATTTCATTCAAACGATTTTTAACACCTGTATCACAAACACCACCATGGTAGCAAATAATCGTTTCTATATCATAACCTTCCAATTTACGAACGGAATCTTTTGCCTCTTCCATATTTAAAGCATATTGGGGCAAAGCCATATAAAGCTTTCCATTTACAATAACGAGAGCATCACCTGTAATCAGCACTTTTTCTTTTTTAACGTATAAAGAGATATGCCCAGGCATATGACCCTTCGTGTCTACCACCTCAATACCACCGCAATAAGGAAGAATTGCGCCACCTTCTATTACAGTAACCTTATCAACCGGTTTCACAGAGGCTATTAGCTTTTGGAACTCCTTACCGTACTCCTTTTTATCTTCCGGCAGCGTATCCTGAAGGTCTTCGGCCTGCTGTAAACGCAGAGATTTACATTTTCCCGTAATATAGGGCGCTTGTTCTTTTGAACACAAAACTTCAATTTGGGGATATTTCTGAGTTATTTCATGTAACGCTCCCATATGATCATAATCATGGTGTGTAATAATTATCTTCGTTAACATGCTTAAAGAAAAACCAATTTTTTGCATGGCCTCCTCTAACATTGGCATTGTATCCGGATAACTGCAATCAACTAAAATCAATTCGTTCTCGTCTTTTAAAAGTACCGGGTATATGATATTTTCTGTTTCACCTCTATGAAACGTTAGCGGTAATAAATATATATGGCTCATTTTAAAAACCCCTTTTTTTATCTTTATGTATTGTCTTTGTTGATGTCTATCAAAGAGTTATTCTAAATACATTAGGAATCAGTCTCCACCTCTCAAATTACTTGTTTAGATCTACACAGTTTTAACTGTTTCCTCATGACCAGTCCCTGCTCTGCCTCAGCAAAAATATAAAATCCCATTTTCTGATACAGTTCAAAATGGCCTCCAAAATCCGACGATTGGTAACTGGATTTTTTGTATGGGTATACTTCTATTACATCGAATCCATCTTGGGCGGCATCCTTACAAGCACGTTCCAATAACTGGGTAGCAATGCCCTGCCGTTTCATATCCGGTGCAATCATAAAACAAAAAATAGATTTTACCTTTACGTCCAAGCCAGGTTCCTCTAAGGGCACATAGTCCATAAATCTTTGCCAACTTGCACATTTCAAACAATCTGACTTTGTATTGGCATTACACCAGCCAACCACCCTGTCGCCGTGATAGGCAAGATAACCTTGAACGTTATTGCCTCTAACATATTCATAGGCACACTCCCTGCGGTTCTCTGCAGTCGAAAGGTCTTTCTTCTTATAATCTTCGTTACTCCAGCAGACACAATAACATTTATTTTCATCTACATTGTCATCATGTGGTGTAACATCAAAAAAATGAACATAATCTTCTGCCAGGTCTGGCGTCAGTTTGCGTATTTCAATATTCATATTTTACCCCCAATTATATATCATTTGTCTTAGAATGTTCTTCTGATTCATAGTAAATTAAGATAAATACCAAACGACTAAATACTAAAAATCACACATCAGCTCCCAAAGAACTCCAAAACGATCCCTGACAGTGCCTATGATCACCATATAAGGCGGCCTTTCCAGTGGATTTATTATCTCTCCACCTTCACTAAGTATGGAAAAGGCACTTTCAACCTCCTCTGCAGTATCAAACCCGATCCTATGTTTCACCTTTTTTGTTAGATTAACATCCTCTTCGCTGGATAAATCACTCAGCCTTACCTCTTGTTCATCAAACATGATTTCAGAATGGTAAACCAGTGAATCCTTTGACGCATCCGGCTGCTCCCAGCCATTTTTCACCGCATCGGAATAATGTAACAAATTCTTTACCCTACAACCAAAGGCTCGCTTGTATACCTCCAAGGCTTCTTCCGACTCTCCGGAAAAACATAATTGTTGAATGAATTTCATATGAACCCCCTAAATATATGTGTTACAGTTTATGTATTTCACTTCCCTATTTCCGGTCATATACAGTCCGGCTGTTATGAATACCTCCCATCATTTATATAGATGTATACTCAAGTACCTCATCATGCTTCATAAAAAGCTGGGTATGTTTTGTCAATTCCTCATATCCCTTATTTTTCAAGCACCATTTCATAGCCGTCAACACAAGTGCGGCATATAAATTTGACAAATAATCTAATATCTCTGGTGATTTCTTATTCTTTAACTTCTGGCTCTCATAAAAACTCTTCTGTAAAAAGTCCGACATGTCTTCATATAAATGAATGGTGTCGGTATGAATGGTAATTTTATGAAAGTCCTTTTCCATTAACAAGGACAGAAAAACGCTTTCGATATTTTTTCTTGTCTTTCTGACACGCAAGTCATTCTGATTCATTTTTCCACTCCCTATGATTATTTTAAAACTTCTCAAGCAGATAAGCAACACTATATCTGTTTTAGTAGCTTATATTAATAAGCAATAAATTTCTGAAGATTGAAATGTTTCACCTAATGTTATAAACTAAAAATTAAAAAGGAGAGATGTAATTATGAATGAACTTAAATGGTTTGCCTGGCTTTTTCCATTATTATTTATTGTACATGACATGGAGGAGATTATTACAGCAAAGAGCTGGTGCAACAAAGGATTGAAGCCAATTATTCCTCTGCCCTCCACCCCTTTTGGTAATACCAAAAGTACAGCGGGCTTTGCAGTTGCAGTCTTTGAAGAATTGATTTTATGGATTCTTGCCACTCTCCTGGGAAATATCACTGGTTTTTATGGATTATGGTACGGGTTCCTCGTTGCCAATATCATACACATGATCCTGTTTCACATGATTATTTTTCCTCTATCCTATCGCCGATATGTCCCTGGTATAATCACCGCATGGCTAACGCTGATTCCATTCTGCTATATCTTTTACCTGGCTCAAAAAGTTTTGAATTATTCCGTTATTCAAATTGGGCTCTGGGTGACAATCGGATTTTTATTGGCATTTGGTAATGTGAAACTACTGCATAATAAAATGAACCTGCTTTCTAAACTGACAGGAGAATGAGAGCTTGATCATTAACATTTGGAACACATGAATGGTTAGTTGATTTATGTTATTAAGATAATATTCTAACTTATGGTAATTATTTTAGAAGTGGAGGTGAATTACATTATATATGAATAACCATAATATGCAAAATACTGTACAATATCATGGAGGTTAGATATGAAATCTATAGTTAAAAGAGTGACCTCTGTATTACTCATGTTTACAATTATGGCTACATCAACACTCATCTCATACGCACAGGATTATAAGAATTAATGAAAAATTTAATAAATAAAATCATTGCAAATTTAGGTTATATAATAATTATTTGCGGCATGTTAATAGCTGAAAAAATCTCTACACAGGCAACATGGGCAAATATTATTAAAGATAATTTTTGGAGAATTATATTTATATTAATTGTAATTGTAGTTTCAGAATTAATTGTAAAATATATTAAGGAGAATAAGTAAATTAGCATTATATGTAAAGGGGTAAACTGTTCCCATCACAGATCCACTCTTACAAATGTTGATACATCTTAATCGTAATCGGGCTGAAGGCTTCAAAGGAAAGCCTTCAGCCCTTTCTTATGATGAGAGGGGTAATACAGATTGATATGATGGCTCCACTCCTTTTTAATGGGATTGAGTCAACAAGACAATTGCTCTTCAATTTTTCCATTTCTGCCTATTGCTCTTTATTATATATAGTATTAGCATCTAAATGGGACAGAAAACTATAGGATAATAAAATATTGATATTACACCTCTAAACCAAGTTCATACTTATAATAGAAAAGGATATAGCTCTAAAAATAATTCCTCTATATTTTCGTACTTATCTGTATTAATATATTTGATTCCTTTTCCGCCTATAATTCTTTTATGTTCAAATTTATCAATAATAACATCAAAATCTATAAGTTTTAACTTAGATAAGGTTCTCTTGTTATTTACATGTAATATAATAAAATCAGCATTGCAATAATGGCTATAAAAGCGTATCTTCTGAACCAAGCGATACGAATTGAAATCCAATAAATTTATTATCTTCTTCTCAATGTCTGTGTTAAAGCTATCACTTAAGCAAAACCCAATATAACCATTTTTTTCAAATTCAGATAGCAATATTATTGTTGAATCTGTATCAATATTATTTAATATAGCAATAATTGGCACAGTTACTTTTGCTTTAAAATACTCTCTATAGAAATTTTTATACCAATCATATTTAGGTTTTATTGATGCTTTTTTTAAAGTAAATTCAATGTCGCGCATCGAGCTTGTACCGTTATTCAGGAGGTTACAGACCTTAGCAGTTATTATTGGAGCTACGAGGCTGTTTGAACTAGGTAGAGTATAATACTTCCCCCTATATTTTATAATTTCATCCGATAAATAGTAACTGATATCTATACCATCCAAACAATTCCCATTATATATATAACCACGGCAACCAGACTTAACTCTAAGGGATCTAACTCCAATCACTTCTTTAAAGCAAGCAGGAAAAGTCATCTTTTTTCTATTTGAAGTTGCGCAAACCACTACTACACCCATACGTGTTAACTTTTTAACAATTTTATATAGTGGTGGTACATCAGTCAACGAAGTTGTCCCAATGCTTAAATTTACAATATTTATACTATTTCGCAAACACCACTCTAAAGATATTAATAAATGACTAATATTAGCTTTTTTATTACCATCTTCCAAGATTTGTACAAAAGAAATATCACAATATTCTGTACAGTTATCAATGAACATTTTAGCACACATAGTTGCATGAGTAATATCTCTCACGGTTTTATCTCTCGACTGAATTACCATATCATTTTTTATTATATAAACACCACTAATATTCTGTTTCTTTGATATAAACTGATTTATATAATCTAAATTAATTTTAGTATCTATAAAAGCTATCCTTTGTATCATAGTAAATTCCTTCCTCCTTAACAAGGAAACATTGTTATAAATAGTAATGCGATGAAATAAATCATAAAACAAATCTATTTCACCGCATCATTCAGAATATATTATTTATACTTAGGATTATAATATATCTATTATGTTGTAAAAGTTATATGTACTTATATAATAAATTATCCTCTTAAAATTACCGACGGACCAGAAGCTCCTGATGCTGAGGTTGAGGAATTACTACTATTATTTCCATTAGAGTTTATAAATAAAAAGCAAGAACAACTACAACTGCCGCAAGTGCAACCTCCACAACTGCAAGAATAAGCCTCAACACTATTTTCTATAATGGAATTACTTTTTCTTAATTTACGCATATTTTCCCTCCTTTCTACGCACATAATTCCACCAACTCATATACCTAAGTCTAATTGAATGGTGAAAATACATTATGTGTATACTCAACAAAATGATATAATATCATTGTTGGCAGCTGAATCAGATATATGATTCATAATTGAATCAACAACGTTATTAAAACTATAATTTGTAAATAAATCAAAAAGGCTATCATTAATATCAAAGTCAAACTTCTTACTCGCATTTAATAGTATATATACAAACAATTCAGAAGATATATTATATTTTTCATTAAACAGACAATCATCAAATTTATCAATACTGACACCAGATACGTCGTTTATAATCGATTTCAACTCATTTTGAACGTCACTACGTTTTAAATTATTGTTAACCATAATATTTACCTCCATCAACGTCTATAATTGCGCTGGATTTGCCTGTAATTCATTTTCTATTTTTTGAAATACTCTGTTAATGTCATCATCACTAAAGGATGAAAAAACAGTATACTGATCACTTATAGTATCGAATGCTAATTGAGATTTAACAAACTCTGTAGTTATATATAAGTATTCAAGCTTATCAGGATCATCAACGTCTTTTAATACACTGGTGTTTGAAACTCCAAAATATCTTGCATCTACATCTAATCTATATTTACAAAATAGTCTAACTTCCTCTAGAAATTCATCATTATAATCACCAAAATGCATATTAACAATTCCTATATCGCTTTTTATTGAGCTTTGTATTATAAAAGGATTTATACCTAAACCATTTAGATTACTATCATTGTATTTCATAATAGGATTTGGCACTCCAAGCAAGATAATATCAGGCTTTTCCACTAAACAATGCTTATGTATAAACCGATTAAATCCTATCGCCTTAAGAAACGGATCTACTTTAGCATTGAACATAAAATCAGGTATATCGAGACAACCTATATTATTCATGAAATCATGTGATCCTATTTGTAAGACTCGATATCCCTTACTTAAAAAATACTTTCTAGCCATAAACTCAGTTTGCAATTGACCACATTTCTCACCAATTGAAAATATTGAGATAATAGGTACCTCTATTGTTAACATTTTATGGGGAGTTGGAATATCTGTTAAAACTTCATTGCTATCTCCTAAGCCCACGTATTGAGTACTTAATTCGAAATGCTTCGATATATCTTCAGAAACTATAACCTCTTTTCCTAACTCTTTAGAAAAATCAAAGAGTTTCTTATATAGTTTATTATTTATAAATTCCTCACTACTTGTAAGATAGAGCAGATCACTTTCTTGTATCTTTTCCTCATAATTTATAAATAATTTTATATTAGCAAACGAGCCTCCGTCTAACCTGGAAATATCGCAGCCTTCCAATACGTTAAGTTCTGGCGCTAATAATGCTATTGGTTCATATTCACCCATGAATGCATACCTTACTAGAGTTGCATTATCGTAATCGACTGGGAAAATTGCTATCTTTTTATACATTATAAAGCTCCTCCATTTTATCAAAATCAACATTATTCTCTTTTAGCAGGCATATAGTTTTTAATTTTTCTATCGTATCATACATAGCGCTTTCGCAACGAGCAAGCTTCATACCTTCCACAAGCTCTTTTGTATTATCTGCAGATGCTGCGCACATACCACAATAAATAAAATTCCAACAATTCTTACATTTATCAGCTGTTACTTTTCCCGGATTAAGTACAACTCTAGCCTTTTCGAGATCATATCCCGAGTAGATATTGCCGATTTTCATTATTTCTGATTCTTCGCTAACCCTTTCACAAGGAAAGATATTACCATCTACATCTATCATCGGGCGTCTGGCCCCAGGTATACAAGGTCCACCTGGATGTGTTATTCTAGCTAAACCATTAATTCCGCTCAGTTCTTTATGCATACGTAGTATTTTGGGTATTTCATGAATGAACAATCTGGAAACTTTATTTTTATTTATTAGACCAAGAGCAGATAAAAGTAGCTTAGTACGTTGAACCTTATAATTTATGGAATATAAATCATCATATTGTATAGGTTCTTCTACATAGAAGTCATTCATAATCCCCATCCTCAGATTATTATCTTGAATGATATCATTTGCATCAAAAAAATCGTTTACGCACCTAAAATCTGTACCAGGAGCTACAACTGTGTTAAAACTGATTTTTCTAAAAAAGTCGGGATACTTATCTCTAATATATAAAAGATTCTCCATTATTTTATCAAAGGATCCAGTACCATTAGCAAAAACTCTATTATGATCATGCAACTCCTTGGGACCATCCAGACTTATAATAACATCAAACTTTTTATCCATTAAAAACTCTATATTATCATCATTAAACATAGTGCCATTTGTTGTCATAGAATACGTTATACTTTTATATGGATACCTTTCGTCTATGTAACCCATTAACCTTTTAATCTTATTGAACTCTAACAAAGGTTCTCCACCATAAAAACCAATATCAACCTTTTTCGAGTTAGTTGAATGCTTCATTAAGAAATCAATACTTTTTTGCATGATTTCATAGGACATTACCCTATTTGAATGTGTCCGATTATTATATTTATTACCAGAATAAGCGCAGTAAGAACACCGCAAATTACAATTTTGAGTGAGTTGCAATGTAAGCTTTTCAATCTTGTTCTCAAGATGAAATTGCATAAACCTGTCCTGAGGATGTTCTATTTGTTCGACCGGATTTTCTTGGCAATATCCTTTTTCCTGAAAGAGTTGAAGTAGCTCAAGATCCTTCGCATCCGGCCTTTTCTGATGAATTCTACAAAATGAATTATACTCATCATCATCTACAGCCAAGATTGAATTTGTTCCCCTGTCATAAATATACTTTCCAAAAGCAGTAAAGAAAGGTTTAATAACAACATTCATCAGTTTTCATCCCCCTGTGTTAGAATTTTATATAAATCACTATTTTTAGTCACAAGTTCTTCAAAAGTTCCAGTGTCAGTAATCATGCCATTATCAATTACAAAAATCTTATCAAGTCTTCTCAATATATCTTCCCGATGGCTAATTACAATAACAATATCATACAAGTCTTGCTGTATAATAAATTGATTAAATTTTCGTTCTGCCACTATATCAAAGTTGGCAGTTGCCTCATCTAAAACCAAAATATTTCCACACTTTGCTAAAGTTCTAGCTAAAGCTACCTTTTGCCTTTCACCTCCAGATAATTTCGATCCATTAAATCCTACCAGGCTATCTATACCCTCAGGCAACGAATCAATAAACTCAACTGCTGTTGTTAGCTCTATGTAATGTCGAATTTCATCATCCGATAGATTACCTATTATATTTATGTTGTTCCTTATACTTTCATCAAAGAGACTAATATTTTGATTCATAATGCTAAATAAGTTTCGATAATCACCTAGTGCTAATTTGCGAATATCAACTCCATTTATTTTAATTGTTCCAGATACTGGCTCATAAAAACGTAGCATTAAGTTAATGATGGAGGTTTTACCTGAACCATTAACCCCAATAAAGCCTACTTTCTCACCTTGATGAATAGTAAAATTTATTAAGCGTAATACAGCATCTTTGTTACCATAGGCAAATGAAACATTATCAAATGATAAACTCTTCACTTCGTTATAGCTATTATCCATACAAATACCACACTCATCTTCTACCTCATTTTCAAAATACTCCATAAACCTCTTAAACGATGGAATAGAGCTTTGTAATCTATAAGCTAAATTAGATAGAAGAGATATGGGCTGTAAAACATACATGGAATAAGATATGAATGCGAACAATCCTCCTATAGTGAGTTGATCTCGAAAAATTAGTATTGCACCCAATAAATTCAAACCGTGAGTAAATATCATGCCAAGTGTTTGGCTTGATATATTTGAATAATTATCCAAATACTCCATTTTTGTTTCTAAGTTCATCATTTTCATTTTAGAGGATTTAAACTCACTCATTCTCATATCCTGAAGGTTCCAAAGCTTAATAACCTCAATATTTTTAAAAATTTCTCCAAACCAGATAGAAAAACTCTCATTTAACTTCATTAAAGTCGCAAAATAATTACTTCTTATTGATGAGATATAGTTTTTTATAAGTAACTCAAGAGGCATAATGGCCAATATAAAAATAGTTAATCTCCAATCAATAAGGCTAAGACCAATTATACCGCCAATTATTTTAAAAAAACTAACTACAGTTTGAAGTAGACCACTATTTATTATTTGAGTAATATTTGAAATATCACTATAGACATTGCCTATAGTTTTTAAAAAATTATTATCTTTGTGATAAGCCATCTTTAATCTAATTGAGTGACGTATAGCATCATACATCAAGTTAAACGATATCTGCCTATTCACAAACTGGTAATGAACGAATTGAACAAATGTTAGTATTTGCTCTATTATAAAAAGGGAAAATATATACAATGTATAACGTAAAACTACATTTAAGTCACCTTCAGCGATTCCTTTATCAAATAACTCCTTTTGTATCATTGGGTACATTACCCCTAATACGGAAACAACAATCATACAAAAAATTATAATTATGATTCTTATTTTAAATGGACCAAATTGCTTAAAGATAAATTTAATAACATCTTTATTCATACTTCTCCCCTATCAGCTAAATATTCAGCTTTAGCTATTCTTAAAAGTAAAAATATATAATATGCTATTACAAATTCTACATGTTATCATAGAGTAATGCTTATATAAACATACACTTTTACGTTAATTATAAAAATTATTATGCTTAAGGAAATAAACGATATTTTCAACTTTTCAGTTTAATAATCTAGAAAGTATTAAAATACAGAGCAAGTGAGAAAGATTAGTTGTTTTGATTTGTATTAGTAGTTAGATCCCATTACTTTTATAGATTTAAAGTTCTATTAATTAGCATTATATAACATATTTCACAAATTTTCTAGCATAATTTGAAAATACTACATTTTTAAAATCATAAGTATAACTATATATTTAATTATACAAATATACTAAACTATTAGTGCTATAATTGATAAACTTTACTGCAAGGATGTAACTACATTGTACAAATATGTTCTTGCCAAATAAAATGCTTATTCCAGAGTCATTATTTAATTCAAATAAAAAAGACTCCACACGTTCATGTGAAGTCTTCCTCAATAAGCCAACCCTTATAAAATAAGGATTTACTCCATTGTATAAGGCATAAGAGCGATGTGTCTAGCTCTCTTAATAGCAACGGTAAGTGCTCTCTGGTGCTTAGCACAGTTGCCTGTGATACGTCTAGGAAGGATTTTTCCTCTCTCAGATACATATCTTTTTAATTTATTTGCGTCTTTAAAATCAATTACGCCGTTCTTCTCGCCACAGAATACGCAAACTTTTTTTCTTCTACGCATTCCGCCTCTTTTGAACTTAGCGCCATCAGCTTTATCATTTCTGTTGAATGCCATTGGTACTACCTCCTATCAGATTTAGTTGAATGGAAGTCCTTCGTCTTCGACTCCATCCGGGATATTCATAAATCCATCGCCGATTGCACTGGAAGGAGTTGGTCTGGAAGTTGGCTGGTATCCGCCTTCTCCTGATGCTCCGCCTTTGCTGTCTGCGAATTCCTGATCTTCTACAACGATATCTGTTGTATAAACCTTTACGCCGTCTTTATTCGTATAACTTCCAGTCTGGATCCTTCCGGAAACCAATACTCTCATACCCTGACGGAAATACTTCTCTGCAAACTCTCCTGCCTTGTCAAACGCAACACAGTTGATAAAATCAGCAGTCTGTTCATTGCCATCCTGATTTCTGCGGCCTCTGCGGTCAACAGCAAGGCTGTACCTTGCGATTGCCATGGAGCGCTCACCTTGGGAATATCTTACTTCTGGATCACGGGTCAATCTGCCCATAAGGATTACTTTGTTCATACGATCACGCTTTCTTTATCTATTATGCCTCTTGTCTTACGCATAAGTATCTGATAACCGGCTCCATAATACGAATGTGTGCTTCTAACTCATTCGGTGTTGTGGAATCGCCATCAAATTTGATGAAGTAGTAGAATCCCTCTTTCATCTTCTGAATTTCGTAAGCTAATCTCTTCTTACCCCATTCATCAATGTTGGTTACAGCGCCGCCGAAACGAGTAATATAACCCGTAACTTTTTCGATAGCTGCTGCTCTCTCTTCATCTTCGAGCTTTGCGTTAATAACAACGGCTAACTCATATTTGTTCATGCTTGTTACCTCCTTGTGGTCTCTGGCCCCTGCTTTCAGTATCAGGAGCAAGGATTCTCTATGTCACGAGTTAACATTATACAGGAAATATTCTACAAAAGCAAGTCCTTTTCTTAATTTTAAAGGCTTTTTCCCGCATAAATTGGGGTTTTTACTGCTTTGGATTGCCGTCACTGGCTTTTAAGCCTCTGGTATTCTTTTCCACCAGCTTTCTGGGCACCATAATCATATGTCCACAGCCCATACATTTTAAGCGGAAATCCGCTCCAACTCTTAAGATTTCCCACTCCTGACTGCCGCAGGGATGCTGTTTTTTCAGTTTTACAATATCTCCAATTTCATAATTCATAAAAACACCTGCCTGCCCGTTTGGGCCGCCCTTATATCCAATTATTTTAAAATATTGTCGATGCGCTTTAATTCTTCCTTGGAAAATTCCGTATTTTTCAGACAAGCTACGTTATCCTTTAACTGTGCCACGCTGCTGGCTCCAATGAGGACTGAAGTCACCGCCTCTTCCCTCAATACCCAGGCAAGTGCCATCTGGGCAAGACTCTGACCTCTTTCCTTTGCCAAATCATTTAACTGTCTTATAACAGAAAGATTTTCCTCTGATAGGTATCGACCGCCTATGGTGCTTCCTTTTCTGGCTGCCCGGGATCCGCTTGGAACGCCGTTTAGATATCGGTCTGTAAGAGCACCCTGTGCCAGTGGACTATAGCAGATACAGCCTGTTCCGCTCTCTAAGAGGGTATCAAATAGACCTTCCTCTGCCACTCTCTCAAACATGTTATACCGTGGCTGATGGATGAGGCAGGAGATTCCCATGCCTTTTAAGACCTTAATGGCCTCCTTAGCTTCCTTGCTGCCGTAATTGGAAATACCCACATAAAGTGCCTTCCCCTGTCTGACGATGTCAGCAAGAGCGCCCATGGTCTCTTCTATCGGTGTTTCCGGGTCTGGTCTGTGGTGATAGAAGATATCTACGTAATCAAGCCCCATACGCTTTAAGCTCTGGTCAAGGCTAGCCATTAAATACTTTCTGGAGCCAAAGTTACCATAGGGTCCGGGCCACATGTCAAATCCTGCTTTTGTGGAAATGAGCATTTCATCCCGGTATCTGCCAAGATCACTCTTTAATACACTGCCAAAGGTTTCTTCCGCCATACCAAAGTAAGGAGCTCCGTAGTTATTTGCCAGGTCAAAATGAGTAATACCCATATCAAATGCACTTAAAAGAATGTCTCTCTGGGTGGTGGGCGCCTTCTCCATTCCGAAGTTCTGCCACAGCCCTAAAGAAACTCTGGGAAGCATGATTCCACTTTTCCCGCACCGCTTGTATTCCATTGTTTCGTATCTGTTCTTTGCCGCCTCGTACATCATAGTTTCTCTCCTTTACGCTTCCATAAATAGTCCCTAATCAGTTTCCCTATACGTTCTGTTACATGTTACCAATATTTATACCATATTATCCCTTATCATCGCCAGCATTTATACAGAATCATGAAGTACTTCTCCAATACTTCCGCTGATGACTAAATCCGCCTTCTCATCCATGGGAGTCACGGTCTTATTGATTAAGACCATGTGGCTGCCTCTATAATAATTAATCAGGCCTGCTGCCGGATAAACGGTTAAGGAGGTGCCGCCTATAATGAGCATATCCGCGTTTGAGATGCAGGAGACTGCCTTACTCATGACACCATCGTTTAAGCTCTCCTCATAAAGCACCACATCAGGCTTTATGATCCCGCCGCAGTCACACCTTGGCACTTCCTTTCCCTCCATGGCGGAAAGCATTTCTTCCAGGTTATAAAACTTCATGCACCGGGTACAGAAGTTCCTTCTTACAGAACCATGAAGCTCCAAGACCTCCCGGCTTCCGGCATCCTGATGAAGGCCGTCGATGTTCTGGGTAATGACCGCCTTTAATTTCCCCATATCCTCAAGCTTACGCAACGCCAGATGCGCCTTGTTTGGCTTTGCCTTTGGAAATATCATCTTATTGCAGTAGAACCGGTAAAATTCCTCTGGCTTTTTTACATAGAAGCTATGGCTGATTATGGTTTCCGGCGGATACTTGTACTGTTCTTTATAAAGTCCATCCACTCCCCTGAAATCAGGAATATTGCTTTCCGTGGAAACTCCTGCCCCACCAAAAAATACAATGTTATTGCTAGCTTCGATCCATTCCTTTAACTGGCTTACCCCTTCCATATAAAAGTCCTTTCTTATCCCGTTGGTCTCCATATAAAGAGTCTTACTTGTCAGACTCTGGCGCTGACGCGCCGTCACTTTAGTGACATCTTCCTATGCAATAAAAATAGGGCGGATTATAAAATAATCCGCCCGTAATCACAAGTCGGATTCTGATACCGACGAACAATTTAAGTTACCTCGTCAAAAAATACGCCGTTTAACGGCCGAATCCGCTCCACCATAGCCATCTGATCGGCTGGAACCGATGGAAGGCCATAGCCAAACAGCCAGGAGGTCATTTCACCAATCCCAAGAGTGAGATGGGGCTTTCTTGCGCTTTCCTCTTTGACCGGGGATAAGCTGGAGCCTTTTCTGTCAAGCTTCCAAAGGAACAAGCCGTTGTTCTGAGGGATAAATGAATCCTTAACTTCAATAAGAAGCTCCATCTCGCCAACAGGACAATCTTTCTTTAAGCTGATGACAGAAACAAACCTTTCCATATGAATGATTCTTCCCATGGCATAAGGCTTTGAGGGACCGTTCTCCTTTACGTATTCCGGCAGACAGATCAGTTCTCTTAAAGTCCCTGCCGTTTCTCCGTAATAGGCCCACACACCAGCTAATTTAGATGACTCATTCTTTGTGGTAAGAAGAAGGAGATCTCCGCTGTCGCTCCTTACCTCCTTGCATAAATCCCGGTAGTATTCTTCACTCCGAAGGGCGTAGACCTCATACCGCTTTTCCAGCTGCCTCTCAGCAAATTCAGAAACTTCCTTACACTTATTGGAACGTTCCAGAAAGGCACGGCGATTTAGCTCCGTTCTTCCCTTTTCATTCAAAGTTATGGCTGGTAAGTCACATATATAGGTATAGTCAAAAGGCTGGTAAATCGCAGGATCCACAGGAACCAGAAAACTGAACGCCATCCGCTCAGTATACATATCGGTAAAGCAACGGCTTAACAGCTTTCTCATGTAGCCCTGATGGCGAAAATCTGGATCTGTAGCTACACCAGCCACGTAATCGATCTTCCAGACCTGGTCCTTTACCACCACCTCATAAGGATTTCGGTGGAGCATGGCTGCCATTTTCTCTTCCTTATATGCAGTGAGAACCTTATTCTTTAGCACCCGGTCCGAAAAGTAATAGTTTATAAAACTTTCTGAATCCTCAGAAAAAACCTTTTCCCAAAGCTTTCTGCTTTCTATTTTTTCTTCCTGCTTCAAATACCGTATCATCATCAAAAGCCCTTCTGAATTACTCCGTATTTTCTTGCAAATCCAATGGGATAGTAAGACATCTTCGCACGGCGTAAGCCTTCCATGCCGACATCATCTTCCCGGTTGACCAGTTTCACTTCCTCAGAAAAGCCGTGGATCAAGAACTGCTGGTTGATAAACTGATAAAGTCCCTTGACTTCAGGGTCTGCCTTTTCAATATGAATCACAGCCATCTTTTCCAAAGGATTGTAGGTACCAATGGTAAATGCCTTTAAGCTTCCATCAACATAAACTCCAGCCATTCTTACATTTAACATGGAACAGTTTTTTAAGATATCGTGGATGCCCATGACCTCATAATCCAGCTGACGGACGAATTCGGCTGCCTCCACCTTATTCTCCCACCACTCATCAAGGAAAGAAAGAACCGCTTCCCGGTCTGAGCAGATGAGAGAACGATATTCGTAACGTCCTTCATACTGCTTTAAAAATGAATTTAAATGATTTTTCTTCTTATGAAGCTTCTTTCCAGCCAGAGTTCTTAAGGCTTCTGCATCATAGAGATAATCCTTTAAATCTTCCTCTTCTTTTACAAGGAACTTATCTGGATCCAGTTTTAAATAATTAATTGCTTCTTCATCCGCCAGAAAAATCTTAAGAGGCTTTTTCAATACCTCATTAAAATATTCCACCAGCTGATTAAAATAATAGGAAAGATCTTCTTCTCTGCAGATGGGCATTGCCGTAAATGGCTCCCCATCTTTTTCCATTAAAAATAAAACTGCTTTTTCATCACTGACAGTATACTTTACCTGATAATAATCTCTCCAGATAAAACTATCCAAATAGACGCTGTCACATGTTTTATTGGGCCGTAAGGCGTAGAATGGAGCAATTTTACTCATGTCCTCTGCCTGAAGCGGCTTAAATTGTAAGTTCATATTAATTCCCTTCTAAAATATATATCTAGCTTTTCTTTATAAAATCAGTACTGCACTTGGGACAGTGAACGCTCACCTTCCCTTTTCCTCTTGGTATTCTGATCTTTTGTCCACAGCTTGGGCATTTATAAATATGGTATTGCCTCATCTGCTGAAACTTAAAACGCCACTTCTTAAAAAATTCCGTTACCCGGAAAGAAATACGTTCGAACTTCTGGTTCTCCTCAAAGCGTTTTCCAATATTCCTGGAAAACATGCGGAAATAAGACAGCACCATAAGAAAAAGCGCTGCGATATCAACCCAGTAGCTGCGAATAAAAATACCGGCAACAATAAGGGCAAATGTAAAACCGATCAGAAACCGGCTAAGCTTATCAGCCCCATATCTGCCGATCATAAATCTTGAAAAACGTTCCCGAAACTGACTCATCCTATGTTCCTCGCCCCTTTTTCATTTTGACTTAACTATAATAACCTATGATAGGAAAGTCAATGTTACTCCGGCAGATTTCATAATCTTTTCAGAAATTTCAGAATTTGCCTCTGGAACTGTCACGGTACTGTTTTGGTGTAATTCCATATCTTTGTTTAAACAAACGATGAAAATAACTGCTGTTTTCATAGCCAATTTCCACGATAATCTCCTCCACCGGCTTTGTGGTGGAAGAAAGATAACCGGCTGCACGGTTAAGCCTGATGAGCTGAAGGCACTCCGTAAAGGTCATCTTATAATAACGCTTAAAGAGACGGCTGACATAATAAGACGGCTGCATGGAAAGGGAAGAAAACTCTTCCAGAGTGGCACATGAGTAATTTGTTTCTAAATATTTGTATGCAGTCAGAACGATCTGCTCCTCATACTGCAGCATGTCGTGGGATTCCACTTTATCTGCATCATGAAGAAGCTCCATGATCAGTATGCCCATGGTCGCCTGATTGATTTCCTGTCTGCCCTCTTTTTCTTCTGCATGAGACCAGATCATATTTTCCAGTAAATTTTTGGCCGGAAGCATTTCTCGCAGATGAAAATGCAGATAATCTGCCACAGGCTCTCTTCCCCTGGCCTGGGTGCCGATGAAACGATGCAGCACATCTCCACATTCTCCCATAAACGCAGGATGGCTGAAAAATTCCGGCATTAAAAAGAAGTGGATGGCCAGATCCTCTTCTGCTGCTGGTTCCACGGCATGACTGGTTCCTTCTCTTAACAGCAGTAAGTCGTTGGCTTCCAGTAAAAGCCTTCGTGTGCCGTTTATGATGTGAACCGTCTTACCGCTGTACATATAGATTAATTCTACAAAATTGTGACTGTGATCCGGTAAAGCAACGTGACATGGCTGACAGCACATATCCATCAGCTTACCCGGCCTGATTACTATATTCTTATCCACCACGTTATCTTCTAAATTATTATGATAATGTTCCATAATTGAAGTTGCATGCGATGAATTCCTTAGACGTTTCAGAAGTTCCTTCTTCATTTTCCCCTCCAAACAACAGATTCACATGCCCTTCCCCCACGCCATTATAACACCAATCTTCATAGATTTGCAAGAAAAGACGGTTTTTATACAAATTTAGACATATTATAATGTCACATTTTGTCATATAATCATGGCAAAACAACAGGTATATGTAACCAGTATTATTTTTATGAGGTGAAGCGATATGAAAAAGTACCCTATCCGAATTAACAACATTGATGAAATTACCACCTTTGTCAGAACAGTGACCAAGTACGATTATGACGTGGATTTATGCAAAGGAAGCATCTTAGTTGATGCGAAGTCCATTCTTGGTATCATGACAATCTGTCCGAATCCGGATCTAGAGTTGATCATTTACAGCAATGAGCATGAAGATATTCTGGAATCCCTGTCAGATTTTCTATTGGAAGAAAAAATTGCATAACGTACATAATCAAGCAAAAGATGCCTGGCAGGAACTCCCTGCCAGGCATCTTTTTGTTAATTTACCTTAAATTCATTGACCAGTTCCTTTAACCTGCTGGCATGTCCATAAAGGTCTTCGCTGGCTGCGGCTCCTTCCTCTGCATTGGCAGAGTTTGTTTGAACCACACCGGAGATCTGGTCCACGCCGATGGTAACCTGGCGGATGGCTTCAGACTGCTCTACCGACGCCTGGGATATCCTGCCAATCATATCAGTAACCTGACGGGTGGTATCCACTGCACTGGTAACCGACTTTGCCGCCTGATCGGCAAGCGTGGTGCCTTTTAAAACCGCTCGGATGGCACCGTCAATCAAATCAGCCGTGTCCTTGGCTGCGGAAGCACTTCTGGAGGCTAGATTTCTTACCTCGTCTGCCACAACGGCAAAGCCCTTTCCTGCCTCTCCTGCCCTGGCAGCCTCTACGGCTGCATTCAGTGCCAGAATATTGGTCTGGAATGCAATTCCTTCAATGTCCTTAATAATCCTGCTGATCTCGTTGGAGCTTTCCGTGATATCAGACATGGCATGAACCAGCTCTTCCATATGCTGATTGCTGATCTCAAGCTCTCCTGCTGCCTCCATGGCCTGTTCATTGGCTCCGGCAGAATCCCTGGCATTTTCCTCAATCTTCATAGAAATCTCATTGATGGTAGAGGCCAGCTCTTCTACAGAGGCGGCCTGCTGGGAGGCACCGTCTGCCAGTGATTTTGAGCTTTCTGAAATATTTTGAGAGCCATAGGCCACCTGATCTGAAGTTACGGTAATCTGTTCCATGGTTCTTGTCAGGGTGCTTCTGATCTTTAACATGGAGTTTTTAATCTTTTCAAAATCCCCCTTGTAATCATATTGAAGCTGAAATACAAGATTTCGCTCTGCAATCTGATTCAGGACAGAGGATATTTCATTAATATAGTTTACATAATTTTTAAGCTGACCAGAGGTATTGGAAAGGGATTCCGCCACCAGACCGATTTCATCGTTGCTTTTAACATTTACTTCCACATCAAGATTGCCATTTGCAATCTTCTCTGCCGCCGCTGACAGCTTGCCAAGGGGTCTTGAGATGCCTTTTGCCACAAGGAAGATGAGAGAAACTAAAACAAGGGCAGATAAAACAAAAACACTGCCCACGGCTGTGATTAATTCATTTTTCTGGGAAAGAAGCTCTGACCTTGGAATGTTTGAAAGCACGATCCAGCCTGTATTGCCTGCATTTTTAATAGAACCGGAATAGGACACCTGATCCATGGTATAGTTAAAGTTACCGATTTCTTTCTTTGCAAAGGCGTCCTTAATATTTTGGGAGATATCAATTTCTGAAATGTTTTTCTGAATCAAATCTTTATTTGGGTGATAAACAATGAGCCCGCTTTCTGTGGTAAGTATGACAGACCCTTTCGTTCCAACCTTATAGGAGGCCATAATATCATTTAGGTGAGCAAGCTGAATGTCAAGTCCCATCACTCCTAATGCTTCTTTTGAGCCCTGTTTAAATACACCGCTGACTGCTGATATGATGGTAAGCCCCGTACTGGCATCTATGTAAGGCTCTGTAAGAACCGGCTGGTCCATCTTCGTAGCCTTAAACCAGGGTCTTGATGTAATATCCCAACCGTCTGCTGATGTAAAATCGTCGGACTGGGTGACCTGGCTTAAATCTACATCTGCGATCCAGGCAGCCAGAATATTCTCCTTATCTGCGGCCTGAATCTTATCAAGGGTGGCTCTCATCTGAGGATAGCCCTCACTATCCGGCATTCTCACATTTCCAGTGGCCTTTAATAAGTATTCCTCAGCCTGCTGGCTGGCGGAGGCGCTTTTCATCTCAGCCATGTAATAGCTTAAAAAGGATTCCACCTGATTGGCAGCTGCCAAGGATGCCGCGTCCAGTGTCTGAAAAGATTGGTCTTCCATGCTCTTTCCCACCCGGTCAGCGATTATGATGCCGGACAGAACAAAAATAAGTATGACGGGAACCGAAATTCCAAGAAGCATTTTGGTAAAAATGTGTGTTTTGAGTCTCTTTTTCATAGGCATTTACCACCTCTCCCAGTTTTTATAAATATAGCATGAGGCGCAAAAGACCGCAAGACAAAGAAATTGCCTAATATTTTCCGTTTTATTTGGAAATATTAAGCAATTTACCGTTAATAATCTTAAGTTGTCATTTAAAAGAATACCTTATTGGCAGTATCATAAAACACCATCTGTTTTTCCTGCTCCGTCAGCACATCACTTTCCATGAGAAAGTTTACATAATTCTTATAAGTATCCTTCTTAAGCACAGAAGGGATATCTGTTCCAAACATCATACGATCAGCACCAACAATCTCTTTTCCAATCTGAACCGACCTTCTGGCGTTCTCATAAGGATAAGCATCCGGGCCGCAGATATGAGGAAGGGCCGCAAGGTCAAACCAAACATTGGGAAGCTTTAAGAGCTCAAGACCCCATTTTAACTTGTCCACGTCCTTTGTGGAGACTGCAAGAAGGTGGCAGACCACAAACTTCATGTTAGGATGGTTTAAAATGGCTCTCCGAAGGGCCTCCACCTGCCAGCTTTCACTTCCGCATTTTCCAATATCAATGACGAATACCAGTCCCTTGTCATCTGCATAGGAATAGGCCTCCTCCATGAGCTCCCCGTCAAGAGGCAGGGTGTGATGATTGCTCATAAGGCCGGAGCCTGTGCTCACCTCAAACTTCACGATTCCAAACCCAAGTTCTTCAAACAAATGCTTACAGATTTTGTCCTTATTCCGGGAATACGGATCATAGGAGGCAGCGCCTGCAAAACGGTCAGGATACCGTTTTACCGCTTCATGGGTGTATATATTCTGAAAACCGTAGTAATTCCCCTGTAAAAGAACGGCCTTTTCCACCTCATTCTCATCCATGATGGCAAGAATCTGTTCCGGGGTTACCTGCTCTCCGCCAAACATAGGTGGAATCATCTGGGGAACGATCTCACCGCTTGCATAGATGGCATCGCCATTGCCTATGGAACGAAGCTCTCCCCCGGATCCTGTCCCGGCGATGTATTGTACCAGATGAACGTGACTGTCGATTATTTTCATTCCTGTCCCCTTTTCTTTTTTATTTCATATTATCATACAGGAACAGGAAAAATGCAACTCTTTCCGGCAGGAACCGGAGAACCGGGAGCCTTTCTTCTCCCGGTTTCTCCAGCCACACCAGATGACCTTAAATTTCTCTTAACTGAACAAAATAAGATTCCATAATCTCTCTTAACTTCTTTTTCTTCTCCGGCTCAAGCTTTGTAAGAGGAAGTCTGAAATTCTCCCCGCAAAGTCCCAGCATGGCTGCTGCCGTCTTGACCGGAATGGGGTTTACATCCATAAACATGGCATTCATGATTTTTAAGAGCTCCAGCTGCATATCCTTGCTTTTTTCTATCTCACCGTCTAAGAAATGCTGGCATAGCATGTGCACCTCAAAGGGCATGATATTTGCCAGTACTGAGATGACTCCCTTTCCCCCAAGAGCCATAATCGGAAGGGTGAGATCGTCATTTCCAGAGTAGATATCCAGTCTGCCGCCGCAAAGGGCGGCTACCTTGGCAACATGGGAGATGCTTAAATTAGCTTCCTTGGTCGCCTTAATATTGGGGTGTTCCGATAGCTTTAAATAGGTCTCAGGTTCCACATTGACCCCAGTTCTCGTAGGAACATTGTAAATAATAATGGGTATATCCACACTGTCTGCGATTGTGTTATAATGCTCCACAAGCCCTTGCTGAGACGCCTTGTTGTAGTACGGCGTCACAACTAACAGCCCATTTGCCCCAAGGGCCTGGGCCTTTCTTGACATTCGCACCGCATGGGAGGTACAGTTGCTTCCGGTTCCCATAATAATCGGAACTCTATGATTTACATAATGAACCGTAAATTCCAGCAGCTCCAGTTTTTCCTTTTCCTCAAGCGTTGAGGATTCCCCTGTGGTTCCATTGACGATGATGGCATCGGTGCCATGCTCCAGCTGAAACTTCAATAATTTTTCTGTTGCCTTTAAATCCAGGTTTCCGTGCTCATCCATTGGAGTAACAATAGCTGCTCCAGAGCCTTTAAACATTGCATTTTTCATAGACATCCATTCCCAAAATTAGAGGTTCATACTAGAAAAGTATGACAAACACCCCCTATTGGTACCATACACAAAACAAAAATTCTATCATATAAACCATTATAAGGAGTGATGACCGTATGCATAAATTTCTTCTTTTAGGCGGCGATCTAAGACAGCTTTATTTAAGCCGCATTCTTACCAAAAACGGCTTTCCGGTAACAGTTCATTATGAGGATGGAGATTTATCCATTTCCATTGAGGAGGCCATAAAAAGCAGTCAGATCATACTCTGTCCGATTCCATTTACCAGGGATAAATTAAATCTGTTTTCTATTAATAAAATGGAGGACTTAGGCATTGGAAACATTCTAAGCCTGCTTACCCCGGACCATATCCTGTTTGGGGGCGCTATCCCGGATTATGTGAAAGCTTACGCAAAGGAAAACAACATCCAATGCTTTGATTACATGGACATAGAAGAGATTACTGTGAAAAATACCATTGCAACTGCGGAAGGTGCCATTGCAGAGGCCTTACGGGAAAGTCCCGGCTGTCTTCACAAAAGCCGCTGTCTGGTCACAGGCTTTGGCAGGTGTGCCAGAACCCTGGCATTAAAGCTAAAGGGGCTTGATGCAGCCGTTACCGTAACCGACCGAAAGGATGCCCAGCTTACCCTTGCATCCTCCATGGGCTTTGATACCGCAGCCCTTTCTGATTTGTCCCAGACCATAGGGGACTATTCATTCATTTTCAATACCATACCGGCTCTTGTTTTGAATGAGGAGTTAATCCGTCTTATGAATCCGGAGGTCACCATCATTGATATCGCCTCCGCCCCTGGCGGCGTAGATTTTGAGTTTTGTAAAAAGCAGAGCATCCGGGCAAAGCTTTGTCCCGGTCTTCCTGGAATCTATGCACCGGAAACCTCCGGTGAAATCTTATTTGAAGCTATTGTGAAATGTCTTGCTAAAAGGAGTGGCACATGAAACTGAAAGGATTAAAAGTGGGCCTGGCCGTTACCGGCTCTTTTTGTACGTTTGATAAAATAGAAACTTCCGTCAAGGTTCTTACGGAATTGGGTGCAGATGTTTACCCCATTTTTTCTACCAATGTACAATTCACCGAGTCAAGATTCGGTGATACCGGAGAATACATGGATAAGATAGCCGCCATGACCGGCCACGATCCAATTCTTCGGGTAGAGGACGCGGAGCCCATTGGCCCTAAATCCTACCTGGATATCCTGCTCATCGCCCCCTGTACCGGCAACACACTTGCCAAACTGGCAAACGGAATCACAGATTCCCCGGTCCTTATGGCAGCCAAAGCTCATTTAAGAAATTCAAAGCCCCTGGTCATCTCCATCTCCACCAACGATGCCATGGGAATTAATTTTAAAAATGTAGGTGAATTATTTAACGTAAAAAACATCTATTTCGTACCCTTTGGCCAGGATGATCCGGTCAAAAAACCGACCTCTCTGATCGCTCATACAGAGCTGATCCCAGAGACCCTGGAGCTTGCCTTAGAAGGAAAGCAGATCCAGCCGGTTCTTAAATAAACAAAGAGTAAGGCTGCTGCAAAAACGCCTTTGCAGCAGCCTTACTCCCTTTCTGAAACCATTTTGGAATCTGACCCTCCATAAATCCGGTTCATATAGCCAGTGGTTCCCTTTTCATGCTCCTTATTAAAGCTCATAAGATAATGAGACCTGGATTTATCATATATCTGGAATCCCGCAGCTGTAAGCTGGTTCTTAAGAGTGCTGGACTGATAAACCGTCGCATACACTGGTTTGTTTGTCTCCTTTCCACGGGAAATCAGATGGTTGATTAAAAATTCCTCCACCCCTTTCCCGTTGGCAGAAGGCAGTAACAGTATGGAGACCTCGCTGATTCCATCCTGCTGCTCTTTATAAGAAAAGAAACCGACCGTATCCCCATAGTGCAGGATTTTACAAAAACAGGTGACCTCCAGCAGTCTAAAAAAGCTGTCCCGGCTGATAACCGTCTGAATCCGGTTATCCCAACCGCCATAATACTGGTCTACATATCGTTTGCAACAATCCTTTTTCACTCTGATATAAGAATTCAAATCCTCTGATTCCGCATTCTGTATTAAAAAACCCTGGCTCAATAAGCCATCCGGTAATACCATACACCCTCCTGACTGCGATTGCCGCAAAACCATTATGTACTACCATTATATTCCTGTACTGAATGGTTAAAACCAGAAGTATGTATTTATCGTCTAAAGCTTTCCTCTTCCAATGCTCCTGCAGGCAGAAATCCGGTCCACCACGTAACGCTTAACCAGCTCTTTTCCCCGTTTTCCATAGAGCTTAGGGTCGATGATGGACTCATCCCCTTCTAAAATCTGCCTTACCCCCTTGGTATAGGCGATTCGAAGGTCAGTGGCATAGTTCACCTTGCTGATGCCTTCCTGAATACATTCCCGCACAACGTCATCAGGTACGCCTGAGGTCCCGTGAAGCACCAGGGGAATGGAAACCTTTTTCCTGATCTGTTTTAAGAGATCCACGCGGACATTTGGCTCACCCTTATAAACGCCATGGGCCGTTCCAATGGAAACCGCCAGGAAATCAATCCCTGTCTTTTCCACAAAATAAGCCGCTTCCTCCGGCGAGGTAAGACCGCCGTTTCCTCCGTCTAAATCATCCTCTTTTCCACCAACCCGTCCAAGCTCTGCTTCCACCGGTATGAGGTGAGGTCGGCATGCGTCGGCCACCCGTTTGGTCAACGCAATATTTTTCTCCAGGGAATAATGAGAGCCGTCAATCATAATAGACGTATATCCTTCCCTTAAAGCCTTCATTGCCAGCTCATAGCTGCTGCCATGGTCCAAATGAAGAGCAACGGGAACGGAGGCCTGGTCTGCCCGAGCCTTTACACTGGCATAGTAAAGATTTAAGTCTGCATAGTTTACGGTAGAGGGCGTCGTCTGTAAAATAACGGGCGACTGCATCTCCTCCCCGGCTTCTATGACAGCCATGATCATTTCCATATTTTCTACGTTAAAAGCACCCACTGCATAATGATCCTTTTGGGCCTGATATAACATCTCTTTTGAAGTAACTAACGGCATATCTACTCTCCTATTCTTTTGACAGCAGTGACACGACCTCTTCCTTAGTTCCACACTGGTTCAGCCGTTTCACAAACGCTGGTTCCATTAGTTTCTGTGACAACTCTGATAATAGCTTTAGATGAGTCTCTCCTTCCCCCTCTCCCACAGCAATCATAAACACGGCTTTCACTGGCTCCTGACTGGCGGAATCATAATTTATTCCCTTTTGTGACAATCCAACCGCAACTCTTGGCATGTTTACTGCCGAAGATTTCCCGTGAGGAATGGCAATTCCAGTTTCAAAGGACGTGGAAGAAACCTCTTCTCTCTTCATAAGCTCCGCTTTAAAGGCCTTTGCATCATTCAAAACCCCATCCTTTTCAAGCATTGCAATCATTTCATCAAAGACTTCCTCTTTCTCTGTCTTTTCCAGGGAAAGGGACACCGTCTCAACTTTAAATAGCAAAGAAGAGGAAGTCGTCTCTGGAACTTCCACGGCCACCACCTTTTCCGTAACAGGAGGTGTTACCAGTATGTAAAGAATGGCACCAATGACAGAACCAAGTAAAATACAGGCCACCCAGACAAGAGGCTTATTTACCAGACCCAGAATCAGAAACCCACCGTGAGGAGCCGGAACCTGTACCTTCATAAGATAAGTAGCCACCGCTGAAACAGAGGAGCTGACCATGAGAATAGGAATAACCTTTAAGGGATTCTTAGCCGCAAATGGAATGGCCCCTTCTGTAATATGGGTGCTTCCTAACACATAGTTCACTAAAGCTGCTGTCCGATCTTCGCTGGTAAATCTGTTTTTCTTAATGGTAGCTGCAATGGCAAGAACAAGAGGCGGTGTAATACAGGCCGCAGAAACACCAGCCATAAAATAGTAGTTTCCCTGTCCGAGAAGCACGGTTCCTGTTACATACGCTGCCTTATTTACCGGACCACCCATATCAAATGCACACATCGTTCCAATGACGATTCCAAGGAGAACCGGACTGGTATTCTGAATTTTCGTAAGTCCTTCCATCATCCAGTGATTTAAAGCCGCACAGGGCTGGCTGAACAGCATCATGAGAATTCCCACACCGCCAATGGTAATAATAGGAACAATGAAAATGGATTTTAACCCCTCCAGCTGCCTTGGTAGCCCCCTTAAGGCTCTTACAGCTGCCAGTGCGATGTAACCAGCCAGAAAACCGGAAATAATACCGCCAAGGAAACCGGCATCCGTACTACCAGCAATCATACCTCCTACAAAGCCGGCTAAGAGTCCTGGCCGTCCGCCAATGGACTGGGCGATAAAGGCACTGAGCACCGTTACCATAAGCCCCATGGAATACCCGCCCACAGACTTTATAAGAGCGGCAATCTCGTTATACTGGTCCGAAGCCGGGTCAAAGGAATAGATTCCCCACAGGAATGAAATTGCCGTCAGCACACCACCAGCCACTACCAGGGGAAGCATATGAGAAACACCGTTCATCAGATGCTTATAAATCTGATGGGCTGCACTGCCATTCTTCTCCTGCCCCGAATATCCCTGTCCCTGACCGCCTATCTCCCCTCTGCTGCCCTTACGGACAGGCACAGCCCGGTTTAAGCACGCCTTTACCAGTTCCTCCGCCTTATTCATTCCATCGGATACAGACGTCTCTAAAACCGGCTTTCCGTTAAAGCGATCCAGATCCACGTTTTTATCACAGGCCACAATAATCGCATCGGCCCAGGCGATGTCTTCCGGTGTCAATAAATTTTCCACTCCAATGGCTCCATTGGTCTCCACCTTAATCTGACACCCCAGCTTTTCTGCTGCCTCCTTTAAAGCCTTTTCCGCCATAAATGTGTGGGCAATCCCAGTGGGACACCCCGTAACCCCCAGTAATTTCATACTCATTCCACCTTTCTCACCATAATTTCCTTTGTATACTCTTCTACTTTATCCATTAAGCCAAGCCCGCTGCTTTCTGCTACATTCGCACCGACCGCGGCTGAACGTTTTAACGCCATTTCAATGTCAGAGGGGTCCTTAAGCCATAGGCTTAAAAACCCGGCAAGGGAAGCATCGCCTGCACAGGCAGAGCTCACCAGCTCCACTTTCTTTGTTCCGGCATAATACATGGATTTTCCGTTGAAAAAATAAGATCCCCTCTCGCCCAAGGTAAGAAGAATGTTCTGAGCCCCCTTTTCATAAAGGTCATGGAGAACATCTTTGATATCCTCTTCATCCCTCATAATAATCCCAAATATATCCTTAATCTCCTCATCATTGGGTTTAATCAAATACGGCCGATACCTCATCAGCTCTGCCAGATGATTGGAGCTGATATCTAAAATAACCTTGGTACGCCTTCTTTTGCATAGTTCCATAATATCATCGTAAAAGGAGCTTTCCATCCCCTTGGAAAGACTTCCGCTGATGACTAAGGTATGAAGGTCTGGAAGTTCATGTAACAGGCCGCACATCTCAGCCCGCTTATCCTTCGGCACAAATGCCCCTTCATTCACAAGCTTAAATTCCTGTGCTCCGTCATTTAAGAAAATATTGATTCTGGTAGTATCTTCCACCCAAACGGGGTGTGCCTTTATGAAACGTTTTTCCGTCTCCTCTATGATGTATTTTCCAGAAAAACCTCCAAAAAAGCCAAGGACCTCAGACTCCGTCTGAAAATGTTTGAGACAGTAGCTGACATTCAATCCCTTTCCATTTGGTGTATAAACGGCCCCAAATGTGCGCGTCACTGCATTCCCCGAAATCCCATGAGAAAAAACATTCATATCAATGGCGGGATTCGTTGTCAAAGTATAAATCATCCAATTGCACCTCACTTTGTATTCAGAGCTGTTTTACTACTATAATTATAGTAAATAATGGAATGAAAATCTTTTCAGAAAATGAAAATGGAAATGAATAGGATTTGTTTTCCTGCAAAAAAAGAAGAGCCTGACGAACAGACTCTTAAACTAATCTATTTTTATATTCATTAAGAATAGAATGAAATATAATCTATAATAATCCTGCAAATCATATAGAGAGGGATTCTGGAAGAAACCTCAAATTCCTTAATCGCCTGATGGGAATGCTTAAACCCAACCAGGGAATGCCTGCTGTATGTAACTAACTTTGAATTCTCATTGCAGCAGCAGGAGATGACACAGTTTCCTTTTTGATAAGCCTTAGCCGCCGCAGAGACAAGTTCCGGAGTCTCCCCATTCAGAGACAAAATAAACAGTACATCATCTTCCATTAATTTTGCCGCCTTTACCTGCATGATATTAGGATCATCGGTAAAAAAAACATGGTAATTAAGAAGCTGCAGCTTTAAAGAAAACTCCTGACCCACATACGTAGTCAGCCCTCTGGCAAAGATGGATATCTGGTCGGCACAGTTTAAACATTTGATTACCGCTAAGATATCCGTTAAGGAGATGCGTTCATGCACCGCCTGAGCTTCAATCAGCGTCTTATTAAACAACTCATTCATGGATTGAATCTCTTCACTCTTCGCTTTATTCCCTGACCGGTATCTTAATTCATTGAACCCGTTAAGCCCGCATTTGCGAATGGCCCTGGACACGGTGGATGGCGAAGAATAGGTTTCAAACGCAATGTCAACAATAGAAAGCTCCGGAAGCTCCTCCTCGTGACTATTAATAAACTGAATGATTTCAAGTTCCGTTTTCGTTAATCTCTCTAAGGTATTCGTATCCAATGGAATAATCATGTACTTCCTCCAAACTGCATTTTATCGAAATATCGCTGCTGTATAAGAAAAGAGTCTGACCTACTTACCAGTATAAGCTCTAAATGCTGTTCTTAACAAGCAAATTGTCACTTTTCCCCCTCTCTAAGCTCTTTTCACCCTCATGTCGCATTTACGCTACTTAAGAGGTAAAAAAAATATTACTCGCTTCCTCTCTGCTTAGTGGTATCACCTGAACAATTTTATTCATTTCTTCTACGGTAAAGGTATTCCCCTTCCTTTTCATCTTCCGATAAAAGGTAGACCGATTCATCCCTATGGCATCTGCAACTGCCTCCTGTGTCATACCTGATTCCACAATCTTTCCTTTCAGCATTTGAGTATTCATAGTACTCACCTCCCCCTAGTCGCATTAATGCTACGCCATAAAATAAGGATAGCTCAATAGAAATAAAAAGTCAACATCGGAATAGCAAAAACGCAACTGTGTTCGTTGCATTTTTGCAACATTAATGATATTATACATTCAGGAGGTGGGAAAATGTCAATTACTGGTCAAAGAATCAAAGCACGAAGAAAACAACTGGGAATGAATGCAGACGAAGTGGCAGCAAAGCTGGGCGTTTCCAGGTCCACCATCTTTCGTTATGAAAATGGTCATATTGAAAAAGTCCCTGCCAATGTATTAGAACACCTGGCTGAAATATTAAAGACGACACCAACTTATTTAATGGGTTGGGATGACGATTCCAGCGATTCCAGCTCCCATAAACTTGCCGACCTGTCATTTAAAAATATGAGTCCGGATGACAGAAACATATCCATGGTAAAGGAATCGTCCGAAGACACGTATAAAACCGACGAACGTCTTCGTTCCATTTCCCTGAATCTGGAACCATCAGACAAGGACACTATCATTAAAATGGCAGAAATATATACGATGCTCACAGATGAAGGCAGAAAGAAAGCATACGATTATATCGTTGATCTGTCCGAACATACCAAATATCTAAAATAATGATAGCATAGCGAAAGGTCAAAAGGACTCTTACCGAGTCCTCCCTAAAAAATAAGAATATCCATCGGATCTACCAAGCTGTTCCTTTGGCGTTTCATCTATAATCAAAGCCGCCTTAATCAGCGATTCTAACTGTTCCCTCATTAAACTAACGCTGAATTTATCCATTTCTCTGTCCACGCTGTTCACCATAAGATAATCCGGCATCTGTATTAACCCAAGAACCGGTATGCCCGCTTCAAATAAAGGCTGGCTTTCACCGAATTCAAATTTATTATGACCTCTTAAGGCAACGGTCCGAATCTGCATTCTGTCTTTCGTCGCCATCTTCCAGATTTCCCTCATCTGCTCATTACCCATATAGGTATATTCCGTCTGAATGTTTCCTGTAGCCTCATAACCACTTTTCCCATTGTCCTTCCACTCCATAGACCCCAGATGCTCCACCGTGATTGCGGCTACCGCTTTCTTATTCCCAGGTTCTCCATCCCAAAGCTCCCTATGACCCATCATCCAGGTTGAAGTAGCCTGTGAAGTTCCCTTAAACACCGGCAGCCGAAAATGACCAGTAACAAAGGCAAATACCAAAGTACGCTCCGGCCGGCAGCTCATAAAATAACGAATCATAGACAACATGCCAATGGCCCCATTTTCCTCTACCACGTTAACACCGTCGGTATGGCTGTTGATGATTACAGATTCCTCTTTGTTCCTGCCTTCTATGGTCACATAAATGCTTTCCGTCAATGCGTCCTTTTCCCGGTCTGCAAGCAGGACCAAAGTACTCTGCTCTTTTCTCCTTGCCCCATCTAATACTCTTTTCCCATCCGTTTCATTCACCCACAGAGCAGGAATGCCCATGTACTGGTCTGTAAATGGCAGATATTGGTCTTCCACCTTCTGATCCGGTACTCCCTTCCAGACTAAAACCACCGCTTTCACACCCATTTTCTTTGCCTTCTTCAAGTTAGGGTTACGAAGTACAGAAGTGAGTACAAGATCTCCATCACCCAAAACAATCCCATGGTCTCCTGGAAAAGCTTTTCTTTTATTCATAAAAAGCCCTACCGGTAGTTTTTTAATCATTTTCATTTCAACTACTGCAATATTTCCTTTTGCTTTTTTATAATCTCCATTCTTCACATAGATAAGCTTTCCAGATACCCCATCGTCACCCGTCTCACCAGAGTACGGATACGCAGAAGAAACATGAATTTCTTCCTGATTGATATATAAAGCACCCCATCTTTCTTCCCACCGGCCAAATTTATATAAATCCCGATGCACAATAAGTCCCATATCATTTAACTTCTGCTTCAGCCACTCAACAAACTCCCTGTGACCCGATGCACCTGTCGTACGGCTTCCAAAGGAATTCATCATACGAATTTCATCTAAAATAGTCTCCTCTGAATCCAATTTTCTATCTTCATAAAACATAAAACTTCCTCCATCGTAAATCAGTATATATACTATTGTATCTATTATATCCTATTTATAAGAAAGCACAAACCATTCCATACTTCTTTGAAACTCCCTCTTCCATGAAAAAAGGCATCTAATAGACTGAAAGCTCCAGGTTTTTCCACCACCTCTTGCAGATTTCTATTAAAGCAAATAGAACAACGAGCCATAGATACCTCCTAAAATAAAGCAGTATCTATATGTCATATTTAGAGGGAATAAGAATTGATTGCAAAATATATGATATTGGTGTTATGATAGCCTTATATGGTATCATTTCATACCTGCTGAACTTTTTTAAAACTTCGCATTCATCTTAAGGAATATTTAATTGACATCCCTGCTTCATTTTTGTAAAATACCCATATCAAAAGGGAGTAGTTGACACTGAAAAGTGTTTGCGATTGCATCATTACGATTATATTCATTGCTTTTCAGGCATACTATAATCTGCATCGCAACGAAGTAACAAGACTTTTGTTGTAATGTTTATTTACAGCAAGGGTTTTTTTTTGACTTTTTTACAAAATACATTTAGCAAAGAGGATAACATGGAACTACAATCAAAGAAATCAAGTATTTCTAAACTAACACTTGGAGGAATCCTGGTAACATTAGGTGTGGTATATGGAGATATCGGTACCTCACCGCTTTACGTAATGAAATCCGTACTATTCGGGAACGGCGGTATCCAAACGGTCTCAGAAGATTTTATTCTCGGAACCTTATCCCTGGTATTCTGGACCCTTACTATTTTAACAAGCATAAAATATGTATTTATTACATTAAAGGCAGATAACAATGGAGAAGGCGGTATCTTTTCCCTGTTCACACTGGTCAGAAGCCGCGCCAGGTGGTTGATCCTCCCTGCCATGATCGGAGGCTCCGCCCTCTTAGCCGATGGTATGCTGACACCGGCTGTCACTGTAACGTCAGCGGTTGAAGGACTTAAACTCCTGCCTGTATTTCACAACCTTTTTGGCGACGACCAGAAAAACATCGTAATACTAGTTATTTTCATCATCTGCCTCCTGTTTTTTATTCAACATATCGGTACGGATTTTATCGGAAGGCTGTTTGGTCCTATCATGTTTTTATGGTTCTGCAGCTTAGCCTTCTTTGGCATCATCAACCTGGCAGAGAATCCATTTTTACTGCGGGCATTATCCCCTCACTATGCCATCAAGACGCTCTTTAGCGAGGACAATAAGCTTGGATTTTTTATTCTGGGCAGCATATTCTTATGTTCCACCGGTGCCGAAGCCCTTTACTCCGATTTAGGACATGTCGGCCGTAAAAATATATACTTCACATGGCCATTTGTAAAAGTATGTTTGCTGCTTAACTATTTTGGTCAGGGTGCATGGATTTTATCCGCGAAAAACAGCCCTGCCTTTGCCTTAACAGAAGACATCAATCCCTTTTATCAAATGATTCCTAATAGCATGCTCATATATGGAATCATAATATCCACCCTGGCCGCCATCATAGCGTCACAGGCCTTAATTTCCGGCTCCTTTACCCTTGTATCGGAAGCCATCAAGTTGAACTTATTCCCAAGACTCCATACCATATACCCCTCTCCATTAAAGGGTCAGCTCTACATTCCGGCCATCAACCGGATCTTATGGATCGTCTGTATTGGAATCGTGCTTTACTTTCAAAGCTCCGAAAAAATGGAGTCAGCATACGGTCTTGCCATCACAGTCACCATGCTTATGACAACCATATTACTATATAACTACATGCTGAAGAAGAAAACGCCCATTATACTTGCAACCATCATGCTTGTTTTCTTTATGAGTTTTGAAATTTCCTTCTTCATTGCAAACATCGTTAAGTTTTTCCATGGTGGCTTTGTAGCCATCATAATTGCTGCTTCCATTTTATTTGTCATGTATCTCTGGGACAGAGCCCATATTATCAGGATGCGCTATCAGGAATACGTGCCCATTGAGAAATACCTAGACCAGCTCTCTCAATTACGCCATGACCCGGAAGTGCCCAAGTATGCCAGCAACCTGGTATGCCTGAGCAAATGCCCCAACCCAAAAGAAATCGAGCGTAAAATACTTTACTTCCTTTTTGATAAACGCCCTAAAAAAGCCGATGTTTACTGGTTCGTAGACGTAATCGTAACCGATGAACCCTATCAGGCCGAGTACACCATAGAAAAATTCAATACAGACCACATTATCAAAATACAGCTAAAGCTAGGCTTCCGTATCGATCAAAACCTAAATGTCTTTTTAAGACAGATATCCACAGAACTGGTAAAGAATAAGGAAATAGAACCACAGTCCAACACATATTCCATTATTCCAAACCGTAAACTAGGCGATTTCCGCTTTGTATTCATTCAGGAGATTCTATCCCATGAGACATCATTATCCGCCTGGGATTCCTTCGTGTTGAACACCAAGCTGTTTATACAGAAGTTCACCGCTTCCCCATCCAACTGGTTTGGACTTGATACCAGTGATGTTTATATTGAGAAGGTACCTATGATAATAGGCCATTCCAATCGAGTTGTTTTAAAGCGGGTGGATGGGAAAACAGATAAGAAGTAAATCAGATACACAATTCAGATAAGATATCCAGATAAGAAATATTTATATATGAAGTAATTATATATGAAGTTAAAAAGATCTCCTTTGAAATCAAGTCAAAGGAGATCTTTTATATATCAAATAATTCATATGTTAATCAAGCCGTGTCATGTGCAGCAGTACTTAACATACTTATTTCATACTTATGTTTGAATGTAGCAAATACACCCATTCAAATAAATATGTTTATGACACAATAAAGATGTTAACGAAACAATAAGCATGCTAACGACAGAGCAAATATGATATAGTATCCCAGATGTAATTTTACAGATCATCTACAAACTTTTTAGCTTCCCCCAAAGGCATTCCAGTATAGTCACGAACAAGTTTAATGGCCTCAATTACATTACCTCTATCTTTTAGTTCTCGCACTTTCGCAACCAGATCTTCGGTAAGATCAGATTTATGGTCAGACATCTCCTGCCTGCGTCTCAGTTCATCCGCTATCTTCTTCTTCATCTCATCGGTAAGCTCTTCACTCCCAGTCTGACTATGTATAAAATCAATTTCAGGCGCTTTCTTTATAAATAATCCAATGAAGGACCCCAAAACAACGTAAGTAACCAAGTATTGTAATAACCGGTAAAGATATAGCCATATTACACTGAGCTTTATCATTTCTCCAGAGTGCTTCAAGATGGAAATAGAATCCGAAATAGCAAATTCTCCCGGTGCATAGTTATTTACCGATCGTCCAATTACCAGCTGGCCCCAGTGAGAAACCATAAGCTCCAAAGGCTTATTTAAAATGGGATTTCCAGTAGTATCAATCTGCATACTGATCACCGCAAATACCGCTATTAAGATAACCATATTATTTTCCCATTTAATTCTCTTAAAATATATGGTAAGAGCGAAAATTAATATTAAAGTACAGCTTCTAATGTAGCTATTGTAAAGATAAGCATTTATTAGTATGGGACCACCCCATATGAATACTACTAATATAAAGGCTACAAAAAGAAATACGGACAACAATATAGTAAGATTTTTCTTCACAAAAATTCCTCCTTGCTGATTTTAAGATTTGATTATTTGAAAATAGCATAAATAATAATTTACCATAGTCGTTTGATAGCTAACCATCAAAGGCTTATATGTTATATATAAGAAAGTATATTCACTGTAGTTTTTAAATACTATCTATATACTGAATTAATCATGATACGAGAGGCAAATTACCATTTATACCCATATTATCTCATAAATCGCGTAATAAATCCATAAAAAAGTAATTCTGTGTACATTGTATTAAATATACAAGCTTTAAGGATCAGATGAACTTCTGACAATGTTTCCTAAATGACCCTTTTATTAATTGTTATCCAATCTATTTCCTGCACTCATCGGGACGACAAACCTCATACAGATCATTATAGCGAAGGAATTTTTTGTAAGCCTTTAAAATGATATACCTTGCATTTCTAGCCGGAAGAGAAATCCCACATTTTTTTAGAGAAGTTTTTTTACAGCCCCCTTTTTATACCTTAATTTCACCTTTCCTATAATGCCTCACAAAGCGCCAGAATGGCCAGTGACTGACCGTAGGCCATGGGTGCTATAAGAATGTTCTTATAATGCTCTTTGTCATAGCCCATGCCGGTTCCGCCGGAAACATGAAGCACGGTCCCATCAGCATCAATGTTCTTTAGAATGCCCTTTACCGCGCCATATGCACATTGAAGATAAGTATCATCAAGGATTCCCATTTTAATGCCCTTTAAAATCCCTGCTGCTATGGCTGCAGAGCCTGACACCTCTTCATAGCTGTCGGGTTCATCTAGAACTGTATGCCAAAGTCCACTCTTGCTCTGCAGCTTTAACAATGCCTGTACCTGAGCCTTATAGGTTTCCGTAACAAAATGACGGATACCGGAATTCATGGTACCTTTAAACATCTCCATATATTCCAGTATTCCCAACGTAAACCAGCTGTTGCCTCTGCACCAGAATACACCACCGAAATTATTTCTTTCATTAAAAGTCCAGCCATGGTAAAACAGGCCTGTTTTCTTATCATATAAGTACTTGATATGCATCAGCACCTGATGATAAGCCTCATCGACCCAATCCTGCCGGTTGTATTTAAGCCCCATTTTGTTTAAGAATAAAACGGTCATGAATAGGGTATCGATCCACATCTCATTTTCATTGAGACGAACACCGAGACGGTCTCCGTTTGCGCTTGTCACATGCTGGAAACCACTCTCTTCGGTTTTAGGCAGGCATTTCATGAGCCAATTGGCCCAGTCAAGACAAAGAGCTTCAAATTCCCGGTCTTTTACTGATTCATTCAAATCCACAAGTGCTAAAAGAGGGGCTGTAGTGTTGATGTTTCGTGATGGAAGACCTTGTTCCAGGTTGTCTTTATACCAGTTAACAAGGAATTCTTTATAATCTTCATTTCCCTGGATTTTCTGAAGCTTCATGAGTCCATAAAGACCTATGCCCTGAGGCCAGTCCCATTCCTTTATTCCAAAATCTCTTTTAAAATAACCAACGGCCTCACTTCGTTCTTCAATGGTCGATTCATCGTTGGTCTTATCTAGGTTTAAAAGCTTGTCGACCACAAGGTTTAGTTTTTCTCTGATTCCATTCTGATCTATTTTCTGCATTTCTTTATTTCTCCATTTTTCAATTTTACTAAAACGCGAGGAATCCAGTCACGTAATGATTCCTACCAGATCAAAAAATCCTTATTAAGCAGCCTTAAGATGCCTTCCACCAGAAAATAGTCTCCATAGATAATAGGGACATGGCGGTCAGATTCTCTGTCATATCTGGCGGAGCCGTAATTTAAAATAGAATCCTTCTCCGGATCCCACTGGCAGAGACGTTCTGTGACCGATTTCAGACAGCGGACAGCTGATTTCACATACAGATCTTTCTCCAATGGATTTACATGCTCTGAAAGCTCCAAAAGACCGCAGGCCCCACAGACTCCAGCTGTGGTATCATAATAAACCGGTTCCTCTGGAGCTCGGAAATCCAGCATGGGAACATAGTCGTTTAGTGCCAGATTGGCACAGAAATAATGGGCCACCCGTTTGGCTGCATCCAGATAGGCTTCATTCTTTGTATATTTATAAGCCAACGCCATTCCGTAAATCCCCCATGACTGCCCCCGGCTCCAAGAGGAGCCACTCTCAAAGCCCTGGCCTCCCGGATTATTTAAATACTCTCCTGTGACAGGATCAAATTCTACCAGGTGGTTACAGGATCCGTCAGAACGGATGATGTACTTAAGGGCCATGTCCGTGTGATTAATGGCAATCTGTCTCCACGCACTGTCCCCTGACTGTTCTGAAGCCCAATAAAGAAGAGGCAGGTTCATCAGACAGTCCACAATGGCGATACCTGAACGTTCCCCATTCCACGCTTTAATATACCGTCCATTAGGATTGTAGCGGCCTGCAAGAATTCCTGCGGCGTGAAGTCCCCGGTTTTTGGACTCTTCTTCTCCGGTCAGACGGTAATCCGCCACGGCCGTGTGAAGCCAGAGAAAGCCTACATCATGGTCCAGCTTTGGAAAGTTTTGAAATGCACCGTCAAGCCGTTTCTCGATTTCTCTTGCATTTTCCAGGTAGAAATCCTTTTTTGTTGCATGATACATTTGCCACAAAATTCCGGAGTAAAAACCATTGGTCCAGGCTGTCAGCTCCCGTTCTCCCATGTCATAGTATCTGCCGTTTTCCGGAACATAAGGCATGATTGGGCCCAGGCGCTTACATTCTGCCTCCAGCTTTGTTTCAATCTTCTTCCAAATCTCCTCTGCCCAAAGAAACGTTTCTTTATCAATCCTGTATCGCATAACAGTTTCCTCCTCCAATTACCACCGTTTTTTTTGTAAACTCTGTTTCCACAAGGGTTTCCACCTTTGTCTCCCCGTGAGAAACCGGAAAACGGACTGCCGGAATAAATACATTGGGAAATATGAGATTCATGTTGGGTAATGCAGCAATCACTGTTGCCTCTCCAACCGTTGATATCACCCGGCTATATCCATTTTCATCAGATACCAAAGCTTTCGTTCCATTGGTCACTTGTTTCGTTTTTTCCATACAATTTGGGTAGGAGAAGCCACAGTCATAGGCAATGCAGGGAGTATATTCAGGCAGACTGCTGGTAATCACATGTCTTCGTCTGTGTCCGCTTCCTTCTGGGATCAGCCAGGTTTCCACCATAATCCCTTCCACAGGACTCCACTTCGAATAGACCTCATGCTCTGTAACACGATACTCCTCACAGGTTCTTCTGATATAGTGCATTCCATGAACATAAAAAGCCAGCATGCTGTCCGTTCCTGATTGCTCAATGGTATGATAGGAGCGGGATACACAAAAACCAAACTGGGTCGAATAAGCGAACTTTGCATATTTTTCAGCCGCAAAGGGATGCTCTAAGGTGGGATACTGCCCTGCTGTGAGAGCCACAACCTCATGGTCTCTGTGACAGATTAGCATATCACATTCCTTTACCGCCAAAGAAGACTTCAGCTTAGGCAGGGGCTCTGCCTCAGCACTCCAAAACGGGTGTGATTCTTCCAGTGCCAAAAATACAAATGTTTTTAAAGCCCAATAAGCAGAACCTGGTGCATTATATGCTTCTGACATCAAAAGATTGGGATAGGTATAACCCACTGTCAGCACTCCACCATTATCAAAAATCGGCTGCCGTATCCAGTATTCCAAATGTCGTTCTATGATCCCCTTTATCACTCCCCAGGAACCAAACTCCACTCCGGCCAGTGTACAGGCGGAAAAAAATGCCGCTTCTGCAAAACGATAGGTCAGAGAACGGCCAAAGGGCAATGCCTTCCCCTCATCATCAAACCAGTAAATAAATGTCTTAGCAAATTCTGCTGCCCGGCCTTTAAAAAGACTGGAATGGTATGGATCTTCTTTTTCCATAAATTTTGAATAGAGCAGACAGTAGAAATGAATTCCAAAAGAAGTATAATAGTCCTTTTGAGGACGTTTACCATCAGAATACCAACCGTTTCCAATGTAAAAGGACTCATACTTGTCCATGGCAATCTGTACCTGTTCCTTGCTCCACTTCTTTCCAAGGCTCTTTAATGCCAGGTTTACAATGACCTTGAAAAACTGCCAGTTATTTTCAGCCTGTGAATACTCGTTGATCTGGTACAGCCAGTTTGCCAGATTCTCCTTGGACCGATCATCAAGAGGTGCCCACAACAGATTCGGTATCATTAATAACCCATAGCTAATGGCTGCCATTTCCACCATTCTCTGATCCTTATCATGGAGATCTCCCCAGTATTCCTCTGATTCAGGATCCGTACCGTTTGCAAGTCCCTTTTGGTATAACTCCAGCAGACTCTTATCAGTTCCGCCTCCTGCCCAATAAGAAGCCATTCCCCACAATACACGAGAAAAGCCTTCCATCTCCCCAATCCTGTTTCCGTAGCCGGCTGCAAAAGCACCAAGCTTCAGCCCTGCACCGCCTGCACTGTAATGATGCTTCAGGGGAGCAACCAGTTTCATAAGCATATTTTCATAATACTCTTTGTTCTTCATCCTTCCTCCTGCTTTGAACTATATATACGGATAGAAGGTGTCACAAAATATATATTTTGCAACACCCTCACTCCTCTTCCTATAAACGGATTACTTCGTCTTTAATTGTCCTAATATCTCTTCATACTGCTCTAATAATTCCTTCGCAGCATCTTCCGGTGTAATATCCCCGTAAATAACTTCCTGAATCAAATCCTTACGGACTACCTCAAGCTCTGTATTGCCGCTGATCATGTTATTGATATAAGGATCTTTTGCAACCAGATCAATGGCTTTTTTCTGAAGCTCGTCAACAGAACCCTCTGCAATGAGAATATCTTCTGCCTTCTGGGTCGGACAATATCCCACTGCTGTTTTCTGTATTTTAATTGCTTCCGGGTCATTCATAAGGAAATCCAGGAATTTAGCGGCTTCTTCTTTATTGGCAGAATTGTCATTGATAGAAAAGCCACGGTCTCCGCCGTATACCACACCAGTACTCTTTGCATTTTCCATTACTGGTGCTGAAATCACTTCCAAAGGACTGTCTACAGAAGTTAGGTACTTAGGAGCTGATCCTGTATAATCCACGATCATTCCAATTTTTTTGTTGATCCACTTAGTATTTTGGTCCATCTGGCCTGCAAAGGTTGCTGCATCACCAAATGGCTCCAGAGCATTTGACTGATAAAGATTTAAAATATTCTGGAATGCTTCTGCAGCATCTGCCTCTGTAAAATTAGGGGTATAGGTCTCTTCATCAATAATAGGCTTTCCAGTCTTTTGAACCAGATAAGGCTGTATAAACAGACGATTCAGCATATCTGCATCAGCTGTCATGAGATAAGCATCACTGTCTTTCTCATGAACCGCTTTTCCTAATTCTGCAATTTCAGCCCAAGTATAATTCTTTGTAAGATCAATACCAAATTCCTTTGCAAAATCTGCATTTACATAAACAACAGGGGAACCACCCACTGTACATGGGAAAAGATTCGCTTCTCCATTATAGGTTCCTGAGATTTCGAGCAAACGGTCCTTTAAGGTGCTTAAATCAACAGGCAACGTAGAGAGGTCCGCTAAGTAATGTTTTGCCCCCTGAATATCCGGCAGCCATTCTTTATTAAGCTGAATGATGTCCGGTGCCGTATTACTGGAAAGGGTGGTCATGATTTTCTCATAGTATCCGTCGTATCCTTGATATTCTGCTTCTATTTTTACATTGGAGTTCTTTGCCTGATAAGCATCAATGACATCTAATAATGCCCCATGACGGCTGTCGCTTCCCCACCAGGAAAAACGTAAGGTTACAGGCGCTCCGTCTCCGCTGGTTGCTGACGTTTCCGCTGCGCTCTGAGTTGTCTGTTTAGTTTCACTTGTCTTGCCTGCGCTCCCACACCCCATAAGTGTTATAGCTGCCATTGATACTGACATAAAAAGAGCCGCATGTTTCATAAACTGTTTTTTCATAGAAATACATCCTCCTTAAATTAGGGGCAAACAGCCCCACCTGTCATTATATTACTTTTAGCCTTTGATACCTCCGGCTGTAATACCTTCAACAAAATACTTCTGGGCGAAGAAATATAAAAGAATCGGCGGTATCAATGATACAAAGGACATGGCCAAAACCTGATTCCATGGTGTCGATGACCCCTGGCTGTCAATGGACATTTTTAAGGCCAATGACAAGGTGTAGTTCTTTACACTACTGATATAAACAAGATTGTTAAAGTAATCATTCCATCTCCATAAGGTCTGGAAAATGATTACGGAAAATACCGATGGCTTTAAAAGAGGTGCCAAGATCTTTACATATACCACAAATGGATTACACCCATCCATGTAAGCGGATTCGTCTAATTCTTTCGGAATTCCTCTCAGGAACTGAATCTGCATAAAAATCAGGAAGGGGTAGCAGGCCAAAACTGCAGGTGCCCAGAAGGGAAGATAGGTATCCACCCAGCCAAATTTATTAAATACCACATATCTGGGAATCATGATGACTGCGTCTGGCAGCATCAGTGTAGAAATCATAAGTGCAAATAAGGTCTTTTTAAAAGGAAATTTAAATCTTCCAAACCCATAAGCAACAATTCCCGTGGATAGTGCGGTAAAAACAACCGTCGGCACCACCAGCTTGAACGTATTTAAGTAAAAGGTAAGATAGGTAAACTGACCGCTTCCCTTCCAGCCATTTTTGTAAGCAATGGAAGAAAACGTTTCAGGCAAGAGACTCATCTTTCCAAATAACTCCTGATTATCCTTAAAGGTGGCAAAAAACAGCCAGATTAAAGGATAAATCATTGCAACACCCATAACAATTAAGATTACATATGCAATTATATCATTTTTCTTCACTCTCATTAGTCCATTCCTCCATCATTATAAAATACCCATGCACTGGACGAGCGGAATACCAAAAGTGTAATTAGAAGAATCGCCACAAACAGCACCCAGGAGGACGCAGATGCATATCCCATCTTCAAATTTTTGAAGGCGTCTTCATAAATCTTCACTCCAATCAGATAAGTTCCGTGATTGGGACCCCCGTTTGTAATGATGAATGCTGATGTAAATTCCTGCAATGCATGGATAATCTGCATAATCAGGTTAAAGAAAACGATCGGTGTCAGCATGGGAAGAGTAATACTCCAGAACTTTGTCCATTTGTTAGCTCCGTCAACCTCTGCAGCCTCATAAAGTTCTGTAGGTACATTTTTAAGTCCTGCAAGGAATAAAACCATGGAGGAACCAAACTGCCATACCACCAGTAAACTGATGGTTACCAGTGCAATATCCGGATTTCCCAGCCAGTTTACAGAAGGAATACCAAATACTCCAATAAACTTATTGATCATTCCTTCTTTCATAAACATAAAACGCCACAAAATGGAGATTGCAACGCTTCCACCCATAATAGAAGGCAGATAGTAAACGGTACGAAATAGATTGATGCACTTCAGCTTCATATTCAGTATCATTGCCACAATTAAAGCCATAATAAGCTTCATGGGAACAGCCATAAGTGCATACTTAAAGGTCAAACCAAGCGATTTCATAAAGTATTTATCTTTTTGAAACAGTCTTGTATAGTTGTCTAACCCAATCCACTTACCTTCAGACAAAATCGAAAAGTCCGTAAATGAATAGTACAGGGACATAATTAACGGATATGCCTGAAGAATACAAAAACCAATCAGCCAGGGCAGAATAAACAAAATTCCCCACTTCCAGTTTTTCGGATATTTCCTGACACCGGGTACGGGCAGATTCTTAGTTGCTTGCGGTGACATACATTACTCCTCCTAACGCTTTTCATTAATGAGATTTTATCACATACCCTCATGAACTGAGCCCCTGTCACCGTTACCTGTACCTATCATTATTATCTATCATTATTTTACAGCTCTATCATTATTTTAGAGGTTTATGAAAAACTCCTGGGAATCATCGCTCTCATTTGACGCAAAGAAGCCTGACATGCTATAATTTGCTGGTAATAAACGTTACCGATTTGTTGGGGAGGTAAAACAATGTACGAGCTTTTAATTGTAGATGATGAGGCTAATTCCCGGGATATTCTCGCCTCCTGTTTTCCATGGAATGAATCCGGCTTTTCCGTCTGTGCCCAAAAGGGAAACGGTCGCGAAGCCCTTGATTATATAAAAGATCATACGGTCCATGTGATTTTGACAGACATAAGTATGCCTGACATCGACGGTATCGGTCTCGCCAAAGCCATTTGGGAGGCTCCTGCCCCCAGCCCCACTATTGTCTTTTTAAGTGCCTATGACAATTTTCAATATGCCCAAAATGCCATGCGCTATGGAGTTCGATACTATGTCTTAAAGCCTACCAATTTTTCTGAGCTAAAAGAGATATTTGCTACTATAAAAAAGGAACTGGACAATAAATATGGGATCTCATCCCAGGACGAAACCGATTATGTCCCCGATGAAATTATAGATAAGGTTCTCGCTTATTGTACAAAGAACTATCGGGAAGGCTCCCTCTCGGATCTGGCGGAATCCCTGTATCTAAATTCCTCCTATCTCAGCCAGCTGATCAAACAAAAAACCGCTAAGACCTTTTCTGATTTATTAACCGAAAGCCGCATGAAACAGGCCGCATTACTTCTAAAAGATCCGGATTCTAAAATATATAATATCAGCAATTCCATTGGATATGTAAATCCCAATAACTTTGCAAGAGCCTTTAAAGCATATTGGGGTGCTACCCCCACAGAATACCGAAACCATGAAAAATAAACAGGTAATGCCTATAAGGGACTGGCGGCTAATAATCAGCCGGAGATAGGAAACGAAAAGAAAATGAAACAGATGAAGCAGATGAAACAAACAATCCGTATACAATTATCCGTTCGTTATCAGTTCTTTACCAAAAGCCTGTTAACCAACTGCCTGTTACTTTTGATCCCCATCATGATGGTTGGCCCTTACAGTGTCATCCAATCGTCGAAGGACAATACGGCTGCTATAGAAAAAAGCACCTATCAGACCCTTCATCAGCTGGAGCAGACCATTGAACAGCTTTATTCTCATATTGATAATGCTAAAATATTTTTCTCCTCCAATCCCAGGGTCACCATTCAAATGAAAAAAGCATTTAATGAAAAGTCTGTTACTCTGGATTCCCTGAGAAATATAGAAAACCTGTCTTTATATTTTCAAAACCTTATATTTACTGACCCTTATATTGAAAACATCTATGTTTATTATGACAATTCCTATAACCGGATGTTCCTTCCGCAAAGGGGTTCTATGCAAACGGTCTTCAATTCAGACGAACAGAACATTATAGAAACTTATAAAAATTCCGGCACCAAAGATTTCTGGATGGAGATCAAGCGAAAAACAGTTCCCGGATCTACTGCCTCCATCGATTCCCTGGTCATTTATCAGCGTCTCTATACACGTTTTGCAAACAAGCCGGTGGGAATGGTCGCCTTCGAATATAATCTAAATAAGATGGAGCAGTATTTTCAGACGCTGCTGCAATACAGCAGCCAGACCATATATTTAATTGATTCGGGACGCAATGTTATTTATACCAACAGCAAATCCAATAATCCTGCTGCCGAATTGGACAACATTGATACAACACTCACTTCGAAAGAAGAGTTGCACCTATTTGATATTGAGCTAAACGATATGTATCAAAAAGCCGCCTATTTAAAATCTGCGCGGAACAACGGTCTGACTTATATTACCTTTACTCCCTCCAATGAAATCTATAAAACTACAAGGAGCCTTTCCGGAACTTATATGCTCCTTATGTTTTCAGGAATTTTCTTATCCTTTGTCCTGGCCTTTTATAAGACCAATAAGGAATATCGGTATTTGAGTAACATCATTGACATCTTCAGTAATCCAGAAACTTCCCAGCAGCATTTTGACCAAATGCCGAGGAAAGCTGGTAATCCATTTGAATACATTATGCTAAACATAATAAAGCTGTTTCTGGAGCAAAAATATTTAAAAGTTCAGGCATCGGAGCGGGATTATAAATTGCAGATATTAAAAATGCAGGCATTACAGCATCAGATTAACCCTCATTTCCTCCATAATACCTTAAACACCATTTACTGGGAAGCAATTCGTATGACATCTTCGGAAAACTCATGCAGTACCATGGTCTCTAACCTTTCCTCTGTTATGCGCTATTCCGTTGGAGATCCTCAGGAAAACGTTAAAATCAAGGAAGAGCTTGGCTATTTAAAAACTTATCTGGATATTATGAAAATTCGCTACACCGATAAATTTGAGATAATCTACCGAGTCGATGAATCCTGCACCATTTATCCGATTAAAAAAATGATTCTACAGCCAATTGTTGAGAATTCCATCTATCATGGAATCAAAGAAAAAGACGAGAAGGGCAGAATCTATGTTGGAATCCGGCGCATTCATACATCCATCTTATTTTATATCCTGGATAACGGAGTCGGCATTCCTTTGGAAAAGCTTTTAAAACTGCAGAGACAGCTTCATACCCATTCCGACATCACCTCCTCCCACATTGGCCTGACCAACACCAATCTACGGTTAACAATGACCTATGGGGCTAAATCCCGCCTTCGGATTAAAAGTATCAGAGGAAAATATACCCTCGTATATTTTACAATTTCGGTCATGGATCTGGAATCGAAGTTTGCTCCGCAAAAGGATTCTGTAGATGAATAGGATTCCTTAATTGAAGGATCATGAAGATATTGAAAAACAGATGCCTGAGGCATCTGTTACGACTTTTGATTTATTAGATATCTAATTTACTTAACTTCGATATTTTATAGAAAATAAGCTATCAGAGCATAACATATTCGCAATGATTGCTCCGCTATGGCTTTTTGCTGAACTGCATTTTCAAAGACACGAAAAACGATATCTGAATCTACATGCCATACACTATCTTCTTATATAAACAGTCCCATCCATGATTCTTCTGGCAGTTCTCTGTACCCCAACGCTCGGTAGTTCCAATTCACCATTCTTTTCTGTCAGTTCAGGGTACATAGTCATGATTCCACTTGGGTGGCCGATTCGCACATTTTCCACAAGTTCCATAGATCTTAGGACTTTATCCACAACAGAGCCTTTTAAAGCGGCAGCCACGCTAATAGCGCTGGCAGAAGTTAATGGACAGGCTTTATGACATTTAAACACAGAAATAACTCTCGTACAGATATCCATGTTTTCCGCCTCCACCTGCTGGCCTGCAATATCCGTATAACTTTTTGGATTGGTCACAAAGCCCACTTTGGGTACTGCAGGACTGTTTAATGTGGCATCCTCCAAGTTTTTTGCAAATCCCATCCTACAGCAGGCAGTACCTCTTATTTTTTCTAACAACGTGCTAATTTCCTCATTGCTGTTAATTTCCTCCGGAAGCTCCGTTCCGGTAAGACCGATATCTTTTGCATATACAATTACCATTGGATTGGATACATCAATAATAGTTGCTTCCAAAGGTCCAAATCCTGGGATCTCAAGCACATCAAGAAACTTACCGGTAGGAAGCAATACGCCGGTTTTGGACCCTGCCGGATCCATAAACTTTACTTTTAACTCTGCTGCCGTTCCATCCACACCGGCAATGGAACAATCTCCATCTTGTGCAAAGGTATCGGTTTCCGGATCAATGGGAACGGTTACATGAATGTACTTGTCTGTGTTGCGGTTCAGCATACGTACTGTAGTAATAGGTTTTATTATGTCAACCATACCTTCTTCAACCGCAAAAGGCCCTACCGCTGCTGTCATATTTCCGCAATTTGATTTGTAATCCACCAGACCTTTTCCCACAATCACCTGTCCCACAAGATATTCCACATCCACATCATTTTCTTCACTTTTCCATATCACTACAATCTTGTTATTTGAAGATACCGTTCCACCCATGCCATCAATCTGCTTTGGATCCGGATCTCCCATTACCTGAAGAAATATGGAATCCCACTCCAATCGGTCATCTGGTAAATCTTCTTTTCTGAACATACAGCCCTTACTGGTGCCACCTCGCATGAATACTGTTTTAAATGCTCTCATCTCTTATATATCTCCCCTTTCATAATGAAATAGCAACAACTTAAAGAGAACAAAGCTTGTCTGTTTATAAAAAACCTTGTCTGAATAAAATTTAGTATATCAATAAAGCATACGTGATACAAATTCAATATTGTTATGATTATATGCAAATATTTGATACGTAGCTAGAATCACAAGTTCAACACAGTAGATGAAACTTATCTTTAATGTCAGTCTATACTAACTGCTGACACCAGAATTATTATACAAAACTACGCAGTCTCAAAGGTAGACTCTTGCCATAATATCATGGTCGAAGCTTTCTCTAGGAAATTAAAACGTATAAGGAGCCTTCATCCTACTACATATGGACTATAACCAGGGCTCCACTATGGGATACCCCCATCTTTGGGATAAGCGCGACTCTGAAATAGCCAATGAATCAGTAGAATCTAGATGATATAGCAGTTCTGGATATAACCAATATAATAGCATTATAGATAATAAAGAGTCTTAAATGCAAAAAATGAGCCTTAGAAATCCTTACTTTTTTCAGGTTTCCGAGACTTTCATAAAAAAGAGGACAATCCGTTCAGAGCTATAAATCTTTAAAAATACAAAATTACAATTTTGATATAAAACAATATCTATCTTTTAACTGTCCAAAATCCTTTCAATCTATAAAAGCTTCCCGAACCTCTCCTTCTAAGTTTTTCAGGCCCTTTACTGACTCCACTATTATATTTGTAGAAGCTGCCATTTCAATAATTCCCAGAAGCCCCTCATAACAGTTTTTAGGTTTATTTCCTAACCGTTGAATATACTCTTCTATTCTTTTCCGGCTAGGAAAATAAGTACGATTCAGAGCATAAAGGGCCTGAAGTAAATGATCTAATGATTTTTCCAAAACCTGATGATAAAATAAAACTTCTTTTCTCAGAACCCCCCTGTCTAAATCATCAACATTCATCACACGAGAAATATAATTTTGAAACAGCTTTTCAAATAATTCAGCAGACGGTCTTTCACTCTTTCTTTAATATCTGTCCAAATGGAATCTACTTCATAAAGTATACTTATTTTTAATCCTAGCAAGTTTTCTGTAGGGTCATTACCAGCATTGTCTTACTGCTTTAGTGTCTCAAAAATGATACCATTATTCCTGCTAAAATTTTAATACATTTTTTGTAATCGCGTCTTCTATCAATGATTTAGATATATACATTGCCTTTAAACGATTTCTAAGAAGCGTATGATGAGAGTTGCCTTCTGGGAATTTTTCCTTTGCTTTTTCACATTTGTTAATGATAGAGTTTACAGCCCTAAGGGCCGCAGTTAACTCTTCACTAGAATATTTATCCATAGCATATTCACCTCATTCTACATTCTAATTATATGATTTTATTACTAATGCATCTTATTATAATACCATAATCATATTTAATCTACCTATTTTATAGGATCCCCCATTTAACTTGAATAACAAGTAATATAACTAAAAATTGCATCGTTTTGTTCTATAACGGAATATAAAAAATGCATACAGATATGCATTGCTATAAAACCTTTAATGATTTAATATACTCCCTGCAATGACTACAAATATTCTACTAATAGAAATCTGTATCAAGAAACTGCAAAAAAAGTGAGAGCAATCCTTGCTTAATTGCCTCACTTTTTATACTTTTGCTTTTTATTTCATAGCGACATGCACTATATTGTTCCATTAGAATATCTACTTGGCATTACACTCCATTGCAGACATTACTCTTCTTATGTGAGAATAATGAAGGTCGTAACACTTTCCCCATAAGTAACTGAAGCTATCTTACACACAACCATAAATCCTTCATAGTTTACTTTCTGGTCTGAAAACCACGCCTATACTGCTCCGGCCATGGGTACTCGACTTCCATATTACGTGCTGTATGCAGTATCCAGTAAGGATCGCGTAAGAGTTCCCGGCCTAGCGCAACCAGATCCGCCCGTTCTCCACCCAAAATTTCTTCCACCTGATGTGGGTCCGTAATCAGCCCAACAGTAACCACAGGTATGCCGCAGACCTGTTTTAATTGTTCAGCAATTTTTACTTGATAGCCAGGATAGATCTTCATAGGTGGTGTTGACACAACTCCGCCTGTACTTACATCAAGCACATCAATATAGGGCTTCACCAAGTTAATAATTTTAGACATCTCTTCTATATGCATACCATTCGGTTCATAATCCTCAGCAGATACACGCAATAAAATCGGCTTTTCAACTGGCCAAACCTCATGAATCGCCTTTAGTATTTCAATCAATATACGGCATCGCTTTTCTGTTGACCCGCCATAACCATCCGTACGATGATTGGTTAATGGCGACAGGAATTCACTGATCAGGTATCCATGAGCGCCATGAATCTCAATTGCATCAAAACCGATTTCAGCCGCCCGCGCAGCGGAATCACGAAATGCATTAACAGTTTCATGAATATCCTCTTCCGTCATCTCACGAGGCATAGGAGAGTCCTGACTAAATGGTATAGCACTAGGGGCGTCAATTATCTTTTCCCGGGCTTCACACTTACGCCCCGCATGATTGAGCTGAATTGCCACTTTACTCCCCTGTTTCTGGCAAGCGGTAACAATTGGCTTAAGCGCCTTTGCCTGATCATCATTCCAAAGTCCCAAACAATGGTCAGAAATACGCCCCCGTGGTAAAACACCGGTGGCTTCCATAATAATCAACCCTACACCGCCAACCGCACGGGAGGTATAATGCGTAAAATGAAATTCATTAGCAATCCCATCAGTTCCGGCACTATACATACACATCGGAGGCATAACAATACGATTGTGCAGAGTCATGCTTTTTACAGTAAATGAGTTTAATAAGTACATAAGATATTCTCCCTTCTATTATAATAAGATTTGGTAAAAGCTTGTTATAGATGTGAATTTGAATCATTATTTCATTTATGTATGCTGTAGCAAAAACATTATTCTTTCATTATATATTGCATATATTATATATCTGCATGATGAAGGATGCAATTAAATTCATGTAAATCATATTAATCCTCCAATGCACTATGAGAAGTTACTCAAAAAACCCTGCCGATAAAAAGAGAAAGAGGAGTTTTAAGTCATATAATTTAATACTAGAACCATATTAAAGTCGAACAATACTAATTTAACGTCATCAGTGAGTCATTAAGCTACAACATTTACTAAGAAACATTGCTAAGCATATGAATATTTCTTTGGGTATAGTGTAGAAATATTGGAAATGTATTATAAACCCTGGAAAAAGCGGCGGAAAAGGAGATAGCCTATATAGAGAAACCTTAAAACAGGCTTATTTAGATTTTTTCTGAACGGATAGAGTAGCAATTTAATACTCTTAAGCAAGCAAGTTTTTTTACTTAAAGCTAAAGCAATTGTGGACGCACCTGCATAGCAGGTGGTTTAGTAAAAAAACTGCTATACAAGTAAAAACCCCAGAAACCCTTATTTTATCAGGTTTCTGAGGCTTTCATAAGAGAGGCGACAACCAGATTTGAACTGGTGATCAGGGTGTTGCAGACCCACGCCTTACCGCTTGGCTATGTCGCCGTATTATTTTAATGACCCCAACGAGATTCGAACTCGTGTTACCGCCGTGAAAGGGCGATGTCTTAACCGCTTGACCATGGGGCCTTACTTGTATTTCGTTGACCCCACAGCTTCTGTTGAGTATCACGAACTCCCCGAGTAGGACTTGAACCTACGACCCAACGGTTAACAGCCGTTTGCTCTACCGACTGAGCTATCGAGGAATATTGCTTTTCAGCAATCCTTGAGGCATATACCCTCAAAACCACACATTGTTATATATCTTTCATCCGTTCTTCCTCTTACCTAAACCAACCTGGTTAAGCCCTCGACCTATTAGTGACAGTCAGCTGCACATGTTACCATGCTTCCACCTCTGCCCTATCTACCTCGTCGTCTTCAAGGGGTCTTACTCTTGCGATGGGATATCTCATCTTGAGGGGGGCTTCACGCTTAGATGCCTTCAGCGTTTATCCCTTCCCGACTTGGCTACTCTGCCATGGTGTTGATCACCAACAGATACACCAGAGGTCAGTCCATCCCGGTCCTCTCGTACTAAGGACAGCTCCTCTCAAATATCCTACGCCCACGCCGGATAGGGACCGAACTGTCTCACGACGTTCTGAACCCAGCTCGCGTACCGCTTTAATGGGCGAACAGCCCAACCCTTGGGACCTACTACAGCCCCAGGATGCGATGAGCCGACATCGAGGTGCCAAACCACTCCGTCGATGTGAACTCTTGGGAGTGATAAGCCTGTTATCCCCAGGGTAGCTTTTATCCGTTGAGCGATGGCAATCCCACTTTATACCACCGGATCACTAAGTCCTAGTTTCCTACCTGCTCGACCCGTCGGTCTCGCAGTCAAGCTCCCTTATGCCTTTGCACTCTTCGAATGGTTTCCGTCCATTCTGAGGGAACCTTTGAGCGCCTCCGATACACTTTCGGAGGCGACCGCCCCAGTCAAACTCCCCGCCTGACATTGTCCCCCAGCCAGGTAATGGCTGCAGGTTAGAAACCCAATATCGCAAGGGTGGTATCCCAACATCGGCTCCTCAAAGACTGGCGTCCTTGATTCATAGCCTCCCACCTATCCTGTACATGCAATACCGAATCCCAGTATCAAACTAGAGTAAAGCTCCATGGGGTCTTTCCGTCCTGGCGCAGGTAACCAGCATCTTCACTGGTATTTCAATTTCACCGGGTGCATTGTTGAGACAGCGCTCAAATCATTACGCCTTTCGTGCGGGTCGGAACTTACCCGACAAGGAATTTCGCTACCTTAGGACCGTTATAGTTACGGCCGCCGTTTACTGGGGCTTAAATTCAGAGCTTCGCGTTGCCGCTAACCCCTCCTCGTAACCTTCCAGCACCGGGCAGGCGTCAGCCCATATACCTCACCTTTCGGTTTTGCATAGACCTGTGTTTTTGCTAAACAGTTGCTTGAGCCTATTCTCTGCGGCCTGATTTCTCAGGCACCCCTTATCCCGAAGTTACGGGGTCATTTTGCCGAGTTCCTTAACAATGCTTCTCCCGCCGGCCTTAGGATTCTCTCCTCATCCACCTGTGTCGGTTTACGGTACGGGCACATATTACACAATAGCGGCTTTTCTTGACAGCCCCTACAGAGACTTCCCTACTTTTGTTCGGTACGCGTCACACCTTCCTGTTGCTAAGCGGATTTGCCAACTTAGCCAGTCCAATGCTTGCCCCGGTCTTTTCATTCCCGGGTTCTCTCTCGGTTCTGTGTCCCCACAGTTCTGATAATATGCGGTACAGGAATTTCAACCTGTTGTCCATCGACTACGTCTTTCGACCTCGCCTTAGGCCCCGACTTACCCAGAGCAGATCAGCTTTACTCTGGAAACCTTAGATATTCGGCCTGGAAGATTCTCACTTCCATCTCGCTACTCATTCCGGCATTCTCTCTTCTTAACACTCCACATCTCCTTACGGT
>NZ_CP113524.1:4350000-4516221 GCF_026723765.1 Lacrimispora xylanolytica
TCATCGTAAAATCATTTTCACCGTCACCAATTGCCATGGTCTGAGCCCTGTCGATTCCTAAAAGGTCTGCTAGGCGGTGAATGGCTTCCCCTTTTGATGCGCCAAGGGCATTGATCTCCAGATTGTTTGGAATGGAGGAGGTGACCAGAATATCAGCCTGCTTATTTAACTCAGCTCTTAATCTGGCCCGGCCTTCCATGTCAGGGAAGAACAGATTGATTTTTTCTACTGGCTTACGAATGTTTCTTACATAGTCTATGATACTGGGATGGAGGTCCCTGGTTTTTTTGACCAGATCCTGCAATGCATCTGTCAGGCAATAGTCAGATAGATTCTCAAAGAATTTAGGTTCTGTGATACCTCTTCCTTCTATATAAGGATCATACATGACGGGATAGTTGTCTACGAACTTTAAAAGCTCCATCGCTTTTTCCCATGTCAGCATTCTGGTATCCAGCACAGTATTTTCCTTTAAGTCATGTATGACTGCACCATTGGTTGCTATGGCATACCGGATACCGTCTATATCTTTTATCTCAGATGGTATGCCGTCTGCGGTCCGACCAGTGCAGGGAACTACTAATATTCCATTTTGAATACATTCAGTAAGTGCCTTACGGTTCTCTTTTGAAAGCTGCTTTTTACTGTTCAGTAATGTTCCGTCCAAATCTAGTGCAATAAGCTTAATGTCCAATTTTATACTCCATTAATATATGAAATGTTCTTCTTTTAAAACCAGAAGTCCGTCTTTATCGTACTTGGAAGAAAAGAGGTTTTTGATCCGTTTTCCAAAGGATGGCTTTTCTGCCCGGTCTGCGGCTTCCTCTATGAGACTCTCTGCTGATGTTCTACTTAATGAGATACCGTCTTCTTCCATGATTTCTATTCGCTCATATAGGGCAAGCATGCTCTTGCCTGTAATGCTGCAATCAATCTCATTGGCATAACGACAGGCATATTGGGCAAATTCATCAATGTCCATTTCTTCATCAGACACGTAGGAAGCTGCTTCCTCCCGCACGGTCTGGCTTACTTCCTGGCTGTATGGCTCATTGTGAGAATCCTTTTTATTTCTGGAGAAAAGCTTTTTACGAGGAGCGGGGTTTTCTTCTACGGGTTCCTGGGGTTCATACGCTTCATCTGGAAGATAATTGTTTTCTTCCTCATAGCTGTAATCTTCCTGATATTCTTCCTCATAATCTCCCTGAGACTGGTAGGAAGCCTGGTCCTGGTAATTGGACTCCTGATAATCGGTCTCCTGATTAGAGGTATTGCCGAAACGCTTCTTTTCTCTATAGGGCATTTCCGTCTGAGGATGTGGAGCAGCCTGGTAGTCCGTAAGCTGTTCCCTTAAAATCTCCGGCTGGGAGACAGGACGTTTTGACGGGGATACAGGATCAACCTCTCCGCTTCCAATGCATTCGAACTTACTGGCAAGAGCGGGGTGTTCCCTATGTAAGGTCTCCATCTGCTTTGGATTGTCAATAAGGACTACGATCATTCCGCTTGTATCCTGGCTCATGATATGGTTCAGCTCATTTAAGGCTTCGAGAGTAAGGTCTCCGGCTTCCTCAATTACAAGGTCTTTTCCAGCAAGCTTCTCTGCGCAGGCTAATACTCCACGCTTGGATAATTTGGAACCGGTGATTTTTGCTACCGGATTGTTGACACCATTTTCCTTATGAATCTGCTTTAAGGCTTCCACTGCCATGGAAAGTCCTTTTTCAGGAGTTCTTGCCTCTATCATAAGATGATTCCGTACCGGAATATCATCTGGTTCATCTTCTTCTTCCTCTTCATAGAGGTCCTCAAACTGAAGGTGGTCCGCGGAAGCGGAGTGGAGCTCTTCCTGAACTGGTTCAAAAAAGCTATGGTTTGAGTTTTCTATTTCTGAGGCGTATGAATCATAGGCTGGCTCAGCCTGGGGGAAATATTCTTCCTCTTCTTCTGCGGTTATGGCAGACTGCTCACCTTCGAACTCCCCGTTTTCGTAAACGTCAATATTTTCCTGATAATTGCCGTCCTCTTGATGATAGTCGGATTCTTCCATGGCGTATTGGGACATATCAGGCTCTTCTTTTTCATACTGAAGATTGTTATATTCCTCTGCAGCGTACTGGGAGTTCCCGGGGTCCTCTTCGCCATACTGGTAGATGCCAGGTTCCTCGGAGAGGTACTGAGCATTCTCAGGCTCTTCTTCCTCATACTGATAGGCACCAGATTCTTCTGTATCAAACTGGGGCATCTGAGAATCTTCCTCAGTATCGAAGCGGGAAATTGTTGGTTCTTCCATGCTGTATGGGGAAATCTCGGAAACATTAAGGGATGGGTCTGTAAAATCTTCTTCGATAACAGGCTCCGAATGGGTTTCCATGCCTTTCGGTCTTTTTACAGAGGTCATGGGACGTCCGACTCTTCGGATGTCTTCTAAGACTCTTGTATGCTCCAGTTTTGTCTCGGGCTGAAGCACCGGTTCATCGTAGGAAATCTTTGATAATTCTCTTGCAAGACTCTCCTGGACAGCGGCTTCCTCTATGGACGCTTCCAGATTAGAGACCATGGGAGTTTCCTGGTAGAGAAATTCAGGCTCCTCTTTCGGAGCTGGTTCTTCATCGTAATATTCTTCCTCTGGCTCTGCATCTTCTGTGGGCATGCCATTTCCATATCTTTGTTCTACGGCACGAAGTCTTGCTTCGTACTTGTCCCTGTTTTCTACAAGGTCCATCTGATAATGGGTGAGAGGGGCATATTTTATCTTAAGGTCCATGGCCTTATCCACGTATTTACCAAGGCCGAACATGAGCATGATACGGTCGCAGGTTTCCACACAGCGATCGGGCATGCCAGCCAGGCTGTATAATTCCGCCAGCTCATAAAGCCATTTCTCGTCAAGCTCTACACTTGTGTAGGACTCCAGGGAATGGATGAGCTGCTGAGCCGGTGCACCTTTTGATTTTAAGATCATGTAACGCAAAAGCTGCTGCCTTGGGTCCTCGGAGGCAAGATCACCGAACTCTTTGTAATAAGCTTCGGCTTCTTCGATGTTGCCTTCCTTGATGGCCAGCTCAGCCAGCTTATATAACAGGCGCTTTCCAATGGGAGCGCGCTCGTAAGCCTGCAGAAGAATGTCCTTGGCTTCCTGATATTCTTTATTTTTCTCATAGACCATGGCTACCATGGACAGTAGATTGGTGTTGCGCACTCTTCTCCAGTCGATCGTATCGGCTATCTTCATAGCCGTCTCATAGTCGTTTTTGCCGACCAGTTTTTTAATCTGTTCAACCTTTATATTAAACTCGTACTTATCCATTCTTTGCATCTCCTAACAAGGCAAATGAGTTACAGTTCGACCCTGCCTTCCAGGGCCCGTAACAATGTTACCTCATCTATGTACTCTAAGTCTCCTCCAACGGGTACTCCGCTGGCTATACGGGTAACTCTGATTCCTGTCGGTTTGATCAGCTTGCTGATATACATGGCTGTTGTCTCGCCTTCAAGACTGGAATTGGTAGCAATGATCACCTCTTCCACGTCTCCCTGCAGTCTCTGCATCAATTCCTTCAGCTTTATGTCTCCAGGTCCGATTCCAAGCATTGGGGAAATGGCTCCGTGAAGGACATGGTAAACGCCTTCAAACTTTCCGGTTTTTTCATAGGCAGCTAAGTCTCTTGTATCTTCCACTACCATGATCACCTTATGACTGCGCTTCTCGCTCATACAGATGGGACATCGTTCCTTGTCCGTCAGGGTAAAGCATTCCTTGCAGTAATGTACATTGCGTTTTGCTTCTGTAATGGATGAAGCAAGGCCTGCCACTTGTTCCTCCGGCATATTGATGATGTGAAATGCCAGACGCTGTGCGGATTTACTGCCAATGCCCGGTAGCTTTGACAGCTCTTCGATTAACTTCGTTATCTGACTGCTATAGTAATCCATAATTAGAACGGAAAGCCTCCGCCTAAACCGCCAAGCCCTCCGGTAAGCTTAGCCATGGCAGAACTGTTCTCTTCCTCCATCTCACGGAAGGCTTCGTTGGTAGCTGCCATAATCAGGTCCTCTAACATCTCGATATCCTCAGGATCAACAACTTCCTGAGACAGCTTTACTGATGTTACTTCTTTTTTTCCGGAAACAGTAACGCTTACGGCTCCGCCGCCTGCTTTCGCGGTGTATTCCTTTTCCTCAAGGGCCTTTGTCGTCTCTTCCATCTGACGCTGCATCTTCTGTGCCTGCTTCATTAAATTGTTCATATTGCCAGGCATTGCGCCTGGAAAACCGCCACGTTTTGCCATGGGATCTGTCCTCCTGATTTTCCTGTTCTATTATTCTTCTATTGTAATATCCATTAATATGTTTGTCTTTAGTTCTTCGTCGCTGACGTAAATGGTATCCAGGCGTTCGCCTCCGCCGCGAATTCTTGTCTTAAAGTCGATGGACTTTTTGTAATGGTCTTCTACATACCCTTTTAACTCTGAGATCACAGCTTCTCTGCTTCCGATCATGTAACTGTTCTGATCATCAAAAACGATGCAAAGACAGCTTTCTCCGGCTGGTTCCACCACTGTTTCCCGGAAGCTGGCCCTGTTGGGGCCTCCTAATTCCCGGGTAATCTTTCCCCATTCGCTTCGGATCAGATTTAAGTCTTCCAGCTGTCCTTTCGGAAGTGAGACACGCTCTGCTGGAGTCATCTCCTCTTTAAGAGGTACATCTTTTTGCACAGCGGCTACCGTTACGCCCTGCTCTAACTGCTTTTCTATGGACTTGATTCTCTCAATGAGGGAGTCTAAGTTTTCTTCCATCTGGGGACGGGTCAGCTTTATGAGTGCGACCTCAATGAGTACCCGTTTCTGGGAGGCATAGCGAAGCTGATTGGATAGATCTGAAAATACACGGATATACCGCAGCAAGGTTTCCTGATCGATCCGGTTACTGTCCTCTTTTAGGATGTTCTGGTTTTCTGTTGACATATCAAGCAGGTTATCTGTATCATCAACAGATTTTAAAATGAGAAGATTTCTCATATACCAGATAAAGTCTACCACAAACTGACCAAGCTCTCTACCCTGTATTACCATTTCCTCTAAAGTAGAGATGCAATCCTTTGTCCGGTTCTCTGTGATGGCACGGAACAAGGTTCCGAAAACAGTGATATCCACAGCACCAAGGACATCCAGAACATTGTCGTAGGTAAGTACCTCTCCATAGTGAAAGGCAATGCACTGGTCTAACAGGCTTAAGGCATCTCTTAGAGCGCCGTCAGCCGCTTTTGCGATATAAGTAATGGCTTTGTCTTCCACCTGTATTTGTTCAGCGGCAGTAAGGGCCTTTAAATGGTCTGAAATGGTCTCCACCGTAATGCGCTTAAAATCATATCTCTGACAGCGGGACATTACGGTTACGGGAATCTTATGCACCTCAGTGGTGGCTAAGATGAATATCACGTAGGAGGGCGGCTCTTCCAGAGTCTTTAACAGTGCATTAAAGGCTCCTGTAGAAAGCATATGAACCTCATCGATGATATAAACCCGGTATTTGCCTTCTGTGGGAGGATACTGAACCTGGTCTCTGATCTCCCTGATGTTCTCAACGCCATTGTTGGAAGCGGCATCGATCTCTACTACGTTAAGGGAAGCACCGGCTGCAATGTTTTTGCAGGTTGGGCATTCTCCGCAGGGACTTCCATCCTCCGGGTGCTCACAGTTGACTGCCTTTGCAAAAATCTTTGCAATACTTGTTTTACCGGTTCCTCTGGTTCCGCAAAACAGATATGCATGCCCGATACGCCCGGAAACTATCTGGTTTTTTAATGTTTGTACGATATGGTCCTGTCCCTTTACATCTGTAAAAGACGGTGGGCGCCATTTCCGATACAATGCCGTATATGACATGCTGATTGACTCCTTATTCGTCCCCAAAGCTAATGCCTATCATCTTGGCTTCCCTGACGATAGAGCATTGAGGATCGACTGTTTTTAATTTTCCGGCAACACCAGAAAGCGGCATCTTAACGATATCATTGTTTTGCACCGCTACCATATTGCCGTATTCCTTGTTCTTAATAAGCAGGGCCGCTTCTGCTCCAAGCCTGGTGGAAAGCACACGGTCAAAGGGACATGGATCTCCGCCCCTTTGCATGTGGCCTGGCACAGTGACCCGTACCTCCTGGCCTGTCCGCTCCGTGATCATGGCTCCGATCTCGTAAGCAACTGATGGATAAACGACTCCGCTCTTTTTTTTCTCTTTCAGCTCTTTTTTACTGAGAGCTGCATTCTCTTTTGAAATGGCACCCTCGGCAACGGCAATGATGGAAAACTTTTTGCCGTTTTTCGTGCGGGTCTTTAAGGCCTCGATTACAACATCAAGATCATAGGGAATCTCCGGAAGGAGTATGATATCAGCTCCTCCTGCGATGCCGGCATAAAGAGTCAGCCAGCCTACCTTATGGCCCATGACCTCTACAATAAAGACTCTTCCGTGGGATGCGGCTGTAGTATGAATGCAGTCAATGGCATTGGTTGCCACGTTCATCGCACTCTCGAAACCAAAGGTCATATCCGTTCCCCATAAATCATTATCTATGGTTTTGGGGAGGGAAACTACGTTAAGCCCTTCTTCCCTGAGAAGATTGGCTGTCTTTTGGCTTCCGTTGCCTCCTAATACCACGAGGCATTCTAATTTCAATTTTTTATAGGTGTGCTTCATGGCCTCCACCTTATCAAGGCCATTGGCATCAGGGGTACGCATCAGTTTAAATGGCTGCCTTGAAGTGCCTAGAATGGTTCCGCCTTTTGTTAATATCCCGGAAAATTCTTCAGGTCTCATAATACGGTAATCGGTATAAATAAGGCCTTTGTAACCATCTTCAAAGCCTATGATCTCTATATCGTCGAACATCCGGTAAAGTGCTTTTGCCACGCCGCGCATGGTTGCGTTTAAGCTCTGGCAGTCTCCTCCGCTCGTCAGCATTCCAATTCTCATCATGAAAGCACACCCCTTCTTTGATTAGATTTGTCTTAGGGAAATAGGTACTATTATACCCATTTTATTCTCAATTATAATACAAAGGGGAATGGCGGGCAAGGGAAAACTTCATTATATAAGAAAAATAAGAATTTTGTAAAAATGAACTCCGGGAATTGTAAAAGACACCGCAAAACATAATATGTTTCCGGCGTCTGATGAATTTTATATTTAAATCCGTGCGTCTCACTTTGAACCGCTATCACAGGCGTTACCCTGATAGTTAACTCAGTCCAGGCACCCTCACGGCACACAGTAACATTCATTTAGTGCTGCTGCATTCCTGCCCTGACACGGTTCACGAAGTACTGTTGCGTAAGACCCAAACGTCATCGCCACTTTTCAGGGGCAGCCCTGCAATAGACAGCCCGAGGTGAGACATCACCCCTGCTAGAGCGGATTGCAGGTACAGGGCACCGCTATCTCCCCGGCTGCACGGAAGCTTTATGACATTTTAGTATATAACCGGAGTTAAGTATACATGGAAACATGGGGATTGTCAAGGATTTACAGGGGATTTGCCTCTTCCAGTTTCTGTTTTTTCTTTTCCCTCAGTTCCCGAAAAAAGTTTTTCATCATTTGGGAGCATTCGTCTAAAAGAACTCCGATTTCTGTCTCCACCTGATGGTTGAACCGTTCCTCATGAAGCATGTCCAAAATCGAGCCTGCGCAGCCTGCCTTGGGGTTCATACAGCCGATGACGACTCTTGGGATTCTGGCCTGGACGATGGCTCCGGCACACATGGGGCAGGGCTCTAAGGTCACGTACATGGTGCAGCCTTCTAATCTCCAGTCTCCCATGTATTTACATGCTTTTTTGATGGCATTGATCTCCGCGTGGGACAGAACATTCTGATCTATGGTACGGCGGTTATAGCCCCGGGCTATGATTTTATCTTCATAGACGATGACACAGCCAATGGGTACCTCGCCGATGTCACGTGCTTTTTTCGCCTGTAAGAGAGCAGCTCTCATATATTTTTCATCACTGGTCATGGTAATTCCTCTTTGCATTTTATTATGGTATAATGAAAGTATAACATGAAACAAAGGAATGGTGAAGCTATGAAACTTTGCGGACTTCAAAAAACTACGCTTCTTGACTATCCTGGCCATGTAGCCGCTACGATATTCCTTGGCGGCTGCAATTTCTTATGTCCTTTCTGCCATAACAGTCAGTTGATAAAAGGGGATGTGACGCCATCATTTTCAGAGAATGAGATGATGGAATTTCTTGAAAAACGAAAGGGGATATTGGAAGGAATCTGCATTACAGGCGGAGAGCCTACCTTGAATGGAGATTTAGAAGCTTTGATTGAAAAAATTAAGGATTTAGGTTATCTTGTGAAGCTGGATACCAACGGGTATCGGCCTGAGGTCTTAAAAGGGCTGGTTTCTCTGGGGCTTCTTGATTACGTTGCCATGGATATTAAGGCGGGGAAAGATAATTATCCAAAGGCCTCCGGTATTGCCGGAATCCGCATGGAGAAGGTAGAAGAAAGCGCTTCTTTTTTAATGGAAAAGCATGTCCCTTTTGAGTTTCGTACTACGGTGGTAAAAGGCATACATACTCAGAAGGACTTCGACGACATTGGAGCATGGCTTATGGGGCCCTCCCTTTTTTACCTTCAAAATTATGTGGAGTCTGAGGATGTTTTATGCCCCGGATATGAATCATTTACCAGAGAGGAATTGGAAGCTTTTCTCGGGAGCTTAAAACCATTTCTGCCAAATGCATCACTTCGGGGCGTTGAACTATAAGAACTGCACACAAGGGGGCTGATTAGCCCCCTATTTTTACATCTGTGTACCAGAAACCAAACCTTCCGTCTTCCACTGGCTGCTCTTTTGACAGAACAAAGTTAGGGAAGCCAAACATAGAAGCCATATACCGTTCATTGCTGTAATAATGACCTGGAACTCCTAAAAGATAACGTGGCATTCCATTTTCATTGAAAAGCTTTGCCAGAATTAAGTAACGGTAATTATAATATCCGTGGAGCAGGAAGCTGTTGTTTCCATACACCCAGGCGTCTCTTGGCAACAGGCCGATGTCCTGGGGCTTGATGGTTAAGATCTCACAGCCTTCTTCATAGTCAAAGGCAAGAATTCTGGTATGTTCCCGTCTCATTCTATCCCATACAATATCATGAGGACTTTCTTCCTGACCTTCATTCCTTAAAAGCCGCTCTAAATCAGCCGGATTGCCAAGCTTTGGAGCGTCCGGGTGCTGCACTGGTTCCTCTTTTAGCGGCGCATCGACCCGGTAAAGCAGGGTTCTGCCAGGGGAAGGAGAGTCTTCGTAGGATATGGCCTCGGCAGGTACTGCTTCTGCTTCCATCTGACCAGTATTATTTTCATAAGCCAAGGTATCAAATGTATCCTGGCTTTCCTCATCCGGGTCGCTCCACTCCTGGGAAACGGGGCCGGTAGCTCCGGTACGGTTTGCCTGAGGCACGCCAGGGGTCGGACCTGTGGAAGATGGCGGCTGCTGCCACCAGCCTGGAATCGGGCCAGTTGTTACGGGACGGGAGCCCGGAACCGGACCTGTACTAAAGGGAGAGGATTCTCCATCCCAGCCAACGGTGGGACCTGTTATTGTGGGACCTGGAGGCGTAGGGCCTGTGGTCCGCGGACCGGTCCCTGGAATCGGGCCTATGAATACTGGATTCGTAACCGGTACTGGTCCTGTAGGGATGGGACGGGTTATTGTCATTGGACCTGTTAAAGTTGGAATTGGCTCATTTACAGGCATTGGAGAAGGTCCTGTCGCACCTGCGGTTGGACCGGTCATTCCTCGATTTGGACCAGTCATTCCCTGAGTTGGGCCGGTCATTCCTCGATTCGGGCCAGTCATTCCTTGAGTTGGGCCAGTCATTCCTCGGGTGGGGCCAGTCATTCCCTGGGTCGGCCCGGTCATTCCTCGATTCGGGCCAGTCATTCCCTGGGTCGGCCCGGTCATTCCTCGATTCGGGCCAGTCATTCCCTGGGTCGGCCCGGTCATTCCTTGGGCGGGGCCGGTCATTCCTCGGGCGGGGCCGGTCATTCCAGGCATACCACCTTGCTGCTGAGCATCCAACATGGACTCTGAATCCCCAACTATGTAGCCTTCGTTATTTTGCATTTCCAAAGAGTCAGCTCCGGAGTCATTTTCCAGAGCATCCTTTATTGCATCACTTTCCAGAGAGGCAACCAGGTTCTCCTCCCCTACTGCATCCTCAGCCTGCTGCTGGGATGTGTCTTTATTTTCTGATGTTTCACTGGACTGCAGTGGAAACTCTTCTTCTATCTCCCGTACAGCCTTTTTTATCTGCTCTTCTGAAATTGCGGGCCGGTCGTCATTTTGATTGGCCGGAGATGCTTTTTTTAATTCCACTTCTGCCGCATGGGATACTGCATCCTCCCATATGGTCGTATAGGAACGCCATGTATTTTTTACGTCGTGGATGGTCAGTCCGAAGCACTGATCCACGGCAATACCGGAATGCTCAATATCACTTGCTGATACTGCCGCTCTGAATTCACCAGAACCACCTCGAATGAAAATATTACCGAGGTAGATTTCCTGCTCTCCGGCTAATAAGTACACCCCTATATCATTGCCACCCACATATACCCGTTTCACACTTACCGTAATCTTGCATTGGATTCCTCTCGTCTCTATCTTGGCAAATCCGATGTTTTTTCCTTTGACTCCGCCTTCATAGGCGTAAATATATGAGATTAGTCTTCGATAGTTAGACATGCCACCACTCCTTTATAATTATTTTATGCAAAATGCCATTGCATGTATGACATAAAAATGTTATCCTGTTGAAAGAATAAAATAAAAATTTTTTCCAATCTTACGGAGGAATAAAAAAATGAAGCTTTATCGCGCCAAAGATTATTACGATATGAGCCGCAAAGCTGCCAATATTATCTCAGCTCAGGTAATCATGAAACCAAACTGTGTGCTGGGTCTGGCAACGGGTTCCACACCGGTTGGTATCTACAAACAGCTGATTGAATGGTACAATAAGGGGGATCTGGACTTTTCCAGAGTCAAGACTGCGAATCTTGATGAATACAAAGGACTTACCAAAGACAATGACCAGAGTTATTATTACTTTATGCGTGAAAACCTTTTTCGCCACGTAAATATTAACGAAGCGAATACCAATATTCCAGATGGCACAGAGACAGACGCGATCAAGGAAGCCGCCCGATATGAGGAAGCCATTAAGGAACTGGGCGGCATTGACTTACAGCTCTTAGGACTGGGACACAATGGTCACATCGGTTTTAATGAACCTTCTAACATCTTCCCAAAGGATACTCATATTGTCGATCTTCAGGAGAGCACCATTGAGGCCAACAAACGCTTTTTCGATTCCATTGACCAGGTTCCAAGACAGGCTTATACCATGGGGATCGGCACCATCATGAGTGCTAAAAAGATTCTTCTAGTTGTCAGCGGGGAGGATAAAGCACAGATTCTTCACGATGTCATCAAAGGCCCGGTAAGCCCAAGTGTTCCTGCTTCGATTCTGCAGCTTCATCCAGACGTGATCATCGTAGCCGATGAGGCAGCGTTATCTAAATTTTAGCCCTGTCTTTCTTGACTTATAGACAGCTGAATGATATGATACTTTAAATTCTTTTAAAAGGAGGTGAGACAAAATGAACCATATTTCCATCGAATTCACTACATTATGGCAAAATATTCAATTCATTACTGTGATTTTCTGTAATTTCGCACTGTCCGTGTATAAGTGCGCCCATTTTTACGAAAATCCCAGCGTCTCACCTCAGATTTTGTCTGACATCCGGTAATTAATTTTGCTGATGAATGACTGATTTTCTGCCCGGACGCCATAGGTGCCGGGTTTTTTTGTGGGTTTTTCGAGAAATAAGAGTACATAACGGACTTCAACTTGTTTAAATACCGCTTATTTAACTGCAAAATGGAGGAATCTCATTCATGAATCAGAAAAAAAATATTCTTTCCGGCTATGGCTCCCTTCTAAAGGCCATACGCTCTACCATGTTTATTTGTACCAAACAAATTTTTGACGGCGGCTTTCTGTTCGTAGCAGGAGGCTATATGATTCAGGCCGTCCAGTTTGTCATGCTGATTTTTATCTGGAAGTCCTTAAATCAGGGGGAGGAGCTACTTACCTATACCTTGATGGCTACCATACTGCACCAGGAGCTAAATATCATTTCCCCCGCCACATCTTCTCTTTGGGAGGGCTCGGTCATCGGTCGTTTTTTAAGGCCCATGCCGGTGGAGGCAAGCTTTATTGCGGAAACGATCGGAAAATGGTGGATACCTAATTTCCTGTTTTTCGGACTGCCCCTGTGGCTTTTGGCGCCATTTATTGGCATCAGCCCTTGGCCTGCTTCCCTGCACCATGGGATACTGGCTTTTATCAGCCTCCTATTGGCTGCTTCTCTTGGCTTTGCCATTGACCTTATTTTCGCTTCTTTTGCCATGCATTTAAAAAATGGCTGCTTTGCCGCTTTGGCCATAAGAGAAGCTATATTTGCTCTGCTCTCCGGGGAGATGATTCCCTTTACCCTGTTTCCCAAGGCAGTGGGAACCATCTTTTCCCTTATGCCTCTTGGTTCCATTGGCCATGGGCCGCTTACCATATATACAGGGCTTGCAGATAATCCGGGTTTCGTTTTGGGGCTTCAGGTTTTTTGGAATCTTACTATCTGGACCGGGGCAATTTTATTTTTCAGAAAAAGCAAAGAAAGGATGATTTCTTTTGGTGGATAATTTAAAAACGGTTTTACGTCTGTATCGACGATACGCTGTCATGGATCTTCTTTGGCTCCTTCGGGATACCAGATATTTTTTCATACAGGTTTTATCGGATGGGATCAGCGGTGGCTGCACCGTCGCCGGTGTCTATCTCCTGTCCTTAAACTTTGAGCATTTCGCAGGAATGGGGCGAAATGAAATATTATTTATGATGGGGTACGCCCTGTTTGTGGAAGGAATCTTTAATCTGTTCTTTATCGGCAACAATTCTGGATTTATCAGCCGGGTCGTGGGCAGAGGTCAGCTTGATCACATAATGATTCAGCCAGTGCCTCTTTGGGCAGAGCTTTTGACCCAGGGATTTTGCCCATTTTCCGGTTCACCCCTCTTTTTCATGGGAGCCGGGCTTTCTTTATACGGTGCTTTCAAGGTTGGAATTACGATGTATGGAACCTGGCTTTTATTATTTCTTCTATACGGCATTTGCTCCTGCCTGCTGATTATGGCATTTCTTTATATCCTCTCTTCCATGGCCTTTTATGCGCCAGCGGCTGCGGAGGAAATTTCCATGGTGGGGAAAGATATGTTTTCTTCTCTTAAAACATATCCCCTGGGAAATATGAACCCAGTGGTAAAAAGACTATTCTTAACCGTTCTTCCCATCGGGCTAACCGCCTGGTTTCCCTCCCTCTTACTTTTAGAGGCAGGGGCAGGAGGCGTGGCCTCACTTCGACTTTTGCCGGCACTCTATCTTCCGGCAGCAACGGCAGTTTTTTCACTGCTTGCTTTATTTTTATTCAGGAAAGGAATGAAACATTATGAACGATATGGTTCTCCAAGGTACTCCGGCTTTGGTTTTAGATAACGTAACAAAAACATATTCTCAATGGCAAAGAAGCGGGAAAGCAAAGGATATTATTAAAAATCTTCTAAAGCCTGAAAAAAAGGTGGTCACAGCCTTAGATCAGGTCTCCCTGACCATAGGACAGGGGGAATTTGTGGCTTATGCCGGGGCAAATGGCGCCGGTAAAAGTACCACCATAAAAATATTATCCGGCATACTTACACCAACAAGCGGTCAGGTGACTGTACTGGGCTTAAGTCCTTTAAAGGACCGGATTGCTCTTATGAACCGGGTGGGAGTTCTTTTTGGACAGCGGACAGAATTGTGGTGGGACCACCCGGTCATTACAAGCTTCCAGTGGAAAAAGGATGTCTGGAATATTCCCGATGAGGTTTACGAGAGAAATCTTCAAATGGCTACAGAGCTTTTGGATCTGTCTGATATCCTGAAAACGTTTGCCAGGGAGCTGAGTCTGGGCCAGCGGATGCGGGCAGATATTGCCATGCTTCTTTTGCATGGGCCTGACCTTATTTTTCTCGATGAACCTACGTTGGGGCTTGATGTTCTAGCCAAGCAGCAGATGATCGGCTTCTTAAAGAGACTGAACAAGGAGCAGGGGACTACGGTAGTCGTTACCAGCCACGACATGGATGACTTAGAGGAAATGGCCCAGCGGGTGGTTCTGTTAAACAAGGGTAACATTGCCTTTGATGGGGATTTTAACGAGCTTAGAGATGTGATGGGCGGCTTCTACCGGATCTTAATTACCACTCAGCCCGGAATGCCTCCCCTCTCTCTTTTGGATATGAAGCTTTTAAAGTCTGAGAACGATGTTCATGAGTATGAATTCGACCGGACGAAGCTTCCGATTCATGAGGTTTTGGGAAATCTGTCTAAATTCAGCCAGATTCGTGATGTGGAGATTAAAAAGGCTCCCATTGAAGATGTAGTCGCCAATCTCTATTTAAGCTGGAAGGAAAAATAGTAGTTGGATTTTCCTGGGAAATAGTGTAGAATATCAATAAAAAATGGGAAACGGAGACGAATTATGGCATATACATTTACGAAAGATTTAGAGACTGGAAACCAGTTAATCGACAACGAGCACCGTCAGCTGATTGATGCAATCAATAACCTTTTAACCGCATGTTCCACCGGAAAGGGACGTACGGAGCTTGCTAACACTACAAAGTTCTTACAGGACTATACAGCCAAGCATTTCAGCGATGAGGAAAAGCTGCAGCTTCAGAGCCAGTATCCTGACTATGCTAACCACAAGCGCTATCACGAGGATTTTAAGAAAGTGGTTGCCGGCATCTGCCAGAAGCTTGAAAAGGACGGCCCTACCATCTCACTGGTTGGAGAAGTCAACAGCGCCATTGCTGGATGGCTGATCAATCACATTAAAAAAGAAGATGTTAAGGTTGCTAACCATTTAAAAAGCAAAGCTTAATACATACTTTTTGTAAAACAGCAGATTCCATTGGGCTACCCATTGGAATCTGCTGTTTTTTATATTTATAATAATTTTTTTCCTCTTCTCTTTTAATCCTCATTGCTTTTTGATAGAATAGAATTTATGTATAAACTACTACACACTCTCAGAAAGAAGGTACATGATTATGAAGGATCCAAACTGCGCATACTGCATGAAGGGCGATCTGGTTGCAAAATTCGGTTACCCCATTTGTGAAATGGAAACAGGTTTTTTATATTTATTTAAGGAGCAGAGCAAAAAGGGCAGAGTCATTCTGGCCTATAAGGATCATGTCAGTGAAATGATCGATATCAGCGACGAAGAAAGAAATGCATTCTTTGGAGAGGTCTCCAAGGTCGCAAAAGCCATTCATAAGGTATTCCACCCGGATAAAGTCAACTACGGGGCTTATGGAGACACCGGCTGCCACCTCCATATGCACATCGTTCCCAAGTATAACGGGGGAGATGAATGGGGCGGTACCTTTACTATGAACCCGGACAAGGTCTATCTTACTGATAAGGAATATGAGGAAATGGCTGAGGCTATCCGGGAAGCATTATAGGCACAGCTGCGCTCCGTCTGAAAGAAAGGGTCATACCATGTTAGAAGAAATCAGAAACCAGGCTCTAAAGGCTGCAAAGGAGCTTTTGGAAGCCGCACATTTAAAAAAGGGTGACTTAGTGGTGATCGGATGCTCATCCAGTGAAATCGCCAATCATCAGATCGGCTCTCATTCCAGTGAAGAGATTGGAAAAGAAGTCTTTACGGCAATCCATCAGGTGTTCTCTGACCAAGGGATTTATGTGGCTGCTCAGTGCTGCGAGCATTTAAACCGAGCCTTAATTCTGGAGGAAGAGGCGGCTGAACGTTATGGCTACGAACCAGTGAATGTACTTCCTCAGCTTAAGGCAGGAGGTTCTCTTGCAACTGCAGCCTATCATACGTTTTCTCACCCTGTGGCTGTGGAATGGATCAGGGCTCATGCTGGACTTGATATTGGAGATACTCTGATTGGCATGCATTTGCGCGCCGTTGCAGTTCCTGTACGAATCGATACCAAATACATCGGCTCTGCACGTGTGATTGCCGCACGTACCAGAGCCAAGTACATCGGTGGAGTGCGTGCCTGTTATGACGATACCATTGGATAAGGTTACGCATTAAAATCATATGGAGTAAGAAAAAATACGCCTTGGTGCGGAAGCTTTTAAAAGTTCCGATCAAAGCGTATTTTTTACTCTTTATTTAAGAATCATTGATTGGTTTTATTATTTGGTCGCGTACATAAAGAACCAGTATCCATATGGAGAGTGCCAGGTTCCCTTAATGTCTGTATTCTGCATATAATAATCATTTGCATATACAAGCGGGGAAACGGCTGCATCTTCCATAATGATCTTCTCTGCTAAATGAAGCTTCTCATAATGCTCTGCCTTATCCGCAGTATCTCTGGCCTGATTTAAAGCAGCATCGAATTCCGGGTTGTTATACTTACCATCATTGTTTCCGCTTTCAGAAGAAAGAACGTTCAGCATATTAGATGGGTCATCGTAATCGTATACCCAGCCGCCACGGCAGATCTGGAAGTCACCGGCACGACGGGTTGGGGTGAAGGTGGACCATTCTACGATCTTAATATCCATCTTTACACCAAGCTCGCTCCATGCGTTCTGTAAATACTCTGCAACTGCCTTGTTGTAACCTGCATCGTTTGTCATGTATTCAATCACTGGGAAGCCATCACCGTTCGGATATCCTGCTTCTGCTAAAAGTGCTTTAGCTTTCTTTACATCTTCTTCATGATTTTCGATATCAAAGAAATCTCCGCCGTTGAGTTTACGGGTCTCTTCTTCAAATGAGGAACCGTCTTCCTTGTCAGAAATTCCAGGTCCTACAAAGTTAGCTGCTGGAGAAGCTGTTTCCATCATCAGCGTATTTGCAATGTAAGCACGGTCTACGGCAAGGCTTAATGCGCGGCGTACTTTCACATTATCAAAAGGTGCCTTCTGAGTGTTGAAAATAGTATAAGAAGTAGCCATACGTGGTTCAATGTGGAACTCAGGGTTGCCCTTTAAGCTTGGAATCTCTTCTGTAGGTACATCACGGATCATCTGGATTTCTCCGGTACGATATGCGCTGTAAGCTGCGTTAGAGTCTTCCATCAGTACAAATTTGATGGTGTTAACGGTAACTTTATCTGCATTCCAGTAGTTTTCATTTTTTGCAAATGTGATGTGTGAACCGGGAACCCATTCGATCATCTTTAAAGGTCCGTTGGAAATATAGGAATCAGGGCTTAAAGACCACTGGTCACCCTTAGCTTCTACTACATCTTTTTTTACTGGTACCATACTTGCATGGGTAACAATTTTATCAAAATAAACGCATGGAGCGGAAAGCTCTACGACAAAGGTCTTAGGATCTGGTGCGGAAACACCAAGTGAATCAAGATTTCCTTTTGCGGCATCTTCGTATCCTTTTACCATGGAAAGCATGTCTGCTGCATATGGTGCTGCAGTCATTGGATCTGCCAGGTGCTTAAAGGAATATACAAAATCATCAGCCGTAAGGTCAGAACCGTCGCTCCACTTTAAACCTTCTCTTAAATGGAAGGTATAAGTGAGACCATCATCACTTACGTCAAATTTTTCTGCCTGTCCGGGAATGATGTTATTCTTCTCATCAACCGTCATCAGGGTCTCGAATGCGTGCAGAATCATGTTTGCACCATCCATGGAAGAGTTTAATGCCGGATCAATTGTTTCCGGATCTGGTCCGATCTGTACAGCCAGATCGAGGCCGCCAGCTGTGGTTCCTGCTGCTTCTGTGCCTTGGGTATTGTTGTTCTGGGCGCCGGATTTACCGGAACCGCCACATGCTGTTAAAACAACACTGGAAGCAAGAACAGCCGCTAATACGAGTGCCGTTTTCTTCATATTTCTTTCCTCCAAATTCTTTATCTTACGTCCGTCAATCGCAGACAACGCAGTTATTAGCATATCATAGAAAATAACTCTTTGCAACGAGGTAATTATGCCATTTCTCCTTTGTATAGTAGAGTGTTACCGTGATAACGTATAAAAGGGCCAGGCATCTTCCGAAGAAAAATGTCTGGCCCACGAGGACACATTGATTGATAATTAACGATATGATGTTTTTAACGCTTTTAAAAGGACCTTAGGATCATTGAAATAAGGCGTAACAGGACATACTTTTTTCTTTATCCCCATAAGGGTATAAACTGCCATTCTGGCGGCTCGAACCGAGTATTCTTCGGTAAATACCATATCATCAGGAATCTCTACGAACTGACTGACCATGGCAAAGTTTGTGGAGCCTTTGGGGACTACATTAGGACGGTCCGCCATCTTTCTTGGCTGGAACTGAGCATCCACATAAGGCATCATACATGGAATTACATTAACTACGTCATGAAGCAGCTCGTCTTTTTTATCTTCCATATGAAGGTGATGAAGAAGTTCGATAAACATCTCTTCTCCGGTACAGTCCTTCATTGGTTTTTTCACGAAATTGCCTTCCTCACTGGTATAAAGGCCGTAACCCCAGAAAATAGTCTGATCCATGGGCTGGTTTGTAAAATGGGGCTGAGCTGCCACTACAATGCTTAAGAGCCAGTTGGAATCCTTAAAGGTCATAAGCGCACCGCTTCCCGGAACATTGCCGGAGTACCGCTCTATCATTTTAAGAAGCTTATTTCCTTTGCTTGTCACGGTAAAGCTTTCCCAGTTCGTCTCATGAACATCTCCAAAGAAGGGATATGGATTTCCAAGTCCCTGCTTCTTAACCGCTACCTTGCTCCACAGCTCCCCTGAAATTGGGCGAAGTACGGGCTCTGGGGCTGGCGTGTGAAGATCTCCCAGAGTGGCACTGTCGGTCATGCAGGCATTTGTCATAATGCAGATATCCCGATCGGAGAGCTCCACGGTTCGTTCTATGCCATAATCTTTTAGGTGAAGGGCTTTTACCGTAATTCCTTCCCCTTGTGCGAACTCAATATCCTTAACAACACAATTTTCTGCAAATACCACGCCCTGCTTTCTTAAATATAATTCTAAGGGGCGGATTACGCTGTCATATTGGTTGTATGGAGTCCTTGTTACGCCTTCTAAGGTATCAATTCTTGAAAATTCCAGAATCATTCGTCTCATATAGCGGCGGAATTCAAAAAGGCTGCTCCATTTCTGGAATGCAAAGGTAGTCTGCCACATATACCAGAAATTCGTAGTGAAGAAATGAGGCATGTCAGCAAACCATTCTTCTATGGTCATGTCATCAAGCTTTTCTTCTGGCGTGTTCATGAGACGAAACAATGCCAATCGTTCTTTTTGGGTAAAGCCCATGGATTTCACATCCAGGATGTTACCTTCTTTATCAATGAGTCTGGCTTTTGCATTTGTTGGGTGGGCGTGGTCGAAATTTAAGATATCATCTGTCACACTGCGACCGGGGTTCTCCAGGGAGGGAATCGTACGAAACAGCTCCCAGAAGTTCTCATACGTTTCTTCATTGAGCATACGGCCGCCCCGGCAGACAAAGCCTTTTTCCGGCGTTCCGATTCCGTCATTGCTTCCACCTAATATGTGCATACCTTCATAGATGGTAATCTGGTTTCCCGGCATGCTGCAGTCCCTGATGAGATAGGCAGCACCTGCAAGGCTCCCCAGGCCGCCTCCTATAAAGTAGGCTTTTTTATTTTCTGCCTGGGGGGTTTCCTCTTTCTGGCCCTTTTTGCTTTTGTAATAATCGTATGTCTTTTTGGCGGCTATGCCGGTGGCGGCTGCGGCTGCACCTAAGACAAGCATTTTCCCAATTTTCTTTTTTTGTTTCATATGCATCACTCCATTCTATAGCTTATTCACTTCATTGCGTTTCTATTATCATACTTCATTTTTACTCCATCATACATAGGGTTTTTTAATTCCTTGTTACACTAGAAAGAGTCTGACTTGTCAGACTCTGGCGCTGACGCGCGTCACTTTAGTGACATCTTCCTCTTAGGCGTCATGTGCATCCTGCAGGTCGTGCTTTTTGTTATATAGGGGAGTTCGTAGAACTTTCCTATATAATAAAAACGGCACCATGCTAATGGTGCCGAAGGTCAGGCTTTTTACGCCTTTTTATATCTGTTTCATTTGAGTAAAGCAGTTACTTAAACCTGCAAATTCTTTTAATGTTAAGGTTTCTCCACGAACGGATGGGGAAAGTCCCATTTGTTCTATGGCCTCTATGATCTGTTCCTTGGTAAAGGAGACCTCAGGGGAATTGTTTAATCCATTTTGAAGGGTCTTTCTTCTCTGGTTAAAGGAAGCGCGGATGAGGCGGAACATGAGATCCGGCTCCATTACCTCTACAGGAGAAGTTTTATGTCTTGTAAGACGAATCACCGCAGAACCCACTCCCGGACGGGGCATAAAGCAGTTTGGCGGAACATTGGCAACGATATATGGCTCTGCATAATACTGGACTGCAAGGGATAGGGCGCCGTAGTCCTTAGACCCTGGGCCGACCTGCATCCGGTCTGCGACTTCCTTTTGAACCATTACGGTTATATTGTCAATGGGGACGCCGCCTTCAAAGAGTCCCATAATAATGGGGGTGGTAATATAGTAAGGAAGATTTGCCACTACCTTAATGGGGCGTCCTCCGTTATAGTCCTGGGCGATTTTATTTATGTCAACCTTAAGGATATCATCGTGTATGACTGTCACATTATCATAATCTGCAAGGGTCTCTTTCAGAATGGGGATTAAATTGGAATCGATTTCTACGGCAACCACATGGCCCGCATTCTCTGCCAAATACTGTGTCATGGTTCCGATTCCCGGTCCGATTTCTAACACGCAGTCTTCCTTTGTTACTCCTGCCGCAAGTATGATCTTATCCAGTACATGGGTGTCAATTAAAAAATTCTGTCCAAACTTTTTCTGGAACATGAATTCGTATTTTTGAATGATCTCAATCGTTTTTTGGGGATTTCCCAGTGTTGCCATTCTTGTCCTCCGCTTTCTTTCCTGTTACCTGATTCGGTACATGGTTCTTGCATTTTGGTTGGTGATCTTTATGACTTCTTCTTCGGATATGCCTTTGATCTCGCTGATTTCCTTTACCACGTAGGTAAGATTTAAGGAAGAGTTCCGCTTTCCTCTGTTTGGCACCGGTGCCAGGTACGGGCAGTCTGTTTCCAGCACCAGCTGTTCCATTGGCATATATTCTACCACTTCTTTCAGCTTCTTTGCATTCTTAAAGGTAAGAACGCCGCCGATTCCCAGATAGAACCCCATGTTCAAGTATTCTCTCGCCATCTCTTTTCCATAGGAAAAGCAGTGGATGACGCCTCCCAGCTCCTGGGATTTTTCTGCCTTCATGATATCCAGAGTATCTTTGGCCGCATCTCTGCTGTGAATGATGATGGGAAGGCTCACTTCTCTTGCCAGGTCAAGCTGGCGTATGAACCATTTTTTCTGTATTTCACGGTCTGGCTCATCCCAGTAGTAGTCAAGACCGATTTCTCCGATGGCTACAATCTTTGGGTGGGAGGATTGTTCCTTTAACCATATCATTCCCTCTTCGTCAAGTTCTCCGGTCTCGTTTGGGTGCACACCGATGGCACCGTAAACATTGGGATACTTGTCTACCATATTCATGGTATTCTGAGAAGTTTTTATGCTGGCTCCCACATTGGTCACCGCTTCTATGCCGTGGAGGGCAAGGCTGTTTAACAGCTCTTCCCTGTCCTCCTCAAATGCCTCATCATCATAATGGGCGTGTGTATCAAAAATCATGGTATCTCCTCATTTATAATTTTACAATTAAAAGGTAAATAAGATAGAGTAAAAGAAGGTGGACTGGATAGAACCAGTAGAATAACTTATCCAAACTCCTTTTCCCTCTTTCTCCGTTGTAATTGCGGATCGGGAACAGGGCCAATGCCCCGGCGCCTAAGCAGTAAAGGCTTTGCAGTGCCGCCACAAAACCAGATAAAAGACTTTGTAATTTGGGCTTATCCCGATATACGTAAAAGATCAGTATTAATACAATACCAATAATATTATAGTCACATTTTATTAATACAGACGCGCCACAGCCAACTACAATGGCCAGAACCTGCTTTAATGGGTCGCCAAATGCCTTCTGGTAAGCGGTCAGGACCCAAAGTCCGATGAGCAGGGTAAATAACACATTCTGGTACTCCGGGTGAAACCATTCCCCTGAAATTGCCAAGTCAAAGGGTACTTCAGAAACCAGAGCAAATATTAGAAGCCTGAAGCTATAACGCTTTACATTTCTGGTATGAATAAAGCCTTGTACCAGAAGAAAACAAAAGATGGGGAACGAAATTCTTCCTATGACACGAAGGGCAAAGTCAAGATATCCCCATAGCTTTACCTGGGTAATCCCCATAAAGGTCTGAGTTAAGTCCATATTAGGGTTCTTAAATATTCCATTTTCTATTAATACTGCACCGATGTGGTCAATGAACATGGTGACCACAGCAATAAGCTTAAGGGTATATCCGGTGAATCCTTCTCTTGTGGGGCTTGTTGTCTCCTGCATGGAATTCTCCTTTTTAATACAACAGACCGGATTTCAAAAACCCGGCCTGCCTTGTTTACGTTTTTTTATCGTCTGATGTTCCCTTATATTAGCAGATTTCTGCTCCTGCCGGCATGGTCTTCTCCGGAACCATAAGGGATAGATTGCCTTCTGCATCTTCCGCACATAAAAGCATGCCTTCGGATACAACACCAGCCAATTTGGCCGGCTTTAAGTTTACCACAACCATTACCTTTTTGCCAACCATTTCTTCTGGAGAATAGTGAGCTTTAATGCCGCTTACGATCTGCTTTACCTGGCTTCCGATGCGTACCTGGGAGCAGAGAAGCTTTTTGGATTTCGGCACTGCTTCACAGGCAATGATCTCTCCTACCTGGAATTGAAGCTTTGCAAAATCATCGTATTCAATTTCTGCCTTAGGCTCAATGTCTATCACATCTCCGGACTCTACGGCTGACTCTTTGGCCTCTTCTACCGGAGCGAACAGGGCATCTACCTTATCCATTACTTCCTTGATGTCCATACGGGCAAAAAGGATCTCAGGCTGTTCTGTTACCTTGCCTCCTGACGGATAAAGTCCAAACTCGCTCATCTGGGACAGCTCTCTCTTTTCGGTGTTAAGCTGGCTTAAAATCTTCTTTGAGGTTTCCGGCATAAAGGAATCAAGAAGGGAAGCTCCAATGGTAATTGCTTCTGTTAAATGGAATAACACGGTTTCCAGACGGGCTTTCTTTTCCTCGTCCTTTGCAAGTGTCCAGGGTGCGGTCTCGTCAATATATTTGTTGCTTCTTCTGAAAATATTAAAGATATGAGTGATGGCATCAGCCACACGAAGCTTCTCCATCTTCTCCTGAACCTTTTTCACCTCGTCAAGTACCACTGCTTTTAAGTCTTCATCAAATGCATCGGAATCCTTTCCGTTTGTTACCACGCCGCCAAAGTATTTATTGGACATGGAAATGGTACGGTTTACAAGGTTTCCAAGAATATTGGCAAGGTCAGAATTCATGCGCTCGACCATAAGCTCCCAGGAGATCACGCCATCATTTTCAAAGGGCATCTCATGAAGCACAAAGTAGCGGACGGCATCCACACCAAAGAAATCCACTAAGGTATCGGCATAAAGAACATTTCCCTTTGATTTACTCATCTTTCCATCGCCCTGTAACAGCCATGGATGGCCGAATACCTGCTTTGGAAGAGGAATATTGAGTGCCATCAGGAAAATAGGCCAGTAAATGGTATGGAAGCGGATGATGTCCTTACCGATAAGGTGTAAGTCTGCCGGCCAAAGCTTCTGATACTGCTCGGTGCTGTTTCCATCACAGTCATAGCCGATTCCTGTAATATAGTTTGTCAAAGCATCCAGCCATACATACGTTACATGCTTTGGATCAAAGCTGACTGGAATACCCCAGGTAAATGTTGTTCTGGATACGCAAAGGTCCTGAAGTCCTGGAAGCAGGAAGTTGTTCATCATCTCATTTTTTCTGGAAACCGGCTGGATAAACTCCGGGTTCTCATTAATATGAGCGATGAGACGGTCCGCATATTTACTCATGCGGAAAAAGTATGCCTCTTCCTTGGCAGGCTTCACTTCGCCGCCGCAGTCCGGGCACTTTCCATCCACCAGCTGAGACTCGGTAAAGAAGGATTCGCAGGGAGTACAGTAAAGGCCTTCATAATGTCCTTTATAGATATCGCCCTGATCATAAAGCTTTTTAAAGATCTTCTGAACCTGCTTTTCATGGTATTCATCGGTGGTACGGATGAATTTATCATAGGAGGTATTCATTAAATCCCAGATTCCTCTGATTCCATCGGCTGCCTGATCTACGAATTCCTTTGGAGTCACTCCGGCTGCTTTCGCCTTTTCTTCGATCTTTTGTCCATGCTCATCGGTTCCTGTCTGGAAAAATACATCGTAGCCCTCGGCTCTTTTATAGCGGGCAATGGCATCTGCCAATACAGCTTCATAAGTATTACCAATATGAGGCTTTCCGGATGCATAGGCAATGGCGGTTGTAATATAATAAGGTTTTTTGTTTGATTCTTTACACATGTTCTTCCCTCCTGGTTCTATCATGAGTTGCTACGGAAATTAGGCTGCTTTCTCCAAAGAAAAACCCGTCTTAAAATATCCTCTCGGAAATTTAAAGACGGGCGATTATCCCGTGATACCACTTTAATTTATCCATGCCTTACAGCATGGACCTTACCGGCTGCATACGCACTCAGAATCTTCATAATTCCTAAGCTGCTTATACAGTCTGACACGATAACGGGTGTAACCGTCGGAATCTAAAAGCATGTAATATGCCAGTTCGGTTCCGCTGCTCCAAGGCCATATTGGGAAATAAGTCCAAGCTTCCTTTTCAGCATACGGAAGTCTCTGCACATGAACCTTATCTCTTACTCTTCTTTTCTCAGCATTCTCATATAGATCATTGTTAGTAATCCTAGTGTAATGGCTTCGAAGAAGTTTGTCAAGCAGGGAACCTTCTTAATTCCCTGTTTAGTCATGACTTTTTCATTTCCCACATATAAATATTAATAGTGAATTACGGAGGAATCATATATGACAAACAAATTTTTTAAAAGAGGCCGATGGCTGATTTCCATTTTCCTGGTGGTCTCCCTGCTTTGTTCGTGCACGCCGCCGCCAAAGTCAGCCGCTACCCCCTCTGGTACGGGATATGAGCATTACAATGCTGCTGATGTATCCATGCAGAAAAATTTTGATCTGTTTACGGACGATTTATTCCGAAATGAAATAAGCAACTCTGGGATCAGCTTTCATTTTACCATGGCAGATCCGGCTTCCCGGGGGCTTAAAACGGTTCCTCTGACGCTGGGGGACTTTTCCCTGGATAACATGAAGAAAAACTCAAAGGATCTGGCTGAGCTAAAGAAAAAACTGAATCAGTTTAATCCCAGAAAACTGACAAAGGATCAGCGCCTGACTTATCAGATTCTTTACTCCTACATAGATACAGAGATGGCTTCGGAAGGCCTGGAGCTTTATACTCAGCCGCTTACTACAACCATTGGCATTCAGGCACAGCTTCCTGTCCTATTTGCGGAATACGCCTTCTACAAAAAGGACGATGTGGACCATTATCTGTCACTGCTTTCTACCATTGATGATTATTATTCACAGATTCTGGAGTTTGAAAAGCAAAAATCAGAAGCCGGTCTCTTTATGTCAGATTCTGCTGCGGATCATGTTTTAAAATCATGTGAAGCTTATTTGATTCAGCCGGACCACAGCTTTCTCTCAGAGACCTTTAACACCAGGATCGATGCTTTAAATGATCTGACCCCGGAAGAAAAAGCTGCTTACAAAGAAAAGAATTTAAAGGTCCTTGAGGAGCATTTTGTTCCGGCCTATAAAAACCTGATTAATGGAATTACTGCCCTTATGGGGACCGGAAAGAATGACAAAGGTCTTTCCTGGTATCCGGAAGGGAAGAAATATTTTGAGTACCTGGTCAATTCAAATACCGGAACCTCTTATGATTCCGTAGACAGCTTAAAAAAAGCCATTGAAAAACAGATTACCTCTGACATTAAGGCTCTTGGTCAGATTACGAAGGAGAATCCAAAGGTTCTCGATCAGCTTGATACTTATTCCTTTAATGTAACGAAACCGGAAGATATTTTAGAGTCCTTAAAATCTCAGATCGCCAAGGACTTTCCTGAGCTTCCAAAGAACCAGTACACGGTCAAATATGTTCCGAAAGCCCTGGAATCTTCCTTAAGCCCTGCCTTTTATCTGGTACCGCCTATTGACCGGTACGAAGATAATATTATCTATATTAATGGTAATCCAAGGTTTCAAAATGACGATCTTTATACCACTCTGGCCCATGAAGGATATCCGGGACACTTGTACCAGAATGTTTACTTCCTGAGCAAAAGCCCCAACGACTTAAGAAGTATTTTATCCTTCTCAAGCTATTCGGAAGGGTGGGCCACCTACGTAGAAAATTACTCTTATACCCTTGACAACGGACTGGACCCGGATCTTGGAAAGCTCCTGGCACACAACTCTGCGGTTACTTTGGGGATTTATGCGTATCTTGATATCTGCATTAATTATGAAGGTTGGGATAAGGAGCAGACAGCGAAGTACCTTAGTACCTTCTACAATGTGGAGAAAACGGATATCGTGGATTCCATTTATAACAGCCTGGTAGAGAATCCAACCAACTACATGGAGTACTATGTGGGATATTTAGAAATCATGGAAATGAGAAATGCCGCCGAGAAAATCTTAAAAGACAAATTCAATTTAAAAGAGTTTCATACCTTTTTACTGGATATTGGTCCAGCACCATTTTCCGTCATACTGCCGGAGTTTCGTAACTGGCTTGGTAAAGAGCTCAGATCCAGCTAATATTAAGTTTAACAAAAACAAACCTTACGAATAAGAGGCAGGAGCATGTTACCTATGCTCCTGCCTCTTTTATGTTCCAGATCTTATCAAATGAGTTTTCAGACACACCCTAACCAATCTGTTTATAGTCTTTTACGTATTCCAGCAAATCATTATCACCCTGCTTCACCTTCTCGCCGGAATAATTCTTTCCATTTACCAGAACCTTTAATTTATCCAATGAAAAATTCTCTATAAAGGTATTGCCCACTGCAGTCAGAGTAACTAAATCATTCCCTCCTTTTGCAGGCATCTTGGATAGATCCAGCGTACCTTTGCCATCTTTTGATTCGTATTTAACAACGGTTGTTCCTTCTTCCAGAACACCGTATTCAATCAGCTTATCCACCAAAGCCTCTGCCGTGAGCTTGTCCACTGCATCCATAGCCTGGTTAAGGCCAGTACCATCGCTATTCTTGCTATATACAGAGATGATTTCCATTGGTTCCACGTTAGGATCCGGAACCTTGTCACTTGCGCCACCGGTAGAAGCCTCTGCCTGGGGAATTGGTGCCGTTGTCTCCATCTTAGGCTGTGTTGGTGTACACGCTGACAGGGACATCATCATTATAACGCTCATTAACATCACGATGAATTTTCTCATAATTGCGTATTGCCTCCTTAAACTCTCTTAAAGGCTCCGAAACCAGTGGTTAAGATTGGTCAGAGCTTTGATCAAAACTTCTATCTCATCTTCGCCTAGTGAATCGACAATGCCCCGAATCATCTCCTGATGAAATTTGGCATGGTGTTCAAAGGCTTGTTTCCCTTTTTCTGAAAGTGAAATGTAAACCACTCGCCGGTCCTCTTTCCCTCTTTGGCGGGTCACATACCCTTTCTTTACAAGGCTGTTCATGGCTATGGTAAGCGTCCCAACCGTAACAGACAGCTCTCTGGCAATGGTCGACATATTTTTAGGTTCTCCGACGCCGATCGCTTCTATTACATGCATATCATTATTCGTAATATTATTAAATTCCTGGGTAATGATAGCCTGTTGTTCAATATCCATAATATCCCGAAACAGTCTTACCAATACTTCGTTAAGAGTTCCGTAAGTATCCACGTTAATCCCTTTCATATTGTTATGACAATAAAAGCTTCCTCGTAATTATACATGATTATGTATTTATAGACAACCACTTGAATTCTTATGAAATTCTTAAAATGGAGATGAAATAATCCCTTTTATACCAAAATACGGCTTAAAATGACACTGGCTGCAATTCCTGCAATGGTTGCTGTCAAAGCACCGGTAAGGGCATACCTGGTTTTACGTATTTTTACGGTTCCGAAATAAACACTTAAGCAATAAAATAAGGTCTCTGTACAGCTCATAATTATGGAGGTAACCATACCGATATAAGAGTCTGTGCCATATTTTTTAAAGATATCTAACACCAGTCCAATGGCTGCTGAGTTGGATACCATACGGATTAAAATTACAGGGACCACTGGAGCCGGTAAATACAAAAGGGATGCCGGCTTAGTCAGCAGGCCGGAAAGAAAATCAAGAAAGCCAGAAGCGCGAAGGACTCCAACCGCTGTCATAAGACCGATTAAAGTGGGAAGGATACCTGCTACCGTCTTCATCCCATCTTTTGCACCATTTATAAAATCATCAAAAACAGGACGTTTTGATAAAATACCAAAACCAACAATATAAAAGATGATTAAAGGCACCAGTGCCTCTGACAAAAACATTAAAAATCTCATTATTTCTCCCGGGTTTCCTTGATTATTACATTCTATTCCAAATCTTTCCTTTTCATTCAATAGGTTTCAAGGTAAAATATATATGAAAGCAAAAGAAAATGGAAAGGAGCCAACCTATGAGTTTACTATTTTTACAGTATCCGCCCTGCAGCACCTGTAAAAACGCAAAAAAGTGGCTGGATGCGCACAATATATCTTATGAAGCAAGGAATATAAAAGAAGAAAACCCAAAGGAACATGAGCTTTTAGAATGGATTAAAAAAAGCGGTCTTCCCATAAAGAAGTTCTTTAACACCAGCGGCAATATCTATAAGGAACAGAATCTAAAAGAAGCCCTTCCAGGAATGAGTGAAGAAGAACAGATCCGGCTTCTTGCAACCAATGGTATGCTGGTGAAGCGGCCGCTGATCATTGGGGAGGATTTTGTTTTAACTGGTTTTAAAGAGGAAGAATGGTTAAAGAACTTGATTTCCTGAGATTAAAATAAAAATTCCTGATAAAACGGGAGTTATAATACAGCTGCTGTTTTGTCAGGAATTTCTTCTTATTCATCTGGTTTTTCATATGTTTCCTATTATAATACCACCCTGATTTAGAATATCGCCTTTCATCTGATGGGTAAGTTATTGGAAGAATGAAATGTGATTTTCCGGTTGATCTCTGGAATATCATTGATTTCATGATCCTTTTGATAACTTTTTATCTTTCTTTCAGCCCGATGCGAATCCGTGGCTCCTTCCGATGGAGATATGAATGGAAGAAAACAAAGGGTATCATCTTCATGCCAGATTTTTGTCTCTGGTATCTTAGCTTTACTTATACGGTATTTTTCAGCTTTACCGGCACAAACTCCAATGGATGTCACGGAAAAAATGACACAAATCACCATGGATACCATAAATGGCTTATGCAGATAATATACTAATCTTCGATATTTGCTCCGAAGTTTAAGTTGTCTGTTTAAAACAGTGGTTGCTCCCCGGCGTCTCATCTCTGCCATGATCGTCTGGAATTCACCAGGCGGAGGAGAAGGGGGATCCGGTGTTATTTCCGGGTGCTGCTGCATATAATCAAGCAGATATGCTTCCATTTTCTCCTGGGAAGCCTTACTCTTTTTGTTACATTTTAAAATGGAACATTTATTATGATTGTCTCTTCCCTGCTCCATGTCTGCACCTCTTAAATACAAGTTATCCTTAAGTCTTCATACTCTTTGGGGTTGACTTTTTACCGTCAGCGTTTACTATTAATAGTATATCGAATCTGGGAGGCAACGCTTTATGAAAAAAATCGTGTTAACCGGCGGAGGCACTGCTGGTCATGTTACCCCGAACCTGGCTCTGATTCCCTCTTTAAAAGAGAGAAATTATGACATTCACTATATAGGTTCCTATCAGGGAATCGAGCGGAAACTCATAGAGGGAGCTGGTATTGCCTACATCGGCATCTCCTCCGGTAAATTCCGCCGGTACTTTGACCCCAAAAATTTTACTGACCCATTCCGCGTCATAAAAGGATATGGGGAAGCATTAAAATTTCTTAAAAATTACAGACCGGATGTCGTATTCTCTAAAGGTGGTTTTGTAGCAGTTCCTGTTGTACTGGCTGCCAAACGTTTAAAGATACCCGTTATCATTCACGAATCCGATATGACACCAGGTCTTGCTAATAAGCTGTGTATTCCTGCTGCAACAAATGTCTGCTGCAATTTCCCGGAAACACTGGCCTATCTTCCAAAAGAAAAAGCCATTTTAACAGGCTCCCCCATTCGCAAAGAATTGTTACAGGGGGATCGTCTTAAGGGGTTAAGTTTTGCCAAGCTCTCCGAAACCCGTCCTGTGATATTAATCATCGGAGGCAGTCTCGGTTCCGTAACAGTCAACAATGCAGTAAGAGAAATACTTCCCAAGCTTTTAAAGGATTTCCAGATCATACATATCTGTGGAAAAGGCAATCTGGATGAGAGCCTTATAAGTACCACTGGATATGTACAATATGAGTATGTAGATGCTCCTTTAAAGCATTTATTTGCTGCTGCTGATCTGATGATATCAAGAGCCGGAGCAAACGCTATCTGTGAAATACTTGCCCTTAGAAAGCCAAACATTCTGATTCCTCTTTCTGCCGCTGCCAGCAGAGGTGATCAGATTTTAAACGCAAGATCCTTTCATAAGCAGGGATTCAGCTTTCTCCTGGAAGAGGAAAATCTATCAGGAGACTCCCTTCTTAAGGCCGTATCCGAAACGTATCAGAACAGGAAATCTTACATTTCAAATATGGAACAGAGTGAACAGCATAACGCTATTGATGCCATAGTAGAAATGGTTGAATCCCTGACCGGAAAATAATTTATGTATCAAAGCTGGGTCCAAGAATCCTTTTTAGACAGACTCTTGTCCGGTATATCCGGGAGCGGCATACCGTTCCCGGAATCCCTAACAATTCACAAATCTCTGGAATCGTAAGCTGTTTTAAGAAATAAAGGACAGCCATCTCTTTCCACTCTTCCCTCATATTAGATATTTCACTTGTGATCATTAAAACAGCCTCCTCTTCAAGAATCATATCAAGGGGATCTGTAATCACATAGCTTGCAAGCAATGCTACCTCATTGGCTGCATCCTCCTGGTTCAAGCTTACTTTTTCATAGTGTCCATTTTTTCGGAGGCAGTCGATTGATTTACTCTTTAGTATCTTAATCAGCATACTTTTCTTTCGCGTTTCAGTCCAGGTCAGCGAATAGTTTTCAAAGTATGCAATAAATGTTTCCTGTACGACATCATCCAGTTCCATATCCGGAACGTGGAGTGTCTTTGCAATCCGTCGAAGCAAGCCCTGGTACTCCCCATAAATGGATTGCAACAACATATTTTCATCTTTATGTATGCTCATTGATAATGCCCCTCTGATTACAGGGCGCTCCTAATAGCGGCTCCTGTCTGTGCTAAGTCTTCCGGACTTGCCTTGCCCGATACCCATGAAACCATAACAGGGCCTTCCTCATAACGAGGAATTAAATGTACGTGAAAATGAAAAACAGTCTGACCTGCTTCTTTTCCGTTATTCTGCACAACATTGAATCCGGCACAGCCTAATGTGGTTTTCATGGCGTTCCCAATTTTTGCTGCCAACGGAAGGACCTTGGCTGCTGTCGCTCCGTCAAGCTCACAAAGATCTTTGTAATGATGTTTTGGAAGAATCAGGGCATGCCCTTTTGTAGCCGGTCCTAAATCCATAATAACGCGAAATGTATCATCCTCATACAGTGTTTCTGAAGGTATGTCCCCATTTGCAATTTTGCAGAAAATGCAATCATCTTCTCTCACACTCTCACCTCCTTCCCAAAAGTATTATTCCCAATTTTCCATGCGTCCAGGCCTTTTCGGCTTACGATACAGAACAATCCCCATTAAAATACCCACGAAAAGTCCCGCAATGTGAGCTGCATTATCTACACCTGTGCTGGAAAAGCCAAAATACAGGGAACACACAATGACCACAACAAGCTGCCGGGTGCTTAGATCTTCCAGCCTTCCCCGGTTTACCACTACTGCATATAAAAGACCACCGATGACACCAAAGATTGCTCCGGAAGCTCCCGCAGAAACGATCAGCCGATAATCTCCAAGATTAACAATCATGGAGATTATATTCGCGCCTACTCCGCAGATCAGATAAAAAAAGAAATACTTCACATGTCCCAGGGCTCTTTCCAGGTTATCACCCAAAATAAACAAAATGAGCATATTGTTCATAATATGATTGATTCCAAAATGCATAAAAATAGAAGTAAAGAGGCGGTAATACTCACCGCCCTCTACGACTAGAGGCGCATACATGGCTCCATGGGAAACCATGAACTGCGTATTCTCTGTGGAGCCTGTCATTTCCAGATACAGGAAATAAATAACATTTAAAATGATAAATCCCATATTGACAAATGCCTTTTTTCGCCTGTATAAGTCTTCCATCACAGTTCTCCTCCTAAAATAATATAATTATTTTAGCACAAATTAACATATTATGTAAATATAAACGCGAAATTTGCGATAAAAATTTCATCTCCCTTATTTAACGTTACGGTTTCATTGGTTTCCAGCATCCTGCCGTTTACTGATGTTCCGTTGGTGGAGTTTAAATCACATAACTGATATTCTTCCCCTTCCCGGTCAATTTTAGCATGAATTCTGCTTATGGTTTCGCTTTCCAGGACATAGTCCACCAATCCCTCCTGTTTTCCAATAAGATATGGAACATAGGATATGGTGATATCCGGAACTTCTGATCCCACCGCCCTTAGATACCGGGTATTATTATCTGCTGTAGTGTCTGTTAGCAGAACCGTCTGTAAAATTATCTCCTCGTCTTTTTCTTCCGGCTGGTTAGCTGGCTCTTCATCTTCCTCTAGAAATGCCATCTGCCAATCGTATTCCTTTTCTGGAGCGTAATCCATCTTATCTTTTATGTAACTGTCACTTTTTTTATTATCCTTTTTGTAATAGTCCCTGTCGCTATGATTCGTTTTGTAATTGTCCTTAATGTTACTATCCTTAGTGTTACTATCTTTTTTGTTACTACCCTTTTTGCTACTGACTTGCTTTATATTGTCCTTCTTATTATCTCTTTTTAAGCTGTCTTTTTTTACACCATTCATCTTATCACTGGAATGATTTTTATTATCCCATTTAGTTATATCTGGCTTTGCTCCCGCCTTATTTATATCTCGTGTTTTGTTTGTTTCAATCTCAACAGCTTCTCCCTCTGACGCCCTCTCTTTGGCTGAATCATTCCTTCCGCCGAAAAAAAGAAGTACTGCCAAAGAAAGGCAGCCTGCACCAAAAGGAACGTACCAGAACTGGAACACTCCGCGAATTCCTGATACCAGCCACAATATAAGAACCGGAACTGCTATGGCAACTGAAATCAGTAAAAGAACTCTTACCAGGCTGTATTCCGAATTTATCTCAGACTGATTCTCAGGAATTATTGTTTCGTACCTCTCTTCGTCCTTGACTGCGAGCTGGGGTGATATTACGCCATGGTACTCTTCTTCATCTAATATATGGTTTTTATCCATTGAAGCACCATATTTAAGGTCATTTGATTTATTTTCTGTGATTTCAAGAAGGTCATCGATCCCGTAATTGTCTTTCAGACTTTCCTGATAAAGTCCATAAGCCATGACCACACATTCCTTGTCCTGATGATTGACCTTGCCCAGAAGATACCTAAGAAGCTCAGTCATCTCCTGAGAAAAGGTTCCCTTTCTTCCAGGTATGAGGCAAAGAAACACCTTAAAACGCTCAGGGTCCACATATATATATTCCGGATCCAGCAAAATCTGATCTTCCTTTAACAGATATGCTTCCAATCTTGAAAGGGTGCGGGCAATTCCGCCAATGAGCGTTCTAAGCTCTTCTTCTCCCAGGCTCTTGTACTCCAAAATACGGCTTAAGGACTGCTTCGAGGTAATCTCATAATAACATGACCGTTGTCCGTCCAGGCTTTTTATATGAAATTCTAAAAGTCCCTCAATGGAGTTTTTTTCCAGCATCTGCGATTCAAATCCTTTATATTCTGGTATGTCGGGGTTTATAATCAAATAATTATGCTTCATTTCCCGCCTGTATGTAATTTTCATCTTATTCCTCCTGCTCCAAAAGAGTGGCCATTCTTATAAAATTTTCCGGATCATATACGTTTTTCTCCAGGGAAAACTTCCACGTTCCTCCTGCTCCTGAAGCCTTTACCTTTTTTCCGGTTATGGGATTTCCAGAAAGTTTTAAGTCGAACTCATACCTGTCCCAATAAAACGGTTTTCCTGCCCTTTTTTCTGCCCATGAAATTGCCTCAGCTTCAGGCTCGGACTCATTATGCCTAAGTCTTTGGACTGCCTCTGATATGGCCATCGCCCCAACGGTCCTGTCTCTGACATAGTACGCGGTCTGAATTGAAGCCAGCAAAGCCCACAAAACAACCGCCATGACAATGGCAGCTTCCACGGTAAAGCTTCCTGATACCTGACATTTCATAACATCACCAATCCTATCCAGGCTGGAAGAAGAAACGGTAGAAATGGAATGGTGACCTTCTTCACATCGTTTCCCTTTAAGCGAAAAAAGATGTAAATTCCCATGCAGACAAATCCACTTAAGAATACACCGTAAACCAACAGCTTTAGATTTATTAATAGATTAAGAAACAGACCGCTGACCGTAAAAAACCATCCATCTCCTTCCCCAATGGCTCCATCTGAAATCCGACTGATTCCCACCATGAGAAGCCCTATGAGACAGCTTAAGGGTCTGTCACCTATTCCTTGTCCAGAAATTATGATAAATAGAATGCCTGATGTTCCAGCCGCGAACAAAAGCCAGACACTTATGGTTTTACTTCTTCCATCCTGAAATGCAGAATAGACTAAAAATATGGTAAATACGATTTTACTTATGCCTTCAGGCATGTTTAGACCTCCTATTGCGAACAATATGAGCACGCTCCCAAATGGCGCACAGATTCAATGGGAACGGCAGAAACATAGGATATAATTGAAGAACAATTCTTATCCCCATGATACTTTTCTCCTGACGGCATGATATAGACAGGGCTGTTTCCCTCCTTAGAGGGCTGGCATCGGCTACAGGGTTTGTAGGTACTGCCGGATAAGTTTCTCATTTGCACCAGTTCACTTCGTGCTATCTGTTCTAAGTTGTTATATAAGTAGTGGCATGTTCTTGACTTGTGGTATCTTGTACTTCCCTTTCCAATATAGACAATTTCTTCAGATTCCAATGCCTTAGCCTCCTCCATACCCTTTTTTCCAATCCAGGCCCTGCGCGTGGACCTGGCTGTCATAGGCACGCTTTTTAAGCTAAACACCGAAAAAGGCAGCTTGACCCGATAATCCATAATAAGGTCAATGGTTTCCCCGTCCCGAAGAACTGAGGATCTGGCAAAGGAGATTGCTTCCAGGCGGCTTACATCTGCTTTGTCTTCTACTCTCTTTCTCACATAAAAAAGCACACCTTCTCCTGCAAGACTCTCAAGAATCTCTTTTTGAATCCCTTTTGTATTGGAGGTGGTTTCCTGCTCGTTCTGTTTTCCATTCTCAAGGAGATAAGCATACTGGCTTAAGTCTTCCCCAGCCTCTTCAAGAGCTGTTTGAACCTGCCGGTTTATATTCATGATGACCATAGGCATCATCATTATAATCATGAAAAAAACAAATAAAGGAAGTGCCATAGCGGCTTCAATCGTCAGACTGCCCTCCCGCTTGGAGCTAAAGGCAGATGATAATACCCTTTTTACAGAAGGCCGTCCTTTAGAGACGGGGATTTGTACCTGGAGAGTAACAATTTTTTTATTCTTTTTTCCTGCTGGCCGCCTGAAAAAGGGCATGATCATCTGCCTCCTTCCTTTAATATGCTTTCTCTGTTCTGACATCCAATGGATAATAGGGATTGCTGCCTCCAAAAAACAGGTGTTTCGCTTTTACATTTCCTTTTATCTCTGCCTGATAGACGCAGTTTTCCATACGAAAATCCCCTTGGCTTTTACATAGGTTCCACTGGATCATGTCCATAAGACGATAATTTTGCACCTTCTGATCGGAAAGAAACATTAAAAGCTTTAAGTATCCTGTGTAGTCGATTCCCTTATCTCCTGCCTTACCACCAGAAGATTTCCCCGTTTTACCTAACTCCAACAAACTGGATAACGTTAAATTCCAGGTTTCCCTTGATTTTATAAAAGCGGTCTTTTTTCCCTCCAGCAGCATTTTTACATCTACGATTGCCTCACCCAATGCCCATACTGTCATGATAAAAAATGCGATTACTCCAGTAAGAGGAGCGAGACCAGTGACGCCGGTAATCACACTGGCTAACGCGTTGGCTTCCTGCCTTTTCTCGCTGTCTGAAAGGATATGGATCAGGTTCATACCTTCCCGAATTGCTACCAGTTCTGTGACTACCCTTTTTAAATTATCCTCATCATTTGTTTTTCCGGATATGAGATATTCCAGCTCATACTTAAACTCTTTTTCTTCTTCCGAGCAGAAATTTGTCAGAAACCTGCTGCAATACTCTTCAAAAACAAGGCGTTCCAGAAGATTAATTGAAGCGCCTTCTAAAGCACTCATAGAAGCAGAAGGAAAGGAATCACTGTTTACCATCCCTTTGGAAACCTGACTGCCTTCTGGAAGTACAAGGTTTAATAATCCCTGTTCCGCAAATCCTTCTATTTGCTCTAATATTCTCTGTTTCTCAGGGTCCTTTACGCCATTTGAGTAGGATAGCACCGATATTTGAATCCGGTTCCAGATATCCTCTACAGATCCCCACAGTTCACTAAAATCTGGTCCGGAATCTTCCTCATCGTCATACACCCAATTGTCAATAGTATCTTCTACCTCTTCGGCTCTTTCCATGGCCTGCTGGATCACGGTCTTTTGAATATCCATATGCTCTGGAAGCGCTTCCACCTGGTTTCTTCTAGGCCCATCCTGATTTACATAAGTTTCATAGCTATTTGCTTCCTCTGCCATGGCTTTTTGCATCTCTGGACTGATATTTTTTGATAGTGCTTCATTTTTACGTTTTGTCTCATCCAGATTCTTTTTTAATTGGTCTGCCCGCTTTCCATATGTGGTGACCAGGGAGGGAATCCGATCCATCTCTCTTTTTAGTTTCTGGGCGCTCTCTCTAAATCCACTGCCATTATAATTTCCTAACTGCCTTTGGGCCGTCTCCCAGTAATCCTTCTGCGCCCTTAAACAGTCATTGATGTCTTCTAACGCCCGTTCCAGACGCACAGCCTCCTTTGTGTGCCCGGAATAAGACTGAGACAGACTTTCAACGGAAGATGCTTCTTTTAAATTTTTTAGTAAATCTGCTGCACCGTCAGCATCAGGCATATCCTTTATAATTCCATACTTCATGTAATCAAGAATCTCCTTATCCAGATGGGAGCCGCCATCGTCCGTAATCGACACTCGGTCAGATACCTCCGCTGATTCCATCGCCATACCATACCAGCCAGAGCTGTCCATGTATGGTTCCATAAATTGATTCCAGGAATCTTTTATCTCCTTTTCATCCTTTGCTTCAAGGAGAAACAGACGGTATTGATCCCATGCCTCCCTGTGATATTCACTGAATACGGAATCCATGGCAGAATCTGCTGCAAGCTTTAAGTAGCATCTTGCCCCAGCCATACGTGCGGACTCGATTAGTCCGCACATAAGGCTGAAGATGCACAATAGCGCCAGGCTTAAGAACACTGTGATTTGCCCGCTCTTCTGCATTAGTACACCTCTTTTGACTGATTATCAATTTGCTTAAACGTAAGTTCAAGAAGCGCATTAATCCTGTCCTTAAAAATAATAACAAGGCCAATTAGTACCACGAGAATTAAGACCACTTCAATTACACCTACGCCGTCTTCTTCTCTTAAAAAATCCAGGAACTGATTCTTAAGAAATGCTATCATCCTCTCACCCCCTTTCTAATAAAATGACAGAAATGCCGGAAGCACAATCATGGCCATCACCACTCCCAGCATGAGCAGAAGGGGAATTAACAGCTTGGTCCCGGCCTCCTCCCCCAGCTTTTTCGCCAGGTTTTTTCTTTGCTCAAATGCTGATATCATCTCAAGCTCCAGCGACTGGCGAAGTTGTCTGCTTCCATTTTTCTGACTCTGTTCCAAAAGCGCAGAAAGCTTTAAATATGACTGAAGGCCGCACCGCCTTCCAAACTCGCCAAATGCTCTGCTCTCTGATACTCCGCTACTAAGCTGGGAGACCGTCTTCATCATCTCTTCGTAAACAGGTCTCACTCCCCTTTTGCCTTCCTTTACACCAGCGTCATAGCCTGCCACGATTCGTTCCCAGGAATTTCTTAAAGTAAGGCCCGCGCCAATATAAACCACCAGCTTTGATACGACCTCAGAATAATCCAGCAGAAGCTGCTGCTCCCTCTTTTTTGCCAGATGCTGTTTATCCGAATTCACCTTTGCATGCAAGAGAAGCGCCATGAATAATCCAAGAAATGGAAACAGGCGGTGGCTGCTATCCTTTTCTATGGAATAAGTAAGAAGCTGGCCATCATATTCATTGGGTAATCGTAGATAATCTTCTGTTTGCTGTTTTTGATCTTCCTTTTGAGCCCAGGTTAAGAATTCTTCCTCCGTCTTCTCCTGCAAGGAACGGTCAGGAGGATATACCATAACTGGAAAGCGATATGTATGTTCATGGACCCCATCGGATACGAGAGCACGCAGTATGACAGATTCTCCTGTCTCAGCTGCCTGCTGATTATGTACTTTCCCAAGAGAATCTACCAGATCCGGATTGTCCGTTTCCCATCGAATTTTGATTCCATAGTCACTTAAGCTTGTTTTTAGATTCAAATTCTTTCTTATCTTTAAAAGAGATTCATTTTCCCCAAGCATCTGTTCTTCTAGCTTTGGTTTCATAGTTTCAAACAGCTTTTTTGCCTCTTCTTCCGAATAGATTCGCTCCCCAACTGGTATTTTAACTGGTATCTTTTTATCAGACCTTTCCTTATCAAGACCTGATATTTCCACCTCATACGTAGTTTCCCCCTGCCCAGGTCCTGCTCGTTTTAATTCTTTGCCACTCGCCCCTCCTCTTCCTCCCAAAACAGAAGTAAGCTCTATCAGGACATAAAGGAAAATACCTGCTGCCACACAGATGATCTGCGTTTTTGTAATGGCAAGATTCCATTTCCTACAATATTTCTTAAACATGATTTCTCCTTATATTTCAATGCTCATGATCTTCTTTGAGATAAAAAATGCAGATACATACAGCACCATACAGATGGTCATTACAATTCTGCCAATGGCTGTGGTATACATCACATGAAAGAACCCAGGTGATGTGATATCAATATAAATCACAATAAAGAAAGGAATCATGTTCATGACCTTTTGCTCGAACTGTTTCGACGCCGACATGGTAAGTATCTCCTGACGGACAGATACCTTGTCCCGGATAACATTAGAGGTATGGCTGATAATGGAAACCAGCTCTCCTCCGCTTCGCTTTGCCGCACCAAAGACTTCTGCAAAATTCTTCACATCATCAAGACCACTGCGGGCTGCAAACTCTGACAGAGCCTGTTCCACGGAACGGTTGATCTTTATCTGATTTTCAATATGCTTAAACTCCCTGGTAATCAGCCCGTTCTCACCAAAAAGCAGAGTCAGCTCTCTTACAGAAGAGGCAAAGGCATTCTCCACAGAGTAGCCTGCACTTAAAAATGAGGCTAATAGTAAAATCCCTTCCTTAAATTCAACATTAAGCTGCTGCAGTCTTTTTTCTTTTTCTTCCTTACGTTTTAAGAGAGGATAAAGGATTCCAAATGGAATCAGAATGAGAAAGACTATAACATTTCGGTAAAAGACATATGCAAAAACGCCAGCCAGAGCCAGCCCCTGTGAGCCATATATGCACCACTGGGCAAATGTTAAATCGTAATGATCATAGTTCAACGCCTGCTGCTTTGAGTTTTTCGGTATTTTGAAGGTCACCCACCTTGTTAAGTCTTCCCTGAACCCTTTTTTTGTTGTCCTCTTTTTTGCTGTCCACGTTTTCATAATCCTCTTCAAACCGGTACAGCGGGTTAAGCCTGATTTCTCCATTTTCATAACCTGACACCTCCATAATGGACAGGACCCGCCTGCTTTTATCTCGTAATCTCCCCAGGTGTATTAAAATATCAATGGCTGCTGCTATCTGGCTCCTCACTGCCGGAAGAGGGATATCAGCGCCCATTAGCACCATGGTTTCCAGCCTTGACAACATATCTTTGGGACTGTTTCCATGTCCCGTACTTAAGCTGCCGTCATGCCCCGTATTCATAGCTGATATCATATCCAAGGCTTCTTTTCCCCTGACCTCTCCGATAATAATCCGGTCGGGATTCATTCGAAGGGAAGCTTTAATTAAATCTCCAATAGTAATTTCCCCTTCCCCTTCTCCGTTTGCCCCTCTCGTCTCAAGCCTGACCAGATTCTTAATTTGGGTGATCTTAAGCTCAGCCGAATCCTCAATGGTCACAATTCTTTCATCCTTTGGAATATAAGATGAGAGAGCATTTAGAAATGTACTTTTCCCGGAGTTGGTTCCACCGCAGACAAAGATGTTATACCCGGCTTCCACGATTGCCTTTAAAAATTCTGCGGACTCTTTTGTAAGTGAACCATAAGATAAGAGCTTTTCCATGGTGATTGGCTCAGGAAACTTTCGGATGGTGACTGCAGGTCCGTCCAGGGCAATGGGCGGAAGCACAACATGAACTCTGGAGCCGTCAGAAAGCCTTGCATCGGCAATGGGCCTTGATACATTCACCGTACGGTTCACCCGGCTCACAATCTGCTGAATGGTATCCTCAAGCTGTTCCTGACTGTCAAAGGTCCTTCCCCACAGCTCCATGGAGCCATTTCTCTCTACAAAGACCCGGTCGGCTCCGTTGACCATAATTTCTGTGATATGACGGTCATCAACAAGCTCCTGAAGAGCACCTAAGCGGCGAAAGGAATCAAAAAGCCTGCACCGAAGCTCTACCTTCTCCTTTAACGGCAGAAAATGCTCCTGCCCATATTCAAGAATCTTTCGGTCTATGATGGCATACAGCTCTTCATCCATAACCTGCTGCTGTTCATTCAGCTCTCTTACAATCTCCTCCCGCATCCTCTTTCGCATCTCTTCTTCCATACTTCCCTCCCTTACGGCTGCTTCCTTAACAGCTGCCTTGTATAATCTCCCAGCTCACTCCAAAGAAGCTGTTCTAAGTAAGAATCCCTTCGCCCAAAGCTTGAGTGATATGGAAGCTTTAATTTCTCAATTCTTTTTGTAACAGCCTCGTGGCCGGAGACAGAAAGATACTCCTCAAACTCTTCTATCTTAGCGACTGAAACGCAGTCTTCCTTAACCGGCATATAAATGACGTCACAGGCCTCCAGTATTTCTGCTGCTTTTTTACCAAACTGGCCCAGATCCAGGATTATGGTCTCATAGGGACTTTCTCTTGCAATTCTCCTGACCAGGTCAGCTGCTTCCCCCGCCCCTATCTGGTTTAAATCCTCCGGATACCGGACAGGCGCCACATAATCCAGTTCTCCCCAGGTATAAACAAGAGACCCAAGTCTGATCCAGCTGTATTTTTCCTGGCTGTAATAGTAAAATAAATCGGATAAGCCTCCCTTAAATTCCTCACCAATCAACGTTCCAAGGCCGGAGCAATCCTCAAAGTTTAAGTAAAGGACCTTTAAATCTCTGGATAAAAGCTGACCCATAGTCAGAGAAAAGGAAGTTTTTAAGCACCGGTTAATAGGAGAGTAGATTCCTATCACCCTTCCGGTCCTGGATATGACTCTGCCCCCGGCCTCTTCGTCACTGGTTAAATAGGCTTCCATCACATCCCGCATGATGCTGTCTGCCGCCTGATATTTATAAATTCCCTTTGATGATTCATCAATAGGGCCATTCTCTCCGTCACACAGATAAAATACCTGCCCTGCCGAAAGACCATTCAGTTCCTCCCTGGAAATGTCTGACTGTATCAGCAACAGATCAATCTCATGGTCCTTTCCATAGCTCATAAGCCTTTCTAACGTGGTAAAGGCAAGGGCTTTAAAGGGAGCCTGTTTCCTCTCGTTGATAAAATCTGCAAGCCGCTCCGCATAAAAAAAATCCTCATCATAAACTGCTAAAATACGTTCTGCCAAATAAAATCCTCCTTTGTGACTGCTACCACGCCAGGGCAAGAAGAGTCCCCAGAAAAAGACACAGGCCAAAAGGAATGACCATATCATACCCATCCCGTTCCGGACGGTAGTAAGCAGTTATTTTACCTGTTTGGATTACATACCTGATATAGGTTAGAAGATGGGAAAAACGGGATATAAAGCCGCCGCTTCCCATTAATTTAATCAGGGACCAGAATGCCCCAATAAGAAAACCATAAAAAATTGCCATTGCGCCGGATGAAAGGCCAAGATATCCGCAGATGAGGGCTGCCATCTTAATATCTCCTGCACCAATCATGCGGAAAAGAAATAAAACAAAGAAAACCGCTGTTACCAAAAGCATCCGGAACAGAAAAAATGCAGGCTCCTTTAAAAAACTGCTGGGACTGGATAGCTGCCCAGCTTCAAGCCCGGTAAGAATCAAACCGTTTCCCATGCCGAGTATCACCCACCAATTAGGAATTTTGTGTTCCCGGACATCAAAATAAGCCCCTGCCCCTAAATGAAGCAGCAAAATAAAATGCCCAATAATGCACTCCCCCCTTACCTGCTTAATATCTTAACGTTGGAAAATATGCTGGATTATCAGCTCTTGAAAATAAAATATGTTTCACCATTCATTGAAAATTGAAATGAAGTATACAGAACGTATACTGGAATATAATTCCATTATGCACAAGGTAAGATTAATTGTCAACTCTTTTTTTCAGAAACCAAAAGACGAGCCTTATGGCTAGGTACCCCAGATATTTTATGTGTATTATTATATATTTATTAATTTTATCAAACTTTTTCCGTATTTTGAGGCAAATTAACCAATATTTCACCCCCAAAGCATTGACGTTTCTTTACCAGAATGGTAAGATATTGTTAGTTTATTTTTTTAAACCAAAGGAGGAACCCCTCATGGAAGGGCAGGACTTTCATATACTTTTTAAGGACTGTATGCCCATTTTCATCGCCCTTGGAGATGAAGTAAGACTGACCATTGTAGAGGCACTTGCCCGTAATGGTCTTTATGACAGCATGGGAAATGATGTCTCAGCTTCCGATGGCCCCATCCGCGGAAAGGTGGGCATGAATGTAAAAGATATCACAGAGAAAACAAACCTTTCCCGTCCGGCGGTCTCCCATCATTTAAAAATCTTAAAAGAGGCCGGTCTTATTGACGTCAGACAGGAAGGAACTGCAAATTTTTATTACCTGACCATTGGAGACACCACGAAAAAACTTTGTTCCCTGGGGCAGCATATGCAGATGATGTTAGACCGAATCCCATGATTTTACGGGCATTACAGGTAAAATATGAATAAAAACCCATTTTCCAGTTATAATGAAACTAACAGATATTATGTAAATTTCAAGAAATGGAGATGGTAAAATGAAGCATGCGACTTTAAAAAAACGCCTGACTGAATCAGAAGAGGAACGTAGATTAAGATACGAAATTGAATGTTCCAAAACAGCAATTGAAGCTGCCAGGAACCACTTTGAGCACGTAGTGGATCCGACCCTTATTGATTGCTATATCTATGAACTGAATGCAGCACAGCTGCGTTATCAGTTTCTCCTGCGCCGTTTTAAAAGCTGGGAGATTTAGTGTGCTATTTTAATGATCACGGAGGAGTGAGCAAATGGCTGAAGAAAAAAAGGAAATCGGGACAGGTTTTATAACAGAGGTAGACCGCTATCTCTTCAACAACGGGAAACATTATGAAATCTACGAGAAGCTGGGTGCTCACCCAAGGACTTACAACAAAGAGGAAGGGATGTATTTTGCAGTATGGGCGCCCCACGCAAAGCAAATCGGAGTGGTAGGTGATTTCAACGGCTGGAATCCGGATGAAAATCCAATGACCTGTCTGGCTGACTCAGGAATCTGGGAGGCCTTTGTTCCGGGGCTTTCTACCGGGGCGCTTTATAAGTATGCAATTACCACGGAAAGCGGCAAGCTTCTTTTTAAAGCAGACCCTTATGCCTTTGAGGCAGAATACCGTCCTCAGACAGCTTCTGTGACTGCCGATTTATCCGGCTATGAGTGGAACGATACCTCGTGGATGGCGAAACGAAAGAAGGCCGATCCCATGGATGGTCCGGTCAGTATCTATGAGGTTCACTTAGGCTCTTGGCGTAAGAAGAACCGGGACGAAAAAGATGGCTATTATACATATGTGGAGGCTGCCCACGAGCTTTCAGACTACGTGGAACAGATGGGCTATACTCACGTGGAGCTTCTGGGGATTGCAGAGCATCCTTATGATGGCTCCTGGGGGTATCAGGTGACCGGATATTTTGCTCCCACCTCACGGTACGGCACGGCAAAGGAATTCATGTACTTTGTTGATTACATGCATCAAAAAGGGATTGGCGTTATCTTAGACTGGGTTCCGGCTCATTTTCCAAAGGACGCCCACGGACTTTCCGACTTTGACGGTAAGCCATGCTACGAATATTCTGACCCAAGAAAAGGAGAGCATCCGGATTGGGGAACAAAGGTCTTTGATTACAGCAAGTATGAGGTGGATAATTTCCTCATTGCCAATGCCCTTTACTGGGTGGAAAAATTCCATGTAGACGGACTCCGGGTGGATGCGGTGGCTTCCATGCTCTATCTTGACTATGGAAGGTCTGACGGAGAATGGGTCCCAAATAAACACGGCCGCAATGAAAATCTGGAAGCCATTGAATTTTTCAAGCACTTAAACAGCATTATCAAAGACAGAGGCAACGGTGCCATGGTGATCGCGGAGGAATCCACCGCCTGGCCCAAGGTCACAGATGATCCCAAAAACGACGGTCTTGGCTTTACCTTTAAATGGAACATGGGCTGGATGCATGATTTTTTAGAATACATGAAGCTGGACCCTTATTTCAGAAAATACAATCACCATAAGATGACCTTTGGTCTTACATATTTTACCAGCGAGAAATATATACTTGTATTATCCCATGATGAAGTGGTGCATTTAAAATGCTCTATGATCGAGAAAATGCCTGGACTTCTGGAGGATAAATTTTCCAACTTAAAAGTAGGCTATACCTTTATGCTTGGCCATCCAGGCAAGAAGCTTTTGTTTATGGGACAGGATTTCGGACAGTTCCATGAATGGGACGAAAAGACAGCTCTTGACTGGTATCTGGCAGATGAGCCTCTTGGAAAAGACCTAAAGGACTATGTCAGGGATCTTCTCCACCTGTATAAGGAATATCCTGCGCTTTATGAGAGGGATTATGACTGGGAGGGCTTCTCCTGGATCAATGCCAATGACAGTGAACAGAGTATCTTTAGCTTTGTCCGGTATAGTAAAGACAAGAAAGACAGTCTTTTGTTTGTTCTTAACTTTACACCGGTAGAGCGAAAGAACTACCGGGCAGGTGTTCCAAAAAAGGGAAGCTATCACCTGGTCCTTAATGAAAGCCACGGTCTTTACCAGCCGGAAGATAAAGCACCCGCCGTTCCTTCTGAGGAAAAGGAGTGGGATGGAAAAAACTATTCCATCGCCTGTCCACTGAAGCCTTACGGTGTGGCTGTTTACCGTTTCAAAGGATAAATTTTAGATATTTTATATAATATACCACTGTTTTTTCTATACTTTTTATCTATATTGTAGTAAAATAATACTATATAGTTCCGACATATTTGGGGATGCAAAGATGGAAGGAGAGGTATTTTATGGGAGCAGAACTAATTGCTACGACCGCAACAAAGAAGGTCTACCGGGATGGGGATAAGGCGATTAAGGTATTTAATGAAGATTTCCCTAAGGCAGAGGTACTAAATGAAGCTTTGATTACCGCCAGAGTTGAGGAAACCGGTGGAATAAAGGTTCCTAAGGTGCTGGAAGTCAGTGTTTTTGAAGGCAAGTGGTCCATTACTTACGAATTTATTGAAGGGAAGACATTAAAGCAGCTCATGGATGAGAATCCGGAAAAGCTGCCGGAATATATGGATCTGATGGTGGATCTCCACCTGAATATCATGTCAAAGCAGTGTCCTCTTCTCAATAAATTAAAAGATAAGATGATAAGACAGATCGGAGATATTGATGAACTGACAGATTCCATCCGATATGATATGCATACACGGCTTGACGGAATGCCAAAGCATACCAAGCTGTGCCACGGTGATTTCAATCCAAGCAATATCATTGTAAAAGACGACCAGACCATGTATGTCCTGGACTGGGTACACGCTACCCAGGGAAACGCCAGCGCAGATGTTGCGAGAACGTATCTCCTCTTCTGCCTCCAGGATCAGAAAAAAGCTGATATGTACATAGATGTCTTTTGTAGAAAAACAGGAACCGCCAAAAAATACGTCCAGTCCTGGCTCCCCATTGTGGCAACCGCCCAGCTTTCAAAGAAACGTCCGGAAGAAGCAGAGCTTTTGCATCGGTGGGCCAACGTGTTCGAATATCAATAAAATATGGAATCAAAAAACCGGGCCATCCTATGAAGGGATGGTCCGGCCTTTTATTATCATTGAGGCTCCTTGGACATTGCTTCGTTTTCCTGTTTCAGTTCCTCATACAGATCGTAAAATCTCCATTTGCAATTGGTATCTGTAATTACCGCTTTTAATTGAATTTTAGGTACACCTGCCCGTCTTAAATTCATTAAAAACTCGTCCACCCTGCGGTTTGAGAAGTTTTTCATTACTAAAATCTCCTCATTTACCGGAGGACAGGCTTCAAAGGCAATCTCTTCAAACCCTTCAATTCCAGCAAGATACCCTACGGTCTGGTTCATCTGCTCACTGGAAATATTGCGGATTCGAATGCCCATGCGAATGAGCACTCCTTTCAGCTTCGCTGCTTTCGTATCATTTCCGCCCTGCTTTTCCTGTTCCGGCTGATAATACAGGACCATTTCCTTAGACACTGCCATAATTATCCCTCCTGCTTCTTTCTTATAACAGGTGTTTTCTTAATTCTTCCCCGCTGAGAGAACTTAAATACGCAGGTGCAATATCAAAAACTGTTTTACAGCCCTTCTGTCCTTCCTGGTTTAAGCGGTAAGCGGCACGGGCATAGGCAGCCAGTACGGAAGAAGTGAATTCCGGATTGGAATCCAGCTTTAAGCTGTATTCAATGACATGGCTGTTTTCATCCTCCCAGCCAGTGGTTCCGGTTCTGATGACAAAACCGCCGTGAGGAATTCCCTTATGATCCTTTAGAAGCTCTTCTTCACTGATAAAATGAACGGTGGTGTCGTAGTCAGAAAAATAGTTTGGCATGGTCACGATTTCTTCCCGGATCCGGTCTAAGTCAGCTCCGTCCTCTGCCACTACAAAGCATTCTCTTGTATGCTTTTGTCTTACTGACAGCTCTGGATTCTTTCCTTCCCGAACCTTTTGTAACGCCTCTTCCACTGGAATGGTATACTGTCTGGCATCCTTTACACCATCAATTCTACGAATCGCATCGGAATGGCCCTGGCTCACTCCTCTTCCCCAGAACGTATAATCATGTCCTCCCGGAAGTACAGCCCCGGCATACAAACGGTTTAAGGAAAACATACCCGGATCCCAGCCAACAGAGATAATTCCTACCTTACCGCCCTCTAAAGCAGCTTCATCCACTGCCTTAAAGTGCTCCGGAATCTTGGCGTGTGTGTCAAAGCTGTCAACCACATTAAAATGTTTTGCAAGCTCTGGAGTCTGCACCGGAAGATCGGTAGCACTTCCACCGCATAAAATTAAAACATCGATGGAATCCTTTTTTGACATAATCTCATCATAAGAAAATACCTTAACTCCTTCGGTCAGAAGCTTTAATGATTCCGGGGCTCTTCTGGTAAATACAGCTTTTAGCTCCATGTCAGGATTATGCTTAATGGCACATTCCACTCCCTTACCAAGATTTCCATATCCTACAATACCTATTTTTATTGTCATACGTTCCACAGCCTTTCTAAAAATTTGATTCCTATTATAACCTTAAAACACTAAAGTGTAAATATTCGTTTGATTTCCGGGCAAAAAAAACGCAGACAGTACGAAAAGCCTGCCTGCGGATCCTTTTATTTGATTAAGCAAATACTGCCTCAGGTACATCCATAGCAGTGGTCTCATATTTATCCAGAATCACCTTCTGAATGGTGTCTCTGGTTCCGGAATTAATCGGATGAGCGATATCCCGGTATTCACCATCTGCCGCCTTTCGGCTGGGCATTGCTATAAATAGTCCTTTTTCTCCTTCAATAACTTTAATGTCATGAATAACGAATTCGTTATCCAATGTGATTGATACTATGGCCTTCATCTTTCCCTCTTTTTCAATACGTCGTACTCTTACATCTGTAATCTGCATGTTCTTCCCCTTCCCGTCACATTTACTATAATGTGTATCGTTCGTTTTTCTCCAAGACAATCTTTACATTGTCCGTTGTTCCTATATAGGTGGTATTGGCACGGATGGTATCCCGGCTTTCTACGATACAGTTTTCAATCACCGTATTGTCGCCTATATAGACGTCATTTAAAATAATGGAGTTTTTAATGACGCAGTTGTTGCCGACATAGGCCTTTTTATAAAGGACTGAATTCTCGACAACGCCGTTGACAATGCTGCCGCTGGACACCAGGCTGTTTTTTACAGATGCACCTGGGTTGTATTTTGCAGGCGGCAGATCATCGATCTTTGAGTAAACATCCGGATACTGACGGAAGAAATAATTTCTTACTTCCGGTTTTAAGAAATCCATATTGGTCTTGTAGTAGGATTCCACGGATGCGATATTTCTCCAGTAATCGTTCATCTTATAAGCATATATTCTTTTCAAATTCCGATATCGTACCAGAATGTCACTCACAAAATCATAGCGGTCCTCCATGGCGCACTGCTCAATCAGTTCAATAAGCTGACGCCTGCGGATGACATAAATGCCGCAGGAAACCGTATTAGAGGAAGCCACCATAGGCTTCTCTTCAAAATCTGTAATCCTGCCATCCTGATTGGTCTTTACCAGGCCGAAACGTGTGATATCTTCTCCCGCAGGCAGCTCTGTGCATACTACGGTAATATCTGATTTCTTCTCTATATGATATTCAAGTACCTTGCCGTAATCCAGTTTGTAGATGCCGTCTCCTGCGGCAATGACTACGTAAGGTTCATGACTGTTCTTTAAAAATGTAAGGTTTTGAAACAGGGCATCCGCAGTCCCCCTGTACCAGTCACTGCTATCTGCAGTTATGGTTGGAGTGAATACGAATAATCCGCCCTGCTTTCTTCCGAAATCCCACCATTTGGAGGAACTTAAATGAAGATGCAGGGACCTGGAATTATACTGAGTTAATACTGCTACATTCTGAATATGGGAATTGGTCATATTGCTGAGAGCAAAATCGATGCTCCTGTAATTCCCTGCAATAGGCATGGCTGCAATGGCCCTTCTGTTGGACAGCTCACGCATCCGTTTACTGTTCCCGCCTGCTAATACAATTCCGATTGCTCTCATCGCATGCCACCTGCCTTTATGATATAATCTCCGCTGGCCAGTTCTCCGTCTTTATAATCTTCAGGGACGGTGATCCCCACGATTGCTGTATTCTTGCCTATGGTCACCTGATCCGGGATGATAGAATTCTCCCCTATCGTTACCAGATCAAACTGATAGACCTTTGGATCATACTTGCTCTTTTCATAGTCTCCGGTACCAATTTTCACACCGGTTCCCACTGTCACATTCTCAGCAATAATAGCCTTTGTGATCTCTGCGTCTTCCCCGATCACGCACTCTCTCATAATGATAGAATCCTTTATGACCGCACCTTTTTTAATGATAACGCCGGCACCGATGACGGAATTTCTTACCTCTCCGTAAATCTCGGTTCCTTCTCCCACAATGCTTCTGTCTATGACAGCTTCCTCGGAGACGTACTGGGGCGGAATAATGTCGCTTTTTGTATAAATCTTCCAGTACTCTTCATAAAGATTAAATTCAGGAATGATATCAATCAGCTCCATATTGGCTTCCCAATAGGAACCTAACGTACCTACATCCTTCCAATAACCGTTGTATTCGTAGGCAAAGACCCGCTTTCCCTCTTCAAAACAATGGGGTATGATATGTTTTCCAAAATCACACCCGGGTACGTCAGACATACGAATCAGTGCTTCTTTTAATGCTTTCCAGCTAAATATGTATATTCCCATGGAAGCCAGATTACTTCTTGGACTTGCGGGCTTTTCCTCAAATTCCGTAATCCGGTTGCTTTCATCTGTGATTAGTATCCCAAACCGGCTTGCCTCTTCAATAGGCACCGGCATAGCAGCAATGGTGATATCTGCATTATTCGCTTTGTGATATTCCAGCATGACCTCATAATCCATCTTATAGATGTGGTCTCCAGATAAAATGAGGACGTAATCGGGATTGTAGGTCTCCATATATTCCAGGTTCTGATATATGGCATTTGCTGTACCGGTATACCAGTCACTTCCCTTGCTCCGTTCATAAGGAGGTAAAATAGTGACTCCGCCCACATTCCGGTCAAGATCCCAGGGAATGCCGATGCCGATATGAGTATTCAGGCGCAATGGCTGATACTGGGTAAGTACTCCTACCGTATCAACTCCTGAATTGATGCAGTTGCTAAGCGGGAAATCAATGATTCGGTATTTACCGCCAAAGGACACTGCTGGTTTGGCCACTTTTTGCGTAAGCACACCTAAGCGACTGCCTTGTCCGCCTGCCAAAAGCATGGCTATCATCTCTTTTTTAATCACGTTATCACCTCTTGCTGTAATTATTGTGACTACATTATACCATACTTTGCTTTAATAGTGAACAAATATTTCATTTTATCTTATAGTTTTTTGTGCATTTTCCGACATTTTTCGTGCTTTTTACAAATTTTTGACGTTTTTAGGCGTATCTAATGTTTTTACACCCAGCACCCCTTGAATAGAATCTTAAAATACAGTATAATCTTAATAAGTATGCGAACATGTAAAAGGAGAATCTATTATGGATTTAATCACGGTAAGAGAGATATATAAAAAGCAGGAAACATTTCTTAATTCCCAGGTTACGGTCGGAGGCTGGGTAAGAAGTCTGCGGGATTCCAAATCCTTTGGATTCATCGTATTAAACGACGGATCTTATTTTGAAACCCTTCAGGTGGTCTATCACGATACCATGGAGAATTTTTCAGAAATCAGCAAGTTAAACGTTGGCGCTGCCGTAATCGTAACCGGAACTTTAGTTCCTACTCCGGATGCCAAGCAGCCCTTTGAGATACAGGCCACAGAGGTTACCGTAGAAGGCACCTCATCCCCGGATTATCCTCTTCAGAAAAAGCGCCACAGCTTTGAATATTTAAGAACCATCTCCCATTTACGCCCAAGAACCAATACCTTCCAGGCCGTATTCCGGGTTCGATCCTTAATTGCTTATGCCATTCACCAGTTTTTCCAGGAGAGAGATTTCGTTTACGTTCATACTCCCCTGATCACCGGAAGTGACTGCGAAGGCGCCGGCGAGATGTTCCAGGTTACCACTATGGATTTAAATAACATTCCTAAGACAGAGGAAGGAACCATTGATTTTACCCAGGATTTCTTTGGTAAGCCTACCAACTTAACCGTAAGCGGTCAGTTAAATGGTGAGACCTATGCCATGGCATTCCGTAACATCTATACCTTTGGCCCTACCTTCCGTGCGGAAAATTCAAACACCACCCGCCATGCCGCTGAATTCTGGATGATTGAGCCGGAGATGGCATTTGCAGATTTAAATGACAACATGGCTCTTGCTGAGTCCATGCTAAAATACGTAATCCGCTATGTTCTTGAGCACGCACCAGAAGAGATGAACTTCTTTAACCAGTTTGTGGACAAGGATCTTTTAAACCGGTTGAACCACGTTTTAAATTCTGAATTCGCTCATGTTACTTATACAGAAGCGGTAGAGCTTCTTACCCAGCATAATGATGAGTTCGATTATAAAGTGTTCTGGGGATGCGATTTACAGACAGAACACGAGCGCTATTTAACAGAGCAGCTTTATAAAAAGCCAGTATTTGTTACGGATTATCCAAAGGAAATCAAGGCATTTTATATGAAGCTTAATGAGGATAATAAGACCGTAGCAGCCGTGGACTGTCTCGTTCCAGGCATCGGTGAGATCATCGGCGGCAGTCAGAGAGAGGATAACTACGACAAACTGGTGGCTCGTATGGACGAGCTGGGACTTAACAAGGAAGATTATGACTTCTACCTTGACTTAAGAAAATACGGCTCCACACGCCATGCAGGCTTTGGTTTAGGCTTTGAGCGCTGTGTGATGTATCTGACCGGAATGGCCAATATCCGTGACGTAGTTCCATTCCCAAGAACCGTTAACAACTGCGAACTTTAAGCCTGTACCACAAATTCCCTACCAGTCCGGCAGGGAATTTGTGGTATCTTTTCACATAGGACCAGCGAGGTAACGAGAATGAAATTTATACATATTGCAGATGTTCACTGGGGCATGAGTCCTGACAGCGACAAGCCCTGGAGCAAGGAACGGTGCCAGGATATTAAGGACACCTTTGCAAAGGCAGTTCATCAGGCAAAGGTCCTGGAAGCCGATTGCCTTTTCATTTCCGGAGACTTATTCCACCGGCAGCCACTTGCCAGGGATTTAAAGGAGGTCAACTACCTCTTTTCCACCATCCCTTCCGTGCATGTGGTCATTATCGCAGGAAATCATGACCGAATCCGCAAAAATTCAGCTATCTTAAGCTTTACCTGGGCGCCTAATGTAACTTATTTCATGGGGGAAGAGCTGGAAAGCGTTTATTTCAAGGAGATCAACACAGAGGTCTATGGGTTCAGCTATTATTCGTCTGAAATCCCGGAAAACCGTCTTGATCATCTAAAAGTACCAAACAACGGCAGAATCCACGTGCTTTTAGGCCATGGCGGAGATGCCAACCATATCCCATTTGATAAGGGAGCCATGTCAAACCTGGACTTCTCCTACATTGCCATGGGCCACATTCACAGACCTGAGATTCTCATTGAGAACCGTATGGCATTTTCCGGTTCCTTAGAGCCACTTGATAAGACGGAGTCAGGGCCTCACGGTATGATTATGGGAGAGATTAACGAAGTGACCCGTATGGTCTCCTATTTAAAGTTTATCCCAATTGCCAAGCTACAGTATGTTTCTCTGGCGGTGAATGTGACCACAGCCACCACCAATACAGAGCTTGCGATGAAGATCACCCAGGAGATTCAAAACCGGGGCACTGAAAATATCTTCCGTTTCCGCATACGTGGTATGAGGGACCCTGATATTTCCTTTGACTTAGATATGCTCTCCACCCGGTTTAAGATTATGGAGATCATAGACGAATCCGAGCCCCAATATGACTTTTCCGCGCTCTTTGCCGAGCATTCCAGTGACATGATCGGATTTTATATTCAGGCCCTTCAAAAGCCTGAGATGAGCCCTATGGAAAAGAAAGCCCTCTATTACGGCATCAATGCACTGCTTCGCACTACGGACGAAAGGAGCTGATCCCATGAAAATACTGGACATATATATCAATGGCTTTGGAAAATTCCATGGCAGGAATCTGACGTTCCAGAATGGGCTTAACATCGTCTACGGAAAGAACGAAGCAGGAAAATCCACCATACATACCTTTATCCGCGGCATGCTTTTTGGCATTGAACGCCAGAGGGGAAGAGCTTCTAAAAATGATCTCTACACCAAGTTTGAGCCATGGGAAAACAGCGGCACTTACGAAGGGCAGATCCGGTTAGAGCATAAGGAGCACATCTACCGGATTGAAAGGACCTTTCAGAAGAACAAAAAGGAATTTAAGATTGTGGACGAAACCGCAGGCAGGGAGATTGAGCCTACCAAAGCATTCTTAGATGACCTTTTATGCGGACTGAGTGAAACTACCTATATTAATACCGTGAGCATCAGCCAGCTAAAGAGTGCGACCGATGAAGGTATGGTTTCCGAGCTTAAAAATTACATCGCTAATTTAAACAATACGGGAAGCCTTGCCTTAAACATTACAAAGGCTGCGTCATTTTTAAAATCCCAGAAAAAAGAGCTGGAATCCCAGATGGTTCCTGAGGCTGCCCGCACCTATACCTCTTTACTCAGCGAGATTCGAAACACAGAACGGGAGATATCCTCTCCGGAGTTTGAAAACCAGATCAATGAATTTCAAAAGCTGCGGGAAGATGTTAAGACTTCCTTAGAAGATCTCCAGAAGGAAAAGGAAGAGCTGATTAAAAAGGTCGCAAGAGGAAAACAGGTCTTAAGCAGCAACCAGTTTACAGATCAGGACTCCATAAATGCATATTCTTTAAAAGCTCAGGAAAACTTTGATGAATATATGAGAGCCAAGGAAGCGTCAGGTAAAAAGCCCAGAAAGGTATTTTCTGTCCTTTCCCTTATCCTTGCTACGGCACTATTATGCGGAGTGGGAGGCCTTTATTACCTGGGTGAGTCGAATTACTTAACCGCTAATTACGGTCTTGATCTTCTGCTTCTTATGAGCGTGTTCATGGGTACTGCCATTATCTTTTACCTCATCGGGCTGATTCTCTTTTTAAAGCTGAAGCAAAGTCAGAAGGATATGGAAATGAGCGCCAAGATTTTGCAGGAAATTCTTTCCAGACATCTTGGAAGTACAGATATTTCAACGGATGCCATGCGTGCGTTTCAGTCCAGAATGGCGGAGTTTACCCGCTTGTCGTCTGCTGTGATTAAATCTGAGGCCGCCATTACCCAGAAGCAGGCTGAGATTGAAGAGCTTCAAAAGAAGCAGGAGACCTGCGGAGAGACCATTGAGAAGCAGCAAAAAAGCCAATGGGAGCTGGAGAGAAAGCTGGAGCACTTATCAAGCTGTAAAACTCAGGCAGAGGGACTCAAGCATATTTTAGAGGAAAATGATCGGATCCGGGAAGAGGTTTCTGCCATTGATTTAGCCCTTGAGACCATGACCGGCTTATCTTCTACCATCCGGGATTCCTTCGGGCTTTATCTAAACCGAGCTGCCTCTGATCTCATTAAGGGCATTACAGGTGGTATCTATACCAGCATGAGCGTGGATGAGAATCTAAATGTATTTCTTAATACCAAAACAAAGCTGGTGCCACTGGAGCAGGTCAGCAGCGGAACTATGGACCAGGTTTATTTAGCCCTTCGACTTGCTGCCGCTACTCTGATTCAGGAAGGTACGGAGCGCATGCCAATGATCTTTGACGACAGCTTTGTGCTTTATGATGATGACAGACTTAGGACCGCCCTAAAGTGGCTGGTGAATGCCTATTCTGATCAGATTATTATATTCACCTGTCATCAGAGAGAGGCTCAGATGCTGACGGCTAACTTGATTCCTTATCATTTGATTGAGATATAAAAAGATACGATAGAACAAAGAGAAGTACTATATAAAAATATAGATACTACATAAGTAGATAGATACTATATAAGAAGACAAGGGGAGTGTTGCAAAATGATATGAGATATTTATCATTTCATATCAGGAGCAATACTCCTGTTCTTTTTTACAAAAGGGGATGGTACAAAATTAGCGTAACTTAATTTTGCACCATCCCCTAGTTTAATTTTTTATATTCCAGACTAATTTGACTGATTATGTTTTGATTCAGGCTTTACTACTCTCGCTTTTATTTAGCATAGCCAAAACAACTCCAACCACCACACCAACCAGGGCAGGAACGATCCAGCCAAGCCCAGCAGCATAGATAGGAAGCTTGGACATTATCTGATGCAGTACGGTCACTCCAGCCTGTTCCAGAGATAACAGGACGCTTATCACGCCTGTAAAGCTGATGGACCAGACGTATACTGACCGCCACCGTTTTCCATCCTGGAACCCGAAGGAGAGTAAGATCAGCACAATGGCTACCGGATAAATCGCACTTAATACGGGAACCGATATCTGCAGAATTTTAGTCAGACCTACATTGGAAATCACAAAGCTTGACAGTGCAAATATAACGGCCCAGGTCCGGTAACCGATTCCCGGAACTATGGTACAAAAATATTTGCTGCAACAGCTGATTAAACCAATACAGGTATTTAAGCAGGCAATAAAAAATACCACTGCCAGCATCACAAGACCAGTTTTTCCATACAAGAAGCTGACTGCCTGGTTCAGGGTCTGGGCACCGTTTTGGGCCGGGCCAAAGGCACCGCCCGTCACCGCCCCAACATGAGCCAGAGCGCCGTAAACCAGAAGAAGAATTCCTCCTGCCACAAATCCTGCATGGATAGTCTCTCCCACTACTACAGAATCCTTTTTCACTCCCATTCCCTTAATATTAAGAGAAATCACGATTCCGAAATTAAGAGCTGCAATGGTATCCATAGTGAGGTAGCCATCTAAAAAGCCCTTGACCAAGGGTCCTGACGCATATTCCTTTATGGGTGTTCCATAAAGCCCTGGCGGCTTTATGAGACTGCCGGCAAAAATAACTACGATGAGCACCAGAAGCACTGGAGTAAGAACCTTTCCAAGACGTTCCGTCAGCTTATCCGGATTAAGGGCCACCACAAATGCAATTACAAAGAATGCGGCAGAATAAAAGATCTGTGCGACCTGCAGATTGCCGCTTCCCAAAAACGGAACCACAGCCATCTCAAAAGAAGTACTGGCTGTCCTTGGAATGGCAAGGCAGGGACCGATGGATAAGTAATTTAACAAGGTGAAAACAAATGCAAACCTGGGGTGTACCCGTTCTGCCAGATAAAAAAATCCCCCTGCTCTTGCTACGGCAACCACTCCCAGTACCGGAAAGCCAATGGCAGTAATCGCAAAGCCGATCATAGCTGTCCAGGTGCTGGTTCCTGCCAGGGAACCTAAAAAGGGCGGAAATATAAGATTTCCCGCCCCGAAAAACATGGAGAAGAGTGTGAGACCAATTAAGATCCGTTTCTGAACCGATAATTTATCCATCTCTCCCCCAATTACCGATCACCTGCGCGGTAGCGCTCCACCACACGGTTAATTCTGGTTGTTGGATTTAAAAGATCACTTAAGGATGCATCATGGTTTAAATTATCTATAATCAGGGCAATGTATTTGCTCATATCTACATCAATGTAATACGGTCTGGAAAGAAGATCCGGTGTCTGGTATACCAGGTTGGTAGTAAGAATCCGGTCAATAAAACCATTTTCATAGTATTCATCAAACTTTGCAAGTCCATTGGTGAAGAGGCCAAAGGTCGCGCAGACAAATACCTTTCTTGCTTTTCTTCTTTTTAATTCTTTTGCTACGTCAAGCATGCTTTCCCCGGAGGAAATCATATCGTCTACAATGATTACATCCTTGCCCTCCACACTGCTTCCAAGGAATTCATGGGCAACAATGGGGTTACGTCCGTTGACAATCTGAGTATAATCACGGCGTTTGTAGAACATACCCATATCAAGACCTAATACGTTGGCAAAGTAAACAGCACGTCCCATACCGCCTTCATCCGGGCTGATGACCATCATGTGGTCGCTGTCGATTTCCAGCTCCTTCTCGTTCTTAAGCAGATGCTTAATGAACTGATAAATAGGCTGAACCGTTTCAAAGCCCTTTAATGGAATGGCATTCTGGACTCTTGGGTCATGGGCATCGAAGGTAATGATGTTCTCCACTCCCATATTTACAAGCTCCTGAAGAGCCAGGGCGCAGTCTAAGGATTCTCTGCTGGACCTCTTATGCTGTCTGCTTTCATATAAGAACGGCATAATTACATTAATTCTGCGGGCTTTTCCTGCGGATGCAGCAATGACACGCTTTAAGTCCTGGAAATGGTCATCCGGGGACATGTGATTGGTCATACCGCATAAGGAATAAGTAAGGCTGTAATTGCAGACATCAACCATGAAATAAAGGTCATCTCCACGAACGGATTCCTGGAGTGTTCCTTTCGCTTCTCCTGTACCAAATCTGGGAGTACTGGCTCCGATCAGATAGGTATCTCTCTGATATCCAGAAAAAGCAATGGTAGATTTGTGCTCGCTCTCACGTTCCTTTCTCCAGCCCACCAGGTAATCATTTACCTTGTTGCCCAGATCCTTACAGCTCTTTAACGGAATCAGGCCAAGAGGACCAACCGGAATGGTCTCTATAATTTTCTCTTCGTAAAGCATTCTTTTCTCCTCCAACGTATCTAAATACAATGCAACGGTTCTTTTATAACATTATGTGCCGCTTTAGTCAAGACAATCAAAAGGATTCCATATATTTTCTCAAGTAACCTTCATGATTTTTCCTGATTTATTCCGGCTGATTCCATATGTGGAAAAATATGGAACATTTTGTATGCTTCTGCAAAGCTCCACACATCTTATGTGCCTGTATCTGTGATGGTCACATGTGCGGGTCTATTCGCTTCTTAAGCTTCTACTGCCATATAAAAGCACACGACCAGCCAGGCCGTATGCTCTTTGGTAATCACTTTATTTTATGTCAACTCAATATCTTTTATCCTTCTATCGGTCGCTGACTTTTCCTGCTTTTTTCTTAATACGGATATCATCCCCGTACAAAGGAATGACCGTATAACGGCTGATCAGCCTGGACGTAACTCGTTCTGTGTATCGGTCCCTTAATTCATTGATGGGGTGATTGGTGGATATAATAGTAGACTTTGAGGAATTAAGCCGTTCATTGATGCAGTAAAACAGCTCAGATGAAGTAAAGCTGTTGTTAAGCTCTGTTCCCAGATCATCAATGATTAAAAGATCACAGTCTAAAATATACTGGTACATGCCTCTCATATCATCTTCGTCGTCATAATCAAACCGGTTTTTGGAAAACACCTCAAACAGATCATTGGCAGACAAATAGATGACCGAATAATACTGATCGATCAGCTCCTTTGCGATGCAGTTGGTAAGAAAGGTTTTTCCCACACCTGTTGGACCTGTAAATAATAGGTTTCCCCGCTCTTTGGAGAACGTATGGACAAAGCTTTTGCAGGTTTCTGCCACCTGGGCCATATATTGCCTTACCGTCCGGTTTAATTGGGGAATGACTCTGGTATCATCAAAATAATCCGTGGAAAAGGTTTGAAAGTTCTCGATTGCCACAATTTGTTCAATGTTTGACTGAGCATAAAGATACTTCATCTCCGACTGGCGGAAGCAGTGGCATTTCACCCCTTCGGCATATCCGGTGTCCTTACAGTCTTTGCAGCGGTACTGCATCTCCATATAGTCGGAGGAAAACCCTGCAGATCGTAACAGCACTGTCTTCTGCTCTCTTAAATCAGCTATCTCGCTGCGAAGCTCCTTTAAGGCTTCTTTATCTCCTTCCAGGAGTCTCCTGGCACAGGCAACCGCTCTCGTACTAATGGATTGGTCAAGCTCCCTGATTACCGGTATCCTCTCATAAACGTTTGCAATCCGTTCTTCCTGCTCATGACGGTTCTTAAACTGCTGCTGCCCGTATGCCCTCATGATGGCGTCGTACTGTGAATTGCTCAGCGCCATAATTACCTCCATTCTTTTGCTGCCCTATGTAAATAACTACTGCTGCTTTGTCAGCTGCTCCAGAATCAGTGCATCGTAATCAATCTCTCTTTGAGGAAAGTTCTGAAACTGATTCTGTCCGGTCCTTGGCTTTGTTGCTGACCCCTGGGCTGTCTGCTTCTTTCCGCTCTTTATATCTCCGCTTTTCACCCGTTCTGCGTACTGCTCGTCCAGCCGTTTGATTTCTTCCATGGTACGGACTCCAGCCTTTTTCCAGCCCTCTAAAATCTTATCTGCATAGGGGAAGCTGGGGGAATGGGTGGCGGATAAGGTTCGGTTGCAGGCCTCTATCACGATCTCTCTGGTAAAGCCATAGGTAGTAAACCAGCGGTCCATAAACTCCCGCTCCAAAGATCCCGGATTTCTGTCATTTAATCCAAAGGCCCTCATAACTGCATAGGAATCCTTGGAAAATGATACAGCACTGTTCTTTGCCTCATCAACAGTCCTGATTCCCTTCTCATGCCAGCTGATGGCAACGGTCTCTATGTATCGAATGCTTGAGTGCCCTCCCTGGACGCAGTATTCCACCACGTATTCCAGGAGTTCAGATGGCATATGAAGACCATCATAAAGATATGCAAATACTTCGCATTCTCTCTGGGTAAATACCTTGTTCATGTACTTTTGTGCAATGTAAAGAAGCTGAGAAAAATCCTCATCTCCTGCAAGCCCGCTTATCTTCTCAGGGGAATAGGGGGTTCTTTTTGCAGGTGTCTGGGGCTTTGTCAAAACTTCAGGCACAGCTCCGGAGCAGGCAGTCTCAGAGACCGCCTTAGATGGCTCTGCCTTCGATGGTTCTGCCTTAAGGGGAATCTCCTCCGTAAGCACTCCTGCCTTTTTCCAGTAAGCCAGAGCCCGCGCCACATCTGCTTCCGTGTGGTTCAGTGCATCCGCGATCATGGATATGGACACTTCTTCCCCTTGATGACGCATGAGAAACAAATATTCTTTGATGTATTCTCCATTGGCCATGGCCATATATTCATCTATGAAATCGTTGGATATCACCGTAGCGCTGATCCTTAAACTGCTCTTTACATTCACTGACATAACCTCACCTTTTTATCATGCTCTTATCATACCACAGGTCCTTAGAAAAGAAAATAGGGGCAGTTATCCACCAAATGAATTGTGGAAACTGTGGATAATGTGGAAATCTGGTATACATAATTTGGATTTTCATTTCCAATCCTGTCGATTTGCTGATAAAACCGAGATTTTGTAAATTGTAAGACTTTAAATTATGTAAATCAAAAAATCCACATAGTTTCTTAACATAAAATGTTGAAAACTATGTGGATAATGTGGATAACTATACTCCTAACAGGTTTTCTCCCACTTTTACAATGTCTCCGGCTCCCATAGTTATCAACAAATCACCGTGTATACAATTTTCTAAAATAAATGTTTCTATTTCTTCAAAAGATGGGATGTAGTGTACTTTTACTCCCATTTTCTCGATTCTATCTGCAATATCTCTGGAACTGATGCCTAAATTGTCGGTTTCTCTGGCCGCATAAATATCTGCCAGGATTACCTCATCCGCTAAGGATAAGGATTCTGCAAATTCGTCTAAAAACGCTCTGGTACGTGTATAAGTATGGGGCTGGAAAACAACCCAGAGTTTCTTATGTGGATAATGCTTTGCTGTTTCCAGAGTCGCTCTTATTTCCTGGGGGTGGTGGGCATAATCATCAATGATGGTCACACCGGAAAGCTCCCCTTTCTTTTCGAAACGGCGGTTCGTTCCTGTAAAACGCTTTAATCCTTTTTTGATCATCTCCATGGAAATACCAAGTTCATGGCATACCGCTGCGGCGGACAGAGAGTTATACACATTATGCTCTCCGGAGACTCCAAGCGTTACCGTATCAACCTCTTCCCCATCCACGTAAAGCTCGTAGGTAGCTCTTGCCAGTTCATCAAACCGTATATTCTTGGCCTGATATCTACTGTCCTCATTCTTTCCAAAGGTGATCACCTTACAGGGAAGTCCTTCTATGATGTCCTCCATGTGGTCGATATCTTTGTTTATCACTAATAAGCCCTTCTCCGGCAGCTTCTCTGCAAAGAGACGGAAGGAATGGCGTATATCTTTTAAATCCTTAAAAAAATCAAGATGGTCTGCTTCTATATTTAATATAACTGCTGTGGTAGGGTAAAAGGATAAGAAGCTATTGGTATATTCGCACGCTTCTGTTACAAACAAATCCGGGCCGCCCACACGAATATTTCCGCTGATGGAATTTAGTATACCTCCAACTGAAATAGTGGGATCTGTATCCGCACACAGGAGAACCTCTGTAATCATGGAAGTAGTGGTGGTCTTACCGTGGGTGCCGGAAACAGCGATAGCATTCTCATAATTTTTCATCATCTGTCCCAGAAGCTCTGCTCTGGTCAAAATGGGAATTCCTTTTTCGCTTGCTCTCATAAATTCAGGGTTATCCGGGTGAACAGCTGCTGTATATACTACTACATCAATCTCATCTGTGATGTTTTCTGCTCTCTGACCGTAAGCGACTGTTGCTCCTTTTGCCTCTAAGTGACGGGTAAGATCTGACTCATGGGCATCGGAGCCGGAGACTGTAAAGCCTTCATCAATGAGTATCTCTGCAAGCCCGCTCATGCTGATGCCGCCGATACCAATAAAATGTATTGCTTCCGGTTTATTAAAATCAATCTGATACATGTTTTTTCCATCCTTAATTTTGTATTCGGTATATCGTACTATGTTCACTTACTTTTACTGCTTTTCTTCTGGAAAGTCAACTCTTTCTTCTCTATTATATAAGAAAGCACAGAGAAAATCTACATTAGAATCCAGGACGCCATTTCTATGATATGAAAAAATGCACCTTACAGATTCTATGACCTGTAAAGTGCTATTTATGACACATATTATCAGGACCTGCCTGCTGCCAGAGGCTCCCCTTCTTCCAGAGTCGTCTTAACCACAAACGATATCATATAAATCATCTCTTTAAAGCTTCGGAAGGTCTGCTGTGATTTACCTTCCCGCCAGTAGATCATTCCCTGCCAGGTACAGTGCTCCCGAAACATGACCTTCACGGAAAATGAAGCCTTCTGTCCTGTCCTTATTAACTCCTCTGAGGCTTCTTTGGAAATTAGTCTTCCATAGTGGATACCAGTCACCGGATCATGGCCTTCTGTTATGCTGATATCCATGTAATTTCCCCAAAGGGGTAATGACCAGCGTTCAAACGACGCCTGGCTTAAGAGCTCTTCAACCTCTTCCTCTCCTAACCCATCGCCTTTTCTCAGCACAGCATCGGTAACCATTATAAATTGAAGCACACTGTCAAAGGAAGCAGTTCTGTTTCCATCGTCCCAAATCATGGTTCCCTGCCAACAGGCATGGTACCGGAAGCGTAGATAGATGCGAATGGTTGTTAAGGCTCCCTTTCTGTCGCTCCTTTTGATTCTCTCAATTTCAGAATCCCCAGGGTCGGAACCGGGGAGACTGCGTATCTGAAAGGTCTGCTTTGGAGCTCCCACAGAATCAAATAAATGGTCCATATTTTTGATCATCTCTGAAAAACTGCGAAACAGGACTCCAAAAGAGTCTTCTCTTTGAAAGATTGCTCCCTTAATTTCCCAGTCATCGTAGGAATCCACTGCTATTGTCAGATATCGGTCTGCCTCGCTAACCACGCTCATTCTACCAATTGCCATTTTAATCACCGTCGTCCTTATAGATTATATTTATTATATACAGCTGCGGTTACATACCAGTTACATTTTTAGTTGTTCAAAAATATTTTATTACAAAATGTAACTTTTTGCAATTATTTGTAGAATGAGAACAAAAAAACTTCCGGCCATATTCATGGAGCGGAAGTTTTTATATGGATTTCACTTATTCTGTTATAAAACGTCCAAAGATTATGTGCTTGTAGCGGGTCAATACGCCTAAAAAAAGATTACCGAGAACTCCAATAGCAAGTATTTCTCCCATTCCAACCGTCACCATGGCATACCAGATAAAATCCTGGGAGCCGTAGGCAAAGCGCAGAACCCAGGGAATGACGATGGTATTGGCTACGATTGGGGGAATGCATACCAGCCACTGATTTTTACGCAGCATATAAGAGCCAATGGCTCCGATCAGCGTAGCAAGACTTCCAAAAATTACATCAAGCAAAGCCGCACCGCATAAAAAGTTTGACAGCAGACACCCGATGAATAAGCCTGGAATCGCCGCCGGGGTAAAAAAGGGAAGGATGCAGAGAATCTCTGAAATCCGAAACTGAATGGGACCAAAGCTGATGGGTGCAAAGACCATGGTCAGCACGGTATAGATGGCTGCAATGGCTGCGGAAAAAACCAAGAAATAAGTTTTCCCTGAAGATTTGTAATTCATATTCTGTTCTCCTTTAGTTTTGTTTTAGGTGTGGAAGGTCTCGAACACACCGGTCTGATTTTGTGAAATCTCTTATAATATCAAGAGCTTCACGGCCTTATTACGGGTCATACTATAGCATAGTGGGAGGGAAAAATCAAGTGCGTACCCACAATTATACCCCATCTGGATTATACTGCATAAAAAGATTGATTTACATTTTTCTTAAAATACGTTCTTTACTTGATTCGTATAATAAATAAAGATGGTTCCATGTGTACCCTATAAGGATCTATGGGCTTGAAATACCTTACGAAATATGCTAATATGTTTATATAAAAGAGATAACCGCCCACAAAGTGGTTGACCTCGGAATAATGGTTTGAAAGATCGCCCCTGCTCCGGTCAGAGTACAAGGGGCGGTTTTTTATGTACTTACTTCTTTATCAGCGAATAGATAAAGGCAAGCAATGCAATGATGAACATTCCGAACTGCATTAAGTCCTTAAAGTCAAACATCAGCATCACCTCCCCTCAGGGAGGCCACCACCTTGTACATGATTATCTCATATTATTATGGTAACATATACCATTTCAGTGTACAATCATTATTTACAATTGATACATTGCGAGTTATTGTAGATTAAACGTCACAATAGCATAACACTGGTTATCCCATTATAATCAGAAAAAAGATGTCGTAAACCAGTTTTTCCTCTGGAAGCTGATTTACGGCATCTTTTAGCGTTTCAAGAAGAGACATCTATTTAATCCTCAACCGAATAAGACCTAAGTACGAAATGTTATCTTTTGATTCGCTCTGCTTTTTATATAAATAAAAAGTACGATTAAGAATGATACCGTTTGAGCAATTGAAATTCGGATCACCTGCATTTCATCGATACCAGAGCTGGTGGTTATATGTAAAAGATTAATTATGGTGTTATTAAAAAAATGATCTGCCATAGCCATCCAAAGTGACCCAGTAATTTTAGTCAGCAAACAAAACTTTACACCTGTAATTCCTGTTGTTAATATAAGCATAATTGCTGACAATATCATTCCTGTACCACTTATTTCTCCATCCAGCAGACTGCGCATAGGAGCTGCAATATGCCAGAAACCAAAGAGTATGGAGGAAATAAAGGCTGCTTTTAGAAACGTACATCTGGTCTCTAACATTCGAATAAAGAGTCCCCTGAAGATGCCTTCTTCCATAATGACATTAATTATATTCCCCACCACGCAAAAAATAAAAAATAACAATCCAGTCTGGATTCTCGTATTGCCATGAATTCCATAGCTAGTCACATAGATTTGCAACTCAGGATTATTACCGTTTAACTGCTGTATCAAAATTTCAGATCCATATGCAGCAAGATAAACAGCAGCACCTAAAGTCAAACCATAAAGCAAATATCTAACAACCAACTTGCTTGTAAATCCTACACTTGACCAGCTGAGAGAAAAGTAACGCAGTGTCAAAGCTAGTATTATAATTCCTGTCAGCTTATGAAGGAATGCTTCTCCAAATATACTGTAATCTGTACGAATTACCATATATTCCAATATTCTAAATAGAAAACATATCATATAAATGACCAAGATGCATTTCACCGGATTTTTAGTTAGCCCATCTTTCATATAAATTCTCCCATAACGTTAATATAGGTTATAGTGCCGCGTAATTTCCTAGTCAATATAACTATTACCTGGATAAGTCTGTCCAGGTAATAGTGTGAATGCAATTCATTTATGTCTTATTTCTTCTGCCACCACTCTTTTGGAATGGTATCCAATTCTATGAGACAGTTGATCTGATGGGACAGCACGTTCTTTGTCACCTCAAAAATCCCTTTCGTTTCGCACAAGATACAGGAGGCATCTCCGAATCTTGTTTTCACTGCTGCATTTCTATCGTAGAAAGCTTGTTCCAGCTTTGTGTAATTTTCTGAAATATGGTCCGTAACTGGATTGTCATGCCGGTATACGAAGGAAGGCTTTATGTGTCCGCCTGGCATCACAATCTTGAAATAAGTAGGTTCCTTTGTCAGGCGCTCTGGTACATTTAAGTGCTCTTCCACACAGTGGATAAACGTATTTCTCTCATGTCCAACCCCAAGAAGCAGGATTTTGCCGTTTCTTTCCATGAGACGGGTGTAGCAGCTAGTGGTGGAACAGGGGGTGGGTTGGTTTTCTTCCCCTTCGATAAACGCTTCACTATCCTTTCCATACACAGCTACGCTGTGAGTCGGGTGAAGAGATCTTAATACGCCTTCTCTCTTCCTGAAAAGGTTGGGTAAAATACCGACGCAGGCTGGCTCGATTCTTGGATCATACTCATTATGATACTCGGACATGGAATACCAGGTATGGGTTGGTAAAATAAGAAGACCCTCTGATAAGTATTCCATAAAAGCATCAAGAACCGTATCCGCCCCTCCTTCTACTTCACCAATGGATTTCATGGAAGAATGTACGAGAAGTGTATCATCAGGCATAATTCCCATATCCTTCAAATGCTGTATTAACTCATTTTTCGTAAACATAGTAACACCTTTCTTTCCCAATTTTTTAATAGTTGTGCTGTCTATAATCATAAGGGAGCCACAGGTATTTTGCAAGGGAGGTTAATCTTTCATTTATATTCATTCAGCCTTTGCAGCTTGACTTACCTGGATAATCTATGTATAATAGCTAACATACTTAGATTATCTATGTATACGAATCAATCACTTACATTCTTAAAGAAAGGAGTCAATTCTATGGATAAACGCTATATGGCCCTTGGAACTTCCATGCTGGTTCTAAAGCTTTTAAAACAGCAAAGTATGTATGGTTATCAGATCATTCGTGAGCTGGAACAACAGAGCCAGAATGTTTTTAGACTTCAGGAAGGTACTCTCTATCCTGTCCTTCACATCTTAGAACAGCAAGGAGCCGTTACCAGCTTTCAACGAACTTCGGAAAATGGCCGTCTACGTAAATATTACGCGCTCACCACACATGGTGAAACAATGCTGGATGAAAAATTGAAGGAGTGGGAGATTTATCAGACTGCTATTAACCAGGTAATAGGAGGTGTTTTATTTGAGTAAAACTAGTCCTGATTCCCAGGTGACTCATTTTCTTAATGAGGTGACTGATCAGATATCATATAAACCGTTGCGCCCCTCCATCCGTCAGGAATTGGAATCTCATATTCAGGACCGTATGGAAGATTATGAATCCCAGGGGTTCACGAGAGAAGACGCAGAAAGCCAATCACTTAAGGATATGGGAGATGCCCTTACGATTGGCATTGAACTTAATGAAGCACACAGGATTCAAAAATCTCCGTTGCTTCTATTTATTACAGCATTCCTGCTTCTCACGGGTTTTGTTTTCTCAAGCCTTGTAATATGGTCACCAGTACAGACAGTATATGCCCTTCTTTACTATATACCAGGAGTAATTCTTCTCGTATTTATAGTATTAAAGGGATATCCTCTTTTCATTCGCTATAGAAGAAAGTTGGCAATCTTTATAGGCTTTTTATATCTATTACAAATTAGTTTATTTATACTATCACTCTTTAGTGGAAGACGGTTTGGCATTGTTAATACTTCTTTTTTTGCCACATTACTGCTCGTCCCTGTAATTACAACCTTGCTATATTTTTTCCGACATAGTAAAAAGACACTTCTTGCAATCTTTGTTGGTTGTACTTATGCATGGCTGCCTTTTATGTACACCAGTTCCTGGTTTATTTGGGAAAGCGCCATTATCATTTTTCTTCTAAGTACGTTTGGAACCGTTTGTTTTATGATTCACCGGGAAATCATTAAAGGCAGAAAAAAATATCTCTATTCAGCTGCACTGGGCCTTTTACTTTTTCTTGGCAGCCCTCTTTTATTATCAGATTCAGGCAAGCGAACGGTGGAGAACTTTCTATTTCCCCAGCACTCAGTTAACAGAACCTTAGATGATACATACAATGCAATATTGATTCAGGAATTGCTTTCAAGAACACCTCTTAATCATGGCTTAGAACTTACCCCTGATGAAATGATGGATTATGGTACTGGTGCATGGTATTTTACTCGCATTACCTCAAAGAAACAAGGATACGATCCTAAATCAGTTCATTACAACGTAGAGGACGTAACGCTTTGGGACATTCTGCCTCAGCATTATTATAATAATTACATCATCTCAGTTTTTATTCTGATGTATGGCTGGATTGCCGGATTGATGTTCATAGGAGTCATTGGTGCTTTTTTCTTTCTTCTCTTTACAATTATTAGTAAAATTCATGGACATCTGGCCTCATCTTTGGCATTTGCCTGCGGTCAGTGCCTGCTTTGGCAGACGGTATTTTATCTGCTGGGAAATTTCGGCTATCAGTATTCCAATTTTCCCAATCTCCCTCTGATTTCAGAAGGAAAGCTAAGTATTATTTTTAATATGTTGCTTCTTGGAATGATTTTTTCTGCCTATCGTTTTGACCATGTAATCGAAGAGCCTGTAAATTACAAACCGATTATTTCCTGATAAGTATTCTAATTGAGCCAACAGGATTTTACTCTCTTGTCGGCTCAATTATTTAATCTAAAAAGCTCAAAAAGCTGTAATAATTTTTTAGTAGTATTGGCATTTCTTATTGTTACACTTTGATAAGCAGACTTGCCAACAATCTTTGACCATCTTGTTCTCGAAAACGTTTGAATCGGTGCTGACCAGAAAATCACCTGCCCGTAATAACTCACTTGCTCATACTCCGGTTTCGAATGCCCCACCATATCTATGACCTCCTCTGCTGTGGCAGGAGGTATCACAAAAATTGCATTATGTTTTGACTGTGCATCCTGGTCCCACCAGGTTGGTGCATGGGATAGAGCATCAGACAAATCCTTTTCAGATATAATCGTGACAGTTATAGCTAGATTAAAATAATTTTTAATGGCCAATTCACAGTTTTTTTTAATCGCTTCTTCCATATCTATATTACATGAAAATATAATATTGCCACTGTTGATATAAGTAACTACATTTTGATATCCCATCTCTTCAAACATCTTTTTTAATTCTGGCATCGCTATTTTGTTTTTACCGCCGACATTTATGCCGCGCAACAATGCGATATAATTTCCCATCAATTTATCCTCGCAAAGATCCTTCTTGTTTTTTATTTTTTTATTATAGTATCCATTCTATTTAACCAAAATTCATCTTGTACCTTTATTAATCGCTTCATTTCCTCCAGATAGCTTTCATTCCAGTTCTGAACTGCAATCAGCTCCCTTCCACATCGAAAAACACTTCTGCCATCGGGATAAAGATAGGTATAGCCTTCTAAGGTTCCTTTGCATCTTCCACAACCATAACAGCCGGTATAGCGTCCTTCAAATTCTTCAATCACCCGCTTAATACCTTGACTGAAAATATCTGAATACGATGGATTGGCATAGAATTTGAACCTTAAACCCGGTGGCCTTGACGGTATGCCATTGTCATGGTCTTCAAATTTCATGATAGATGTTTTTACTTTATTTTTTGAGAAATCTATGGAAAGATGTTTTGTCTTGTTTTTTTTGGGTGTGTAGCCCAACATATCTGCATATTCTGCTAAACTTTGAAACATTGGTTTGTATGAATCAGGAACTGCATTTAGAAATTCAATTAACAATGCCTTACTTTTTTCTTTCATAGCGTACCCCCAAATGTTATTTAAATAAATTTACTCTACCGGAAAGCTTCTAAACGTAATTAAGTTATGATCCGGGTCCAGGAAACTCATATTCTTAGCTCCCCATGGCCGCATGGTTGGAGGATCAACGATTTCTACTCCCATGTTTTTTAAGCGTTCATATTCCATATCAACATCATTTACTGTAAAAGCAATGCAGATATTGTGTGGGTTTACATTCCGTACAAGTCCATCATTGTAAATAGTTAATGAAGTTTCTTCCGTTAGAATTGCCTGGTGCACAGGATCACTGCTGCCGTTTTCTACCCCTAACAATGTCTTATAGAATTCAGACAAACGAATTACATCGCTGGTCATGAAGCATACCTCACCTACTTTCATAGCATCCTCCTTAAATCACTGCAATTTTATAAAGATATTATACTATAAAATTCCAAGCGTGCTATACTATAAACAAAAGAAATAAATAAAACTTTAGTCCTTAAAACCTTATGAATATAGACCCAAAGCAGCTTAAAAGTCCCCGACTTCTATTCAAAGGGCTATAGGATTAAGAGGAAACTAATTTTATAGAAAAGAGGATGTCATGGATTCAAAGGATACGATACAGCCCGGTAGTGCTGACAGGAAAAATCAAAGTAATAATGCCCCTGACATTACAGACAAGATTACAATAGAAATCATTGAATACAGTCCAACAAGCTATAAGACATACCAAAAGAACCTCAGGGATTTAGAACATTTAAAGGCGTTAAAAAATATTCCGGAGCACAGTGTGCGATGGATTAATGTTGATGGTGTGGATGATGAGACCGCGCTAAAGGCTTTGGGCAATTCCTTTCATATTCACCCACTGATTATACAAAGCATCTTAAGTCCCAATGAACGGGCAAAGATTGAGGAATATAAAGATTCTCTTCACGTGACCGCTAAAATGCTATATTACTCTAAAAATGAACTGGTGGTGGAAAAGTTAAATCTGATTCTTGGACCCAACTATGTAATTACCTTTGGGGAAATTTCAGGTGATGTGTTTGACGGCATACGAAACCATGTGAAGGCTGAGGGATCTCCGGTGAGAAATTATGGTGGGGATTATCTTATGTATTTGATTTTAGATGCCCTGGCAGAGAGCTATTTTGATATTCTGGAGACCTTAAAAGAACAGATTGATTCTCTTGAGGACCGGGTGATGGAGAAAACTGACCAGGACCATCTCTTAGAAATCAGAAGAATCAAAAAAGAGCTGATGAAAATAAGTAAATATATCTGGCCCTTAAGAGATGTGGCCTCCCTGTTAGGACGGGAAGCCATGGAACTGATACGCCCCGCCACAGAACCTTATTTAAGGGATGTTTACAACCGTATTGTTCAGGCCATTGATACAACGGAAATATGCCGGGATCTTCTCTCTGGTCTGGCAGACCTTCATTTATCCAATACCAGCAACCGGCTCAACGAGATCATGAAGGTTTTGACTGTCATATCTACCATATTTATACCTCTGACCTTTATTGCCGGAATCTATGGCATGAATTTTGCCTATATGCCGGAGCTAAAACTGCCATGGGGGTATGCCGCCACCTGGGGGGTAATGCTGGCTATTGCTGGCTGTATGATTTATTACTTTAAGAAAAAGAAATGGTTTTAATTTGTCCATAAAGCTTTATAGGAAAGGAGAATCTTATGGCTCATGAATGCAGCTGCTGCAACCGACTATGTACGTCCAGAATCTCTCTTTTTGATTCTCTCTCCTTTGAGGAGCAAAAGGAATTGATTACAAAGGCCCAGCATCTGGACTATGGAAAGGGCGATACCATATTTATTGAAAACGATCCAGCTGATAAGATTATGATTATTCGATATGGAAAGATTAAGATTAACCGATATTCCATGGAAGGAAAAGAATTTGTCCTGGATATCCTGGATGAAGGTGATTTTTATGGGGAGCAGAATATTTTTGGCGGAAACCTTTTGGAGGCCAATGCAGTGGCTTTAGGGGACAGCGGAGTCTGTATGATTTATCTCAAGGATATTCAGGATCTGATTTTACGAAAGCCGGAAATAGGAATTAAGCTTCTTCATGTCATCGGCCACAAGCTTTCCCTGGCCAATGAACTGGTACGTTTACTTTCTGTGAACAATGCAAAAGCAAGAATCGCAGGTTTTATTCTATTTCGAAGCAACCGAATCAACAGCGAGACCATAGAACTGACCAGAGAAGACATTGCTGCCTATATCAATGTGCGAAGAGAGACCATCAGCCGAAAGATGGGGGAGCTCTCCCGGGAAGGAGCCATTGCTTTAGAGGGAAATCGTAAGGTACGGATCTTAAAGAAAGACCTGTTAAGAGAAGCCTTTGAAAACGATGTGTAACAGAAATTATAATTATTTTAAAAAAAACTCAAATAATGATTTAAATCACATTTTTCTTTTCCTACCCGGGTTATACTAGGCTTACAAAACAGAGATGCACCGGAAAGGAAGGATAAATATGATTACACTTCAAATGAAATTAAGTGACATTGTTAAGGCTTATCCAAGAGCCGTTGATATTTTTAATGACTTTCACATTGACTATTGCTGCGGTGGAAAGGACCACCTTCTAGATGCCTTAAAGGAGCTTTCCATTGACCCCAAGAGCTTTATGGATGTGATGAATAAAAAACTGGCGGACGCTAAGAATAAAACCAGTAACGGTGAGGTTCTAAACGTAGACCAGCTTATGGATATGGAAGTCCCTGATCTGATTGACTATATTATTGACACCTATCATACAAAGGAAAGAAGGCTCATTGCAGAAATAGACGGCCTGATGAACAAAGTCCTTCTTGTCCATTATGAGCATCATCAGTCTCAGCTGGTTTCCCTTCACAGCCTTTTCTCTGATTTGAAAAAAGAGCTGGAAGAACATTTTGCCAAAGAAGAAAAACTGGTTTTCCCATACATGAAAAAAAGCTTTTCCGAAAGCAAAAGCGACGGTTACGTAAAGGAGCTGGAGGATGAGCATGATGCAGCTGGAGACCTCATTAAGGAGATTACAGCCTGCACCAATGATTTTAAGGCTCCCGAAGGCGCATGTGCTTCCTACCGCATGCTGTTTGAGAAACTAAACGAACTGATTAAGGATATTTATAACCATATATTCACTGAAAACTCACTGTTATTTCCAAAGTATGAGGGAGGACGTTAAGATGAAGAAACTTGTAAAGAACAATGTAAACTGGGTCGGTATTATTGATTGGGAGCTGGAATCCTTCCATGGAGCCGACTACTCCATCAATCATGGCTCCAGCCAGAACGCTTATTTGATTCAGGAGGAAAAAACCGTATTGATCGATACGGTGTGGAAGCCTCATTCCACAGAGTTTGTAGATAATCTGGAAAAAGAAATCGATTTAAAAGAGATTGACTTTATTGTAGCCAACCACGGAGAGGTGGATCACAGCGGCTCCTTGCCAGCTTTGATGGAAAAGATTCCGGGAACCCCTATTTACTGTACTGCCAATGGCGTTAAGTCTCTTACCGGACAGTACCATCACCCGGAATGGAATTATCAGGTGGTAAAAACCGGAGATTCCGTTGATATTGGAAACGGGAAAAAGCTTGTGTTCGTGGAAATGAAGATGCTGCACTGGCCTGACAGCATGGCAACCTACTTGACCGGAGACAATATACTCTTTTCCAACGATGCCTTTGGTCAGCATTTTGCTGTGGAAGAACTGTTTAATGACAAGGCTGACAAGTGCAGGCTTTGGGAAGAGGCTCTTAAGTACTATGCCAACATCTTAACACCATTTTCACCTCTGGTTAAAAAGAAAGTGGAAGAAATTCAGGGACTGAACATTCCGATTGATATCATTGCCACCAGCCATGGTGCGATCTGGAGAGAGAATGCCTTACAGATCGTTGAAAAGTACTACGAGTGGTCCCAGGATTACCAGGAGGACCAGATTACAGTGGTTTACGATACCATGTGGGATGGAACCAAGCAGCTGGCCCATAAGATCAGTGCTGAAATCGCTGAAATTTCTCCTGAGACCAGAGTAAAGATCTTTAACATTTCAAAGGCAGATAAAAATGATATTATGACGGAAGTATTTAAATCAAAGGCCATTGCCTTAGGCTCTCCAACGGTAGGAAACAATATTTTATCTTCTGTTGGCGGATGGCTTGACTTCTTAAAGGAATTAAAGTTCAAACATAAAAAAGCGGCTGTATTCGGCTGCTACGGCTGGAGCGGGGAAGGCACAAAGGTCCTTCGTGAAAGGCTGACGGATGCAGGCTTTTCCGTTGTGGAAGCAGAAGCCAAATGTCAGTGGAACCCAAGAGATGAGGACTTTGACAGAGCTGCCGGAATTGCTAAAGCATTGTGTGAATAACGTACGGCAGGAAACAGGGAAAGCCCCCTTTATAGAACCTAAACCAATTGGTTCTATAAAGGGGGCTTTCCAATTACGTCTGCGGTACAAGCTCCACCTTTTTTTCAGCGCCTTCACCACCGGAAGCAATGATTTTATAAATCCCTTCTCCACCGGTAACTCCATAATGCTTTTTCAGCAGATACTTGGCCGGAGCATCACTTTCTACCATGACCAGATAATCGTATCCGCTTAAGAGGTTTGTCATATTATCCTCATAGAAAGCACATATTCCGTCCACGTGAGGTGCGTAAAGCATATATTTCCCAAGGTATTGCATGTAATAATTGGTCACCTGGCTGTCTCTGTCTGACGCGTAGAATAAATATTTGCTCTGATCCACGTCTCCTTTTTTATACCACCGGTCTCCAGTCACTGCCTTGACCTCATAGGGCAATGTGGTCTCATACCCTTTCTGTATGGTATACATACCATTATATTCGGACATGAGAAGGGCCATGGACACGCCGATTACACCAATGACTCCCTTTTGATACCGGTCCTTACTCTCCACCGTTTTAAATGCCCGGTAATCCGGTACTTCATTCATCCGGTAGTAGAATGTATTTTCTATATCAACGGTGGCGCAAAGGATCAGACCGCCTGCAAATAGCACCACAATACTGGAAGCATACCGGTCAAAGCCTGCCAGCCGAATAGCTTCATCAAGAGGCATTGAAAAGATATAAAGGGCTAATATACCCAGATAATAGCTAATGAGCACCACATCAAGAGCAATCAATGCTTTCCATAAGTTCCATTTCTTTTTTAAGACGGTAATTGTAAATATCATGGTCAATATGACAGCCACATGAAACGCCAGAACACCCAGGGCGGGCCTGGTGTTTATATCAAGGGCGGATTTCACAAAAAGAGTCACGATTTTATTGATGTCCTCCCCGCTTTTGCCTGCTGAAGCATTGTTAAGGGTATCTGTGGAAACATCAAATTTATTTTTCACTCCCTGAAAGCTCACAGCCATATGAAGGCTCCAAAGCACATAGGGAAGAAATGAGGCAGAGATAGAGGAAAGAAGCATAATGCCTGTCTTTAACAGCGGTTTTTCTCGATTCTTAAGCCACTGATAGACCAGAAACAAAAGCCCAATGCCTGCATAGATCGTACCTGTATTTTTCACGATCATCAAAAGTCCTGCAATGGGAACGGTACAGACACAGGCTTTTTTCATACAATCCTTATATCGGTATGCGATTACAAATAAGACCAGGGTGTAGATGGGCAGGATAAAATCCACCAGCAGGTTATTAATACGGATGGTTATATTAAAAAAGGAGAGAACCGAACAGCCAGCCCCTAAAAACCCATAGAGGAGAAATCTCTTTTTTTCTTTAATTATGCCGAATATCCCATAGAAGCAGGCAAATATCAACAGTCCCTGGCCAATCAGCATGACAGCCTGGGAATGACCGGCAAACCGGCAGATATAATATAGAAACGAAGTCGTTCCAAGCGGATAGTTTTTAAAGTCAATCAGCTCTGAGGCCGCGGTGGGAAATGCGTTGGTACTAAGCATGACCTTTAATGCAATGGCCCAGTGGGAAAAATTATCATAATGGGTCAATTTACTGATGCTTAACAGATAAAGGAAGAACATGCTGCCCACAAAGAACATTCCCTGAAACAGGGTGATTTTAAAGTGAATGCACTCTTTTTTTAAGCATGTCTTACTTAAAAAGTAAGCAAAGGAAATAAGGCCAACTAAAAAAACAAGTATGGCACCAGGAAGTAAAAGGTTAAAAATACCTCCGATATAAACAACACAGGCTATGGAAGAAAAAACAAAGACAGGAATAAATTCCGGCAATAGCTTAAGCTTTTTCCCCACTAATTTAAAATAGCCGATCATGGAACACAGGAGCAGGATTGCCATGACAGCATGAACGATAATACTCATCATTTATTCTCCATTCTCCTCTGCACTGGTAAGGTCCATAAGGACCTGATTGATTTGATCTTTTTTCATAAGCTGATTGAGGTTAACTAACTCAAAAAGCTCTTCCGATGAATGTTTCACAAGCTTACCAGTCCTTTTAAGCACCAGCATGATACCGCTTTTTGTTTTGTATAGAAAGCGGTCATCCTTACTCTCTGTTACGAAATCTACCACGGAAAAGTATTTATAATTAAAGCTTTTTAACCTGCAGGCTCCCCCATTTTTAAATACGATCTTCTGATCCAGAATGATGCGGGGAAGGGCTCTTTTATCTGACACGGGCCTGCTGGTACGCATTTTCATATTTCGTATCAGGTCGTCATAGGCAGTAATCCATAAATCCATCTGCTTTGGCAAGGTATGGTTTCTGTCGTAAATGACCTGCATGAACTGGCGTTTGCTCTCCTCATTGACAGGCTTTACTTCTGCCGAGTACCGCCAGCCGCCTTTATACTCCTTCACATAAACGATCTTACCTAAAAGCTTTGCCTTATAATAAGGGGTCACTATAGTAAAATGAATGGTTTTATCCCCAGGAAGATAAATCGGTGTCTTAGAAGAAAAAGAGACTCCGGTATCCGATACATCTATGGTCTTCGCCTCATATTGTTTGTTCCCGTCCTCAATCAATATGGTTTCTTCCGCACCGATTCGTTCACTGAACCGGTAAGCTTTTCTACCTGACATAAAGAGTATAGCATAACAAAGGGCAACCATGTTATAGGAGATCCAAAAAATAATAACACTGCTGTAAAACAGAGCCGAACCATATTTACCATGAACAAAACGTATCATGGCTGCCAGAGACAGGGCAAGCAATATTACGTGGGGAAGGGCAAAGAGTATCAGGTTATATCCGGTACCATCGCCTTCCTTTTTCTTGTTGGTTACTTTAAAGGTCCTCTCATGAATATGAAGGGTCTCAAGGACAACTGGAAGGATAAGATATGGCATGAAAATAGTATCGATGACCTGGCTCCATCGCTGATTTCTGATGTTTCCCGACAAATATCGCATGGAGAGGCTGTAAAAAAAATAAGCCGGCAGCCAGATGATCACCACATCCCAAAAGCTTGCATTTACAATCTGAAAATCAAAGAGGGCGAACAGGACAGGTGATATAATAAAGATCAAACGGTTAAAAAAAGACCACCAATATAAAAAGCTGTTTAAATACGTGATTCTTGCTTTAAACCTGAGCTTTTTCGTACAGATGGCATGGGTGTTCTGAAGGCTCTGGATCACACCTCTGGCCCAGCGCACTCTCTGCTTTAACATACTTTTTATGGTGGTGGTGGTCAGACCTGCAGCGAGGACTTCATCCGTTGCATAGGTGACATAGCCTGCTTTCTGCAGACGTATGCTGGTCTCTAAGTCTTCTGTAATGGTCTTTAATGGAAATCCGCCGATTTCTTCCATACCTTCTCTTAAAATAACGGTATTGCTTCCGGTATAAGCAACGGCATTGGAGGAATTTCTCATTATATTGACTTCTTTGGAAAAAAAATCCTGTTCGTTTGGGATGTTTCCCTCCGCATATAAGTTAAACTGAAATAAATCAGGGTTATAAAAGCTTTGAGGTGTCTGGACCAGACCCAGCTTTATGGCAGATTCCATTTCATCCTCCCGCCGTAACCTCCAGGTGCCATCCTCTTTCTTAAACTTAGACAGAAAAAAGTAGGGGACTGTTTTCATTAGGAACATGCGCTGAGGAATCATGTCCGCGTCAAAGGTGGCAATAAGGGGGGAGGAGGTATTCTTAAGGGCATTGTTGTAGTTACCAGATTTTGCCTCTTTATTTCCAGACAGTCCCAGGTACCCGATGCCAAACTGGTCTGCCAGCTCCTTAACCGCTTGTCGGTCTCCGTCGTCACAGAGGCAAATGTGCACCTTATCCTTATCCGGATATTCCATAAAGGTGCAGGCATTGACGGTTTTATAAAGGATATCAACAGGCTCATTGTGAGTGGCAATAAACACATCCACATGGGGATAATGTTCCTCAGAAACTACAGGGCGCTCCAGCTGGAACTTATTAAGCCTCATCTTTTGATAAAAGAGCTCGAAGGTGGTAAATACGGTAATCATCTCAGCACCCACAAGGAGAACTCCAGATATGAGGTTAAGGATTCCTTCATGAATGGGCAGCGTAAAGAAGATGCGCCAGCCCAAATACAGCGTCATGAGAATCATCGTTATAATAAAAAATATATTTCTCTTTTTCTCTTCATGGCTCATGGTTTAATCCTCTGATTGCAAATACCCAGCGAGATTGCAGCTGATAATTAAAAAGAAACAAAATCACATCACAAATAATCTTTGCTGCCTTTTCATCCATACGCAGATAGGTATGAAGAAGGTAGACGCTTAACGCAGATAGCACCATATTTAAGGCGCACAAAGCCAGGTACCGGAAGAGGGAATTCGTTCCGGTGTGCTCATTGCAGAACACCAGGTTCTTATTTAAGAAATAATTAACACCAATGGATACCACTCTTGCTGCTGCTGTGGCAGTCATTATTCTTAAAAAGTCAGCCCCCGGCAAAAAACGCCGTAACAGGTCAAAGAGGAGCCAGGCCAGTCCTATATCAATGGCAGCGCAGAGAATGCTGGTAGAAATAAACTTCATAAAATCCGAGGTGATTACAGATATAATCTTAAAGCTGTCCTTTATGGGGTGAAAATGTGTGCCTCTGTTCTCATTCTCATATATGGTCTGAATCTCAACCGGTACGATGGGAACCTTTGATCGGATACAATAGATTAAGACTCTGGTTTCATACTCGAACCGCTCTCCTAAGATTCCCCACATAAGTTCTGTCAGCATTGGTCCAAACGCCCGTAAGCCGGTCTGAGTGTCGGGAAGGTAGCGGCCAAAGAACAAGGCAAATATGGTTGAGGTCAGCCGGTTTCCCATAAGAGATTTTGCTGGTATTCCTGATTGTTTAAAATTCCGCTCCCCTAATATAAGGCTGTCCGGATTTTTTACAGCTTCATTGGCCATACGAAACACATCCTCGGCCGCATGCTGACCGTCAGCATCTGCCGTGATGATACAGGCATAATCCGGATAGGTATCATGGATATAGTGATAACCGGTTTTAAGGGCCATTCCTTTTCCCTGATTGTATTTATGGGTAAGAACTACACAGCCCATTTCCTTCAATGTGCCAAAAATATTCTTATGGGATTCTCCTGAACCGTCATTTACGATTACGATGTCATGCAGCCCATGTCCGTTTAATTCCTTCACATAAGATATCAGCCTGGAATCCGGTTCATAAGCGGGTATGAGAATGATTCTGTTTTTTTCCAAAATCTCCATTTTTATATCCCATCCCATCATCTTTATTTAGTAAATTCATATTTTATCATATCCAATTAAAAGATTAAAGTCAAAGATAGTGTTCAGTAATTAGTGGATGGATGCAATTTGCAAATTACCATAATTTTACATGGAAGTAATTTGTATAAATAGACCTTCATTTATTAAAATACTTAACAAATATAGTATAGTATGAGCATTGACTATTAAACTTAAAAAAATTATAATGAATCAATAAACCAGGCATGCAACTTATACTGAATCAACGTGTAATATGATACATAGATCAGAGGCTTAAGAAGGGCATGAAACCGGGGAGGAGAACGAATGATAAACAAATTAAAAGTCAAAAAAAGATTATTAATTGCGTTTCTTATCGTAGTAATGTTTTCCGGACTTGCAGGAGTCATCGGAATCCAGCTTATCCGCACTACAGATAAAGAATACACCAGAGAACTTCGGGATTATGGTTTTTCTCAGGGAGAGATTGGAAGTCTGGGACAGGCGTTCCAGGCACACAGAGCCACCGTTCTATACATTATTCTTGCGGATAATGAAGCGGATGCAAAAAAACAGGAAGAGACGTTAAATAGTCAGATTCAATTGATTAGCGAAAAGATGGAAAAGGTCAAGGAATATATGAAGACCGATTCCGAGAAAAAGCTTTATCAGGAACTGACCGAGAAGATGAAGACCTATGAGGGATTTAGAGATCAGACCGTTTCTCTCAGAGCAAAGTCATCCACCGAAGCGATGAAGTTCTTCCGCAGCAATGCAGCACCTCTTGCGGCTGAAATCGGTACTTTAATCAACACCATGCTCACGGATAAGTCGACCGCTGGAGAGTCCATGTCTGCTAAGCTTGCTGGACAGGCGGAAATCTTTATGGTGATTATGACGGTTATTGTTATTTCTTCCATTATAGCATCTGTCATCATCGCACTTCGTATTACAAAAGGAATTACAGATCCTCTTGATGAACTGAAAGAAGTGGCAGACCGTATGGCCCAGGGAGAATTAAAATGCAGCCTAAAATACCAGTCAGAGGATGAGCTTGGTAACCTGGCCGACAGCATGAGAACCATGATGTCACGAATCTCCTACTATATGGATTACATATCTGACACCACCGGACGTATGGCTCAGGGTGATTTTAATATTCCCAATGACGTGGAAGAATTCAAAGGCGAATTCCGGCCCGTTCAGATTTCCATACAAAACCTTACCGACTCTTTAAATGATGTTATGGGAAGAATCGCAGAATCCTCTGATCAGGTGGCTAACGGTGCGGAGCAGGTTGCAAGCAGTGCACAGGCCTTAAGCCAGGGTGCTACTGAACAGGCATCTGCCATTCAGGAGCTGGCTGCTACCATCACTGATATTTCCAATAACATTTCCCTCAATGCGGAAAATGCAAAGGAAACAGATCTCCAGGTATCAAATACTGCCACTGAGTTAGAATCCGGAAAAGCAAGAATGCAGGATTTAACCGGTGCCATGGACAATATAAGCGAAGCCTCCTCTGAGATCAGTAAAGTCATTAAGACCATTGAAGACATCGCATTCCAGACCAATATCCTGGCTTTGAATGCAGCCGTAGAGGCCGCCAGAGCAGGAGACGCCGGCAAAGGCTTTGCCGTGGTCGCCGACGAAGTAAGAAACCTGGCAAACAAGAGTCAGGAAGCATCGAAAAATACCGCCGTTCTCATTGAACGCGCCTTAAGCTCCATTGAAACAGGAAATCACATTGCCAGAGAGACCGCAGAATCCATGGACCGCATCGTTCATTCCTCTCAGTCCGTGGCTGAGCTTGTCTATCGGATTTCCAGTGCTTCTGAGGAACAGGCGGACGCCGTAGCTCAGGTGACCCTTGGAATCGACCAGATCTCAAGTGTAGTACAAACCAACTCAGCTACCTCAGAAGAAAGCGCAGCTGCCAGTCAGGAAATGGCAAACCAGGCACATATGTTAAAGGCTCTGATACAGAGATTTCAGTTAAAGATGTAAAAAGAATAAATTTATGGTCCCTCAAAGGGATACACCGTTTCAGGTGCATCCCCTTGAGGGACCTTTTTAATCTGTCTATCTATTTATTTGTGATTATAACTCAGCAGGTAAACGGTCACTGGTTTGTCCGTAGCTCCTACATGAATGATATCCAGCAGATTTTCAAAATCTGAACCAAATGCTTTCACACAGTTGTCGTAAGAATATTTTGCATAATAATGTCCATCAATACTTCCGGATTCACTCATAGGAATTTTACACCAGTTATTACCTCCAGATAAGCTCTGGAAAATCAGCTCTACCTGATCTTTGGTGCCGCTGTATTCAATATAGAAATATCCCCCTTGCTTAATAATGGAAGGATCCAGCCTACCGCCGTATCTTGAAGTGGGAGCGGTAACAGCCTGTGCCCAATTAGTAGCAGTGGAGGCACCCTTAAAAAGGGGAGGGTTCGTATCGTCATCATCGTCATCGTCGGTGTTGCTTTTGTAAACATTTATAATAGCATCAGCAATGCCGCCGTAGACAAAGTTTAAGGATGTGCGGTCAAAAATACCAAACATCTCAGCCCCCGTACCAAAGAGGTTATTATCCCACCAGACACAAGGCATTTTATATTTCTTTGCAAACGTCGCATATGCTTTCGCAAATTTTTCACGGTCAGCCACATTATCCTTACCCGTTGCACCAAACTCTCCAATGACAACAGGCAGGCCTTTTTTTATAAACGTTGAATTAAGCCGAAGGAAAACGGCACTTAAATCATAATAATCGGATTCCGTCCAATTGGAGTGTCCCTTGCCATCAAAAGCAAAATCATAGGGCAGATACGCATGAATGGAAACTGCAATCATATCATCAGCAGCAAGTTTTTTCCAGATGGAAATTTTAGTGCTGTCAGAAGAAGCAGCGTAAGTCGGCATCATAATCAGTCTGGAGCTATTGTTACCACCGGTACCACGCATAGCAGCACGACTGGCTTCATTATACTCGTTCACACATTCATAAAATGCTGTATTTCCATTCCAATCCTCTTGATATCTTGGTTCATTGATGGTTTCAAAAATCAAATAATCTCCATAATCTTTAAAACGGTTCCCCACCTGTTTCCAGATTGCTATGAGTTCATCCTTTACTCGTTGCTTTACGGAGCCGTCTGTTGAGACCATGGTCTGCAAATCATTATGGTGAACATTAATAATCACGTACATTCCATTTTGAAGACCATAGTTCACAACGGTTTCCACCCGATCCATGAATTCAGTTTTTATGGTATAGTTTGATGGATTGGAATAGCTGTCGTCCCATCTCACTGGTACACGTAAGGTCTTAAATCCCTTTGCTGCAATTTTATCAATCATTTCTTTTGTGGTCGCTGGATTTCCCCAATAAGTCTCGTTGTACTCAGATTCCAGAGAATTTCCAAGGTTCCATCCCGGGCCCATATCAGCAACCAGCTGGGCTGCTGTAAGACCTCTCATTTTTGTATTAACCATTTTAATTACTTCCCTTCATTTCAATCAACCTCTATAGCCAGTTGATTTTTTATTCCCGGACCTCCCTTTCTATGAAATGATTTTTTGTTCCTCATTGTGCCCCCTCCCTTTCTCATATGCTTCATTTCATACAAAGCATTTGTTATGAGTCCGGTTATACATCAATATGTGATGGGGGGTAATTTTATTAGAATTTGATAAAATTTAAGCAATATAAACAAATAGACCTTACGCATAGGACCTAACTTTGTGCTACACTTTTTTCATAGACAACTCACCAATCCATGGTTATCACTTTATGCCTTTTTTCTCCAGCTCTTAATCTCGTCCTCTGTCCCTAATACATAATGCTGTCCCTGAATGAAGTGGCTGGTTCCTGCCTTGTAATCAATTCCCATTTCCCCGTAATCATAGGACAGGGCCACCCGCTTTTTCTCTCCAATGGGATCCGGCTGTGGAATGGCGGACAGGAGCGATCTCGTGTAGGGGTGAATGGGATTTTCAAAGATCTCTTCCGTAGTTCCGGTTTCCACCAAATGCCCCAGATGGAGGACTCCAATCCGGTCAGAAATATATTTTACCATGGATAAATCATGAGCAATGAAAAGGATGGCAGACCCGGTCTGTGCCTGAATCTCTTTCATTAAATTCACCACCTGCGCCTGTATGGATACATCAAGAGCGCTGATTGCCTCGTCTGCAATAATGAGATCCGGATCCATAATTAAAGCTCTTGCGATTCCAATTCTCTGTCGCTGGCCCCCGGAAAACTGATGGGGATAGCGGGTGGCATGTTCCTTTGATAGCCCCACCATTTTAAGGATACTGTAAACCTTTTCTTCCCGCTCCTTACTCGAATGGCACATACCATGGAGATCCAGCCCCTGGGCCACGATATCCAATACTTTTTTTCTTGGATTTAAGCAGGCCATGGGATCCTGAAAGATCATCTGCATCTTGGTGCGAAGGTGCTTTGTCTCTTCTCCTGTAAGGTTTCCGGAAATCGTGACTCCCTTAAATTTCACCTCTCCTGATGTTGGCTTATAAAGCCGGATCAAGGAACGGCCGATGGTGGATTTGCCGCTTCCTGATTCCCCTACCAGACCATAGGTCTCGCCTGGGAAGATCTGAAAGGAAACTCCGTCCACCGCTTTTACCTGATAGTTTCTGCTCACTCTGAAATACTGCTTTAGATTGCTCACTTCCAAAAGGGGCTTTTTTTCTTCTTCCATCTCTTTAAGCCTCCTTTCTCATTCTTAAAATCCTGGCTTTCAGAGCATCGGGCATGCCTACCTCCGGCGCTTTCTCATGAAGGAGCCAAGTAGCCGCATAATGGGTATCCGTCACTTGAAACATAGGCGGCTCCATCCGGTAATCAATGTTCAGGGCGTATGCGTTCCGGTCTGCAAAGGCATCTCCCGTTCCTTTCCCAAGCAGATTATAAGGACTTCCTGGTATGGTGTAGAGCGCCTCATCTGAGGTATTTAAATCCGGCATGGCAGATAAAAGTCCCCAGGTATAGGGATGTCTTGGGTCATAAAAGACTTCTTCAGAAAGCCCCTTTTCTACGATCTTTCCCGCATACATCACAGCCACATAATCCGCCACCTTTGCTACTACTCCAAGGTCATGGGTGATGTAGATGACCGAAATTCCGGTTCTATCCTGTATTTCCTTAATCAGCTCCAGTATCTTAGCCTGAATGGTAACATCTAAAGCTGTGGTCGGCTCGTCGCAGATGAGCACCTCAGGATCGCAGGATAAGGCAATGGCAATGACCACTCTCTGGCGCATACCTCCTGATAGCTGGTGGGGGTAACACTTCATCCGCTTCTCAGGCTCTGTAATTCCAACCAGGGACAGGAGGCTCACGGCTTTTTCATAGGCCTCTTTTTTCGGTGTCTTATAATGACACCGCATTCCCTCCATAATCTGCTTTCCTATGGTCATGGTGGGATTTAAGGAGGTCATAGGGTCCTGAAATACCATGGCAATCCGCTTTCCATTGATGCGGCGCCGCATTTCCTTCTTTGTTAGCTTTAATAAATCCTGATGGACGGTCTCCCCGTTTCTTTCATAGGTAAAATCAATGGTGCCGCCGGTAACCGTACCATTTCCGCTTAAAATGCCCATGATGGCCTTAACTGTCACCGACTTTCCTGACCCGGATTCCCCCACGATTGCAAGAGTCTCTCCCTTATATAAATCAAGCTTTACTCCCCGAATGGCATTGGCCTCCCCAGCCGTGGTCTGAAAGGAGATGGAGAGATCCCGAATGGACAATACTTTTTCTTTATTCATGACACGCCTCCTATATCTCCTTCATTTTTGGATCAAATGCATCCCGGAGTCCGTCTGCCAGCATATTAAAGCTCAGCATGATAATAGCCAGCACCAGAACCGGAGAAATAATCATATACGGATGGGTGGTAAATGACTTAAAGGAATCGCTGATTAAGGACCCCAGGGAGGCCAGCGGAGCCGGAACTCCAAGACCAATGAAAGCCAGGAAGGCTTCCGTAAAAATGGCATTTGGTATGGAAAACATGGACATGATGATCAGCTGCCCAAATATGTTTGGAAGAATCTCTTTAAATATAACGTAAAAATCTCCTGCCCCAAGTGTCTTTGAGGCAAGAACAAATTCCTGCTCTTTAAGTTTTAATACCTGGGCTCTGGCAATCCGGTTCATTCCAATCCAGCCCGTAATGGCAAGGGCCAGAGTAATGGTAAATAATCCAGGCCTTAAGACCAGCATAAGAAGGGTCACAATGACCAGGGTGGGAATCCCATTTAATATTTCCGCGAATCGCTGCATGATATTATCCACCGCTCCCCCAAAGTATCCGCTGATCAGCCCATAACTCATTCCAAAGCAAAGATCAACGATGACTGCCACCAGAGCGATGTATAAGGATATCCGGGTACCCATAAAGGTCCGGGTGAAAATATCCCTCCCAAGAACATCCGTGCCAAACCAGTAATAGGTATTTTCCAGACCAGTTGTCTTACCTGAAATTACATACTTGTTTACAACGTTCACGCCCGTGGAGGTGGACATGTGTTCCGTTCCGTCAAAGATTCCCCAGGTTTCAAGACCCGGTATTCTGGGCGCAAGGTTCTGGTTTGCAATAATCTGTCCATCATAGGTATAACCATTCATATAAGGACCTGCAATGGCAAAAAAGATGATGAATAAAATAGCAATGAGGCCAATGACTGCCCCTTTATTTTTTATAAAAGCAGAGAAAACATCGCTCCAATAGGAGCGGGCCGGATATACCTGATCCATGCCAAGATTCTGGTTCTCTGCCAGGAGAAAATCATCCGGCAGAAATTCAAAGGACTCTCCAGATTTCTGATCAGTGCTCATAATTTTCCTCCTTTGCCAGACGGATGCGTGGATCAATGATTCCGTAAAGGATATCGACAAAAAGCATGATTCCAATGTACATGGCACTGTAAATAAAGGCCAGAGTCACAATGACGTTATAATCATTGGACTGTATGGCAGTGACTAAAAGACTTCCTATTCCTGGTATGGAAAATATTTTCTCCACCACAAGAGAGCCTGTCATCAGACTGACGACGAGAGGCGCCAGAACCGTAATAATGGGAATCAGGGCATTTTTTAATCCATGGACCAGAATCAGCCTCCACTGGGGAAGTCCCTTACTTTCTGCCAGGAGCATGTAATCCGAACCCAGAACCTCAAGCATCTCCGTTCTGGTAAAACGGGCCACCGTAGCCACCGTGAACATGGCAAGGGATATGGTGGGCAGTACAGAGGATTTGACTGCCGCTTCCTGCTGATACAACAGCGGAAACCAATGGAACCGGTATCCCAGAGAATATGAAAGCGCCAGCGCGAATACATAGGACGGAAGACTGACTCCCAGTACGGAAATAACCGTAGTTAACGTATCAAATACGGTGTTATGCTTTAAAGCCGCTAAAAGCCCCAGAAACAGCCCTATGATGGTTCCAAGAAGCACAGCCTGACCTCCGATGCGGATAGACACCGGAAGTCTGGAGGCTAAAAGTGTGGTGATGGAGGTGTTCTTGGAAATGGTATAGGACACTCCAAAATCTCCGGTCACCATATGCTTCACATACTGAATAAAGCGGTAGTAGACGGGTTTATCAAGGCCATACTTATCATTTAAAAGAGCTACCTGGGACTGGGTCAGCTTTTCATCGTTAAAGGGGGACCCTGGCATCAGCTGAAGCATTAAAAACAGAATAAAAAGGATTGCCAGTAAGGTTGCCAAAGAAATACAGACCCGCTTTGCAACGTATCGTTTCAAGGGTATCTCTCCTATCTCAATCAGCCATTAATTCTTGACTGTATTTTTAAAATAACGGTTAATTGCTATGGAATGGAAGTCAATGCCTTCCACATTTGCTTTCTGCATGACTGCATTTCCTTTTTGATATACCGGGAAGATGACTGCGTCGTCGCAAACGATTTTTTCTGCATCAATCAGGGCTTTCCATCGTTTTGCCGGATCAAGGGCAAGCTCTCCCTTTTTGCTGGATTCTATGATGGAATCGTAGTCCTTATTGGACCAGAAGCCATAGTTATTGGGGCTGTCTGTGGTCCACATGTCAAGATAAGTCATAGGATCAGCATAATCCGGTCCCCAGCGGGTAAGACCTATCTCAAACTGTCCCTCCTGCATCCTCTCCACACGGTTTTTCTTTGGCATCTGCTCCAGAGTGATGGTGATTCCGGGAAGGGTAGTCTGAATCTCCGACTGCAAGAACTGGGCAACATTAATGGCTGACTCCGTATCCTCAACAATCATGGTATAGGTAAGGCTGTCGACTCCCAGCTCTTTTTTGGCTTCCTCCCAATACTTTAAGGCTTCTGCCTTGTCAGTTTTAAAATAATTACTGCCTGCGCTCTCTCTGTAGTCCTTTCCATCGGGGCCAGTCGCCAGCAAGGTTGGAACTGCAAAATAAGCAGGAATGGAGCCATCCTTTAAGATATTGGTGCACACAGCCTCCTTATCAAAACAAAGAGACAATGCTTTTCTCAAATTTAAGTTTTCAAGCCCCTTCACCTTGGTATTGGGGGAAAGATACCATAAATAGCCTGCCATGATGTTCTTAAATTCAGGGTCAGCCTGGAACTGCTCCACCTGTTCTCCTGATAAGGTCACTACGTCTAAATCCCCATTCTGATATGCCAAAATGGCCTGCTGGGAATCCTTGATGACCTGATACTTCATTCCGTCAAGCTTTACCTTATCTGCGTCCCAGTAGTCCTTATTCTTCTCCAGGGTAATGGTAGTAGCCGCCGGTTCGTAAGAGGTGATCTTATACGGTCCGTTGGATAACAGAGTATCCGGGGTTGAGGCATACTGATCTCCAGTTTTTTCAAAAAACTCCTGATTCACCGGATAAAAGGTGGGGAATGCCATTAAGGATTCGAAATATGGGACAGGAACGTCAAGCTCTACCTTTAACGTCTTGTCATCTACGGCTGTGACTCCAAGCTCCTCCAGTGGCTTTTCACCTGCTGCCACTGCTTCTGCATTTTTAATTCCTGCGATTCCTACGATAAATGCATACTCACTTGCTGTCTTTGGGTCAACGGCCCGCTTCCAGGCAAATACAAAATCTTTGGCAGTCACCGGAGTGCCGTTGGACCATTTGGCATCTCTTAAATGATAGGTGAGGGTGAGGCCATCTTCGCTTTTCTCTACGCTTTCTGCAAGTGCTGGTATAGGGTTTCCGTCAGCATCCAGCTCATAGAGCCCATCGGTGGTATCAGCAATGACTTCAAAAGATGTCCCGTCGGTGGCAATCTGTGGATCCAGGGATGCCACTTCCACATCAATATGTACATTTAAGACCTTCCCCGCTTCACTGCTTCCTTCTTTTGTCTCCGCCTTAGCCGCAGTATCTTTCGTTTCCTGAGATACTGTCTTTGAATTCCCGCATGCGGCCAAAGACCAGGCCATAATGCCTGCCAAACTGATTGCTGCTAATTTTTTCAGGTTTTTTTTCATGAATGTTCCCCCTCATGTTTAATAATTATTTTAAAAAAATAGCATCTGACAGAATAACCCTCTGCTCAGACACTATTGTCCAAAAATATTTGTAACATTATTATATTTTTCAATATATGTCAAGAACAGCTCCGGCAGAAACAAAATAATTAAGGCAATTCATTACTTTACAAGCCCAAAGCGTCTTTTTCTAATGCATATGCTTTTCCTTCTTTTTTGAGAACCACTAATTTTCGTTATAAAGGTATGTCCCGTTTCATAAAAATAAGGCGGAGAATTATCACTTCCTTCTCCGCCTTATACTTATTTTTTGTATATTCATGCATCAGCCTTACCTGGTTTTATGTAGTAAGCCCAAATTTTTCTTCCATAATGGCTCTCAGCTGATCTACGATATTTCCTGCTTCAAGACCTGTCTCATCAATGGTAATATCTGCATAGGATTCATAATATGGCACCCTCTCCTGATATAAATCGCAAAGGGTCATGCCGTCTTTTAAAACCACGCCACGGTCTACCAGATTCCCCAGACGCTCCTTTACACTTTCATAGCTGAGCTTTAGATATACCACAATGCTGATTTCCTTTAAATGCTCCATGGCCTCTTTCCCATAGATCACACTTCCGCCTGGGGCAATGACACTTTTACACACGTTAAGCTCCCGGTTGATTCGGTTCTCCACCTCTAAAAAGCCGTCATCGCCGCGTTCTGCAATGATTTCCTTTAAAAGCTTTCCTTCCTGTTCCTGTATCACGATATCCACATCCACAAAGGAATATCCCAAACGCTTTGCTAAAAGGACACCGATGGTACTTTTGCCGGAGGCCGGCATCCCAATGAGTGTTATGTTATCCCGCTTATCTGTCATTTGCGTTTCCTCCTGCCGGCGGACTTTTTATCCGTCTTTCTCACAGAATATCCAAAGCTGCCAAGCTTCTTTCCCAATTCAAAGTATTCTCCATGAGAATAGGTTACAAGCCCGGCCTGATTTAAATGAAATTTATTTTTCTCATCCATATACCGGTTATCTACGGTCACGCCTAAGATCTCGGCGATAAACATATCATGACTTCCAAGGTGCTTTACTTCCACCACCTTACAGGCTAGACAAACAGGACTCTCTTCGATTCCAGGAGCTTTGACATGATTTAAGGTGCAGGGCGTCAGCCTCATCTGAGCGAATTTGTCAACATCCCTGCCAGATTTTACGCCGCAGTAGTCCGCAGCTCTCACTAACTCCTTAGAAACCAGGTTGACTACAAATTCTCCGGTCTCTTTTATAATATCATAAGAGTATCGTTCCCGTCGTACGGATATGGAAAGCATGGCCGGAGTGGAGCATATGGTACCAGCCCAGGCAACGGTTATGATGTTGGGTTTCTCTCCCTCTCTCTGGCAGCTTACCATAACAGCTGGAAGAGGATAAAGCATATTTCCAGGCTTCCATTCTACCTTACCTGATTTTTCCGGGTTTTTCATACAACCGGCCTCCTTATCCCTGAACGGCTAACACAATACTTGGAATCAACTGTTTCTTTCTGGATACTACGCCTGGAAGACTTACCACATGTTCTTTCTGATCGTCTTCCCTGTTATCGGTTCGGAAGGCTCTTAAGATCATCTGTTTTGCCCCCTGGCCCTCGCATAAGAGAACGGTGGATTCTGTCAGAATATTGGTGAGCATAAAGAACATCATGTCCACGCCATGCTCTTCTCTCGCCTTTACCATATATGGAATCATACGGTCTTCCAGCTCTTCCAGCTCCTTTGCATTTAAAGAGGTAATCTGTCCCACACCAAAGGCGATTTTTCCAACAGAGAACTTTTTGAAATCCTGATAGAAGATCTCTCCGTCTGTTTTTCCCTTCAAGTTGCTTGCAGCCTCAAACATACAGGAAGCATACTTATCCGCGTCAATTCCTGCAATGTCAGCCAGGGCAAGTGCCGCCTTCTTATCTGCTTCCGTACAGGTAGGAGATCGGAATAACAGGGTATCGGAAATAATAGCGCTGCAAAGAAGGCCTGCAATCTGAGGCTCTATCTTTACATTGTTCTCCTGATACATCTGATACACGATGGTGGCCGTACATCCTACCGGCTGGTTGCGGAAGAATACGGGTGCGATGGTCTCTACGGTGCCGAGTCTGTGATGGTCGATGATCTCTAAAATCTCCGCATTTTCCATTCCCTCTACTGCCTGAGATCTCTCGTTGTGATCCACAAGGATGAGGCGTTTTCCTTTTGCACCAAGTAAGTTACGGCGGGAAATCATGCCCTTATATTTTCCGTCCTTATCAAGAACCGGGAAATCACGGTGACGCTTGCTTGCCATGACATCTTTAATTTCATCAATATAGTCTTCTTCTTCAAAGGTAATCAGCCCTTCGGTCTTCATAAAGTAGCTGATGGGAATGCTCTGGTTTACCAGACGCGCTGCGGTATACGTATCATATGGAGTCGTCATAACCGTACAGCCCCGTTCCTGAGCCAGCTTTTTGATGGTCATGGAAACAGCAGCACCTTCGCAGACGATGATACAGGCTGCCTCCATCTCAATGGCGCAAAGCTGGGATTCATACCGGTTTCCAAGGATAACAAGGTCCCCTTGCGAGATATAATATTCCATCATATCAGGATTGGCTGCAGCAATCAGAACCTTTCCTTTATCAAAGTAAGCAGTCTCATCACCTACCACAAGACTTCCCTCCAGTGTCTCCACAATATTGGAGTACTGGGTACATGCCTTGGATAAAATGCTGCTGTCATATACGTTCATATAAGATTTGGCAATATCGCCAACTGTAATCAGTCCTTCCAAAATCCCGTCAGAGGTAACCGCAGGAATGGTGACTACGTTCGCCTCCTGCATCAGGTTCCAGGCCTTTTTCAAGGATAGTTTTTTCTTTACACCCCTGGTCTCCCGGATCTCAATATCCAGAACCTGTGTCTTTACATTCTCTATAAGTTCCGGGGCTTCCATACCGAAATAATTCAGTACGAACTGGGTCTCTTCATTAACTCTCCCCGCCCGTCCCGGCTGATAATCCTCACCAGTTATAATCCGCTTTAGGTTCGCATAGCTGACTGCAGAGCAGATGGAATCCGTATCCGGATTTTTATGACCGATGACGATAGTTTTCCTATTTTTATGGTTGTCTCCCATGGTATCTCCTTTTTTCATAATCTGTTTACAGGTCGTTCATATCCTGTTCACATCTGTTTTTTATACTAAATGTATAGAAAAACAGCAATATAAATAAGTTAATCAGTCAAGTTGCACATAGATTTTTCATAATTGCCCTGGTTGTCCTACAACCGGGGTCTCCTCATTTCATCCCATGTTTCGTCTTGTGAAGTATTCCCATTATATCATAATTTAGTAAATTGTAAATAAGTGTAGAGCTAAGGAAAAGACTGGACGAAAAAAAATACCAGACATGGCTTTAAGATCACGTATCAGCCATATCTGGTATTCTGTTTATAGCCTAATCCAAGATCAGTCTTGCAGCACCGTATATTCCTGCATCATTCCCTAATGTCGCCAGAACAATACTGCCCTTATTCTTAGAAATAGGTGTAAATTTTTCATAGTTTTTATTTACGATATCGATGAGGAACTGACCGGCTTTTGACACACCTCCGCCCAGTACAAAGACTTCGGGATCTACGGTCATGGCAACCTGGGAAAGACACAGCCCAAGATAATGTCCAACGACCTCCATCACTTCCAGAGCCAGGGGATCTCCTGCCTTTGCTGCATCAAGCACATTTTTTGCCGTGACCTGACTGCCATAGCCTCTTAAAGAAGACAGGGTATCCTTTGATTCCATCATACGTCTGGCTTCTCTGGCGATTCCAGTCGCACTTGCGACCTGCTCCACGCAGCCTACGCCGCCGCAGTTGCAGGTTTCTGTCTCATCGCCACGGACATGGATATGTCCAATTTCTCCAGCCAGACCATGTCTTCCAGACACAATCTTCTCGTCAATGATCACGCCTCCACCTACTCCGGTTCCTAAGGTGACCATAACAATATCCTGATAGCCTTTTCCACCGCCCTGCCACATCTCTCCCAGAGCTGCTACATTGGCGTCGTTGGCGCTTTTTACCGGCAGTCCATGTAAAAGTTCACTGAGCTCCCGTTCCGGGTAGCGGTCCCGCCAGCCTAAATTGACGCAGACCTCCACATAGCCATTGGGCAGAACAGGGCCCGGAATACCAAGCCCGGCCCCCTGGATCTGATCAATGGTAATGTTAAGCTCTTCCAGTTTTTTTAAGATGGAGGCAGCCACATCATCAAGGATGTATCTTCCTTCCTCTTCCTTTCTGGTCCCTACTTCCCATTTGTGTAAAAGCTCCCCCGTAACCTCAAAAAGTCCCATCTTTACAGAGGTACCGCCTACGTCAACACCAATACATTTCATTCCCATGACCTTATGCTCCTTTTCCTTTTGTATCAAGATGCCGGATATATTATAAGGATTTTGCCACTTCTGCAACCCGCTCAGCTGTAAATCCAAAATGATCAAACAACTGTCCTGCAGGACCGCTGGCGCCAAAACCTGTCATGGTCACGTATGCCCCGTCAAGACCAACATATTTACCCCAGCCAAAATCACTTAAGGCTTCTACTGCCACGCGCTTTCTTACTGCCTTTGGAAGAACGGATTCCTTATATTCCTCGGTCTGCTCTTCAAAGAGATCCATACAAGGCATGGATACGACTCTTACCTTACGGTCAGAGAGAAGCTCTTTTGCCTTAACAGATAGCTCTACTTCAGAACCGCTGGCAATGAGAATGATATCAGGAGTTCCTTCGCAGTCATCAATCACATAGCCGCCCTTTAATGCCTCTTTGCTGCTGCCAGGCATTGGAGTTAAGTTCTGTCTTGTAAGAACAAGGCCGGTAGGAGTCTTTTTGGAGGTCAGTGCAGAATACCAGGCTGCTTCTGTCTCTGTTTCATCACAAGGACGGAACACATGGAAATTCGGCATTGCCCGTAACATGGCAAGCTGCTCGATTGGCTCATGAGTCGGTCCGTCTTCTCCTACGCCGATGCTGTCATGCGTGAACACAAAGGTCTGAGGAATTCCCATAAGGGAAGCCAAACGTGCCATTGGCTTTGTATAATCACTGAATACAAAGAAGGTAGCAATGTAAGTACGAAGTCCGCCGTGAAGAAGCATACCGTTTCCGATTGCAGTCATTCCAAGCTCTCTTACACCAAAGTGCATGTTGCGTCCGCTTCTGTCCTCTTTGGAGTAGTCTCCTACCTCAGACATATTGGTCTTATTGGATGGTGCAAGGTCTGCAGAACCACCAATAAGGTTTGGAATATAATTCTTTACACGGTTTAAGATCTGACCGGAAATATTTCTGGTAGCATCTGCTTTCTCTGGCTTTTTCCAGAAATCAGCGCAGGCTTCAATGGCTTTTTCTGTGCCATCTGGATCATGGTAGGCATTCCATAATGTTTCCATCTCCGGATATTCCTCACAGTAGGCTGCAAACATCACGTTCCATGCAGCTTCTGTTTCAGCCTTTTCCTCAGCCAGCTTCTTATAGTGGCTGTATACCTCTTCCGGTACAAAGAATGGCTCTGTGGATGGCCAGCCTAAATTCTCCTTTAAAGCAGTGATGTTATCCGCACCAAGAGGCTCTCCATGGGCACTTGCTTTTCCCTGCTTTGCCGGGCAGCCAAAGCCGATCTGGGTCTTGATGGTGATAAAGGATGGACGCTCGGTATCTGCCTTCGCCTCTTCAATGGCGCGGGCGATAGCTCCTAAATCATTGCCGTCTTCTACGGTAATAGTCTGGAAATGGAACGCCTCCATGCGTTTTTGTACATCCTCGGTAAATGCGATGTCAGTGCTTCCTTCGATGGAAATCTGGTTGGAATCGTATAGAACGATTAACTTGGAAAGACCTAAGGTGCCTGCCAGGGAAAATGCTTCAGAAGAGATTCCTTCCATCATACAGCCATCTCCGCCAAGAACATAGGTGTAATGGTCTACCACCGGGTAATTGTCCTTATTGAATACAGATGCCAGATGGCTTTCCGCAATTGCCATACCAACTGCCATACCCATACCTGCACCGAGAGGTCCTGTGGTTGCTTCTACGCCAACCGTATGACCATACTCCGGATGTCCCGGTGTTTTGGAACCAAGCTGGCGGAAATTCATTAAATCCTCTTTGGAGAGATTTCCGTATCCAAACAAGTGAAGCAGGGAATACAATAGCATGGAACCATGGCCTCCTGATAACACAAAACGGTCCCTGTTTTTCCAGTCAGGATCAGCCGGGTTATGGTTTAAATGGTTTGCCCATAATTCATAAGCCGCGGATGCACAACCTAAAGGGAGTCCGGGGTGTCCGGAATTGGCTTTCTGGATCGCATCTGCAGATAGGATGCGGATTGCATTGATTGACATGGTTTCGACGTTGCTCATTGGTATTGTCCTCCTATTTGTAATCTTATTTCTTTCATATTTTTGGGACCCGTAACGATTAAGGTATTGGGAAACCTTCCGTTTCGGATCTTAGTTACCGGAAAATCAAATGTGCCGGAAAATTTTAGCCTGCCGGACATATTATAGACTCTGCACGAATCCTCATTATACAGAAATACATGTTCCCCGTCAATATCAGCATTGGTATACTGATACTGGAACACTCTGGAAAAAACCTGCTTTCCATCAGGCCTGTAAACTTCCAGGCGGTAGGGATTCTCCCCCTCAGGGTTGTCCACAATGAGGCCTACGTATTTTTTGGAATAGAATACACTCTTAATCTCCTCTTTGATTGGAATCTGTTTGACCAGTTCCGGAGAAAGAGCATTCCTGGTGGAGTAAAACGACACGCTGTTGTCTGCAAATGCGCAGGAATAGGTATCATCAAGGAAATGCACCTGGGCGACTAAGGCTGCGTCATAAGGCTCATCAAAGCCTCCCACCAGCCTGTCCGGTACGCTTTTTCCAATCTCCGCAAAGTTATGAAACGCTACCCTTCCATTTAAGGTACCGTTCTTTAAATAGGCATAGGCCCCCATAAGCTGGGTTCCATCGGGAGATAAGCTGATATCTACCGGGTAACCGGAATCCCCTCCTAAAAGGGCCTTGATCTTCACATCAAGGGCTGATCCGTCCTGCTTGAAAAAATATATGTAATTGGCGGCGGAATCCTCCAAAATGGCAGCCACCACTCCATGGGAGGATACGGTTGCTTTTACAATGGGAAGGACCGTGGTGGCGACCCCGGTTTTTCCTGCCTTATCAAAGATATAGATGGAATTGCCCTGCAAATCGGCAATGGCCGCATAATCTCCGCTTACCACTGCCCTGGGAGATTTCATCTCATAGCTTTGAATCCAGACTTCCTTTCCCTGGGCATCCAGATAGGACGCGCCATCTCTGCTATATTTCAGCACATTGGAGCCAAAGTCCAAATATCCCTCATAGCTTCCCTCGTTCAGCTCTTTTGACCATACAATACCGTAATTCGTATAATGGTATAAGCTGAAATACTGGAACGCACCGATTCCGCCTGCTGCCAGCAATCCAAACACCACAAGAAAAATCCTAAGCCTCTTCTTCCTTACCTTAGTACGGGCTTTTTTTATTATCTCTTCACTGGATTCGTCATTACTTACGGACGTTTGAACGATTTGACGACGAAGCTGGTTTTTTTTAATCTCTCTGTTCATTGAGTTCCATTCGCTCATGCAGTTTTCTCCTAAAAATGCCCATATATAGTTGTAGTATACATCATTTTTATGAGAAAAGCATTCTTTTTTTCTACGGAAGCAGTAATTTCTGACCTGCTACAATCTTATTTTCATCCTCCAATCCATTGAGCTCACAGATTTCCTTTAGCTTATTTACCGTATGGTATTCTGCCAGGCTGATTCCGTAAAGCGTCTCTCCTTCCTGCACCACATGGACCTTGGCTCCTGCTGCTGACGCTTCCTTGGTCTGAGCCGGAGGCGCACTGGTCTCTTTTTGTGCGTTGCTTTCACCGGCAGGAGCCTTGGTCGTTTCCGCGGAAGCTGCACTTGTCTCTTCCGGTGCCTTTTTCGTCTCTGCACTGGCCTGGCTTTCCTTTGTCTCCTCCGGCTTTGCCTGACCTTCCACCGCCTCCGGGCTTACCGCGGCTTCTGTGGGTGTCTGACTTTCTCCTGCCTGTGTCCCTGGCGGAGTGTTTGACATGGTCTCCTTATTCACTGCCGTTGTAGGAGAAACGCCGGCTTCCACCGTTTCTACAATGACACCTGGTTCTACTTTTCCCCCTTTTTTCTGGACACCTCCTAATATTTGTTCGGCCTTAGCCGGAATGGCAGATACAATGACGCTTTCCATGTTCTGCATCCGTTCATAGTTGTTAAACATAACAATTCCGCCAGCTACTATGACGACTGACATGGCAGTGCACATGCCCCGGAGAAGCCCGGCGGTCTGATGCCTGTCCGTTGCTTCATCCTTATGTTCGTCCATTCGCTTGCGGAATTCTTCAATTACCTTATCATTTGTATCGGTTTCGATACGTTTTACATCCTTTCGCAGAACCATATAATCCTGCATCATCTGATTTCTCTCATAATATATACTATAGCCCTGGAGCTTGTAAAATCCGTCTTCTGAAGTTATGTAAACTGTCTCATCTCCTTCGATTCCATTGCTTAAATACATCAACTTGTTGGTGCCTTCAAAATACTGAATATGTTGTTTCCAGAAATTTAAAGGAGTTAAATCGTCTCCGGGACTGCCGCATAAAAACCAGCCCTGAATGGATCTCTTTGGGAAAAGCTGCTCCATGTTCTGATAGGCTTTTTTCCAGGAAATCTCGGTAAATGCTACCTTTCCTGCTTCTGTCACATCCTCCATCTCCAAAGCACCATCTATGAAGATATAAGGCGTTCCATCATTAAGCTCCATACTGCCAAGCAGTAAGCCTACCCGCAGCCCTTGTCCTCCGACAGGATACAGACGTTTTAAATACGTATTGACATAATCCTCGACATATAGCTTTACGATCTGATCCCGCTCCCCGATCTGCCTGATGTTCTTCGGCAGCTTCGGGTACGGATTGTATAATTCACCCATTGGCTCACCCCGCTATTCTTTATAATCCAGTGCATCATAGCATACAATAGGCGAAAATCATGTCAAAGCATGGACGTGTTCTCCCATAACTTTTCGACAAGATAAATACTATGGCTGATGCAGTCAGCCATTCTCATAACGATGGAAAGTCTGATACTTTGGAGCATTAAAGGGTCATAATTGCTGCAGCTTCCAACAATTCCGGTAATGAAAATGTCTCCCACCGATCTAAGCTCTTTGCTCACTCCAAGACCGGGCTTTAGTGCTCCTCTGCCAAGAGTCACATAGCCGATGTGCTCCATATTGCCAACGGAGGCATCCACTGCAACAATCACATAGTTTGGATATCTTAAGCGAAGAATGGTCTGGTAGGTCTCAAGATTCATGGCATGTACCGGACGCTCTAAAGTCCCAATGACCTCTAAAAACTCCAGTCTTTTTTCTTTTAGCTTGTAACCGATTAAGGGCCCAAGGCTGTCTCCCGTGGAACGGTCGGTGCCGATGCACAAAAAAAGGACTCCTGTTGCCTTCTTATTTTCCATTTCCATACTGATCATATCGTATAGTCTGGAAGCAAAGTCCTCTGCTTCAAAGGAATGCTTTGTGTCATAATAAAAAACGTCCCGGTTGCTCCGGATCGCAATTCTTTCCCATAATTTCATAATATCCTGCCTTGCTGTCCTTATTTTCTCTGTTCTATTATAAGCCGTGATTTATGGAATTATTCACTCCACCGTCATGGAAAAATCGCAAAAAAATAGTGCAGGAAACAACCGCATCCGCGCGTTTTCCTGCACCTTCATTTTATTCCTTAAGGCTCTTATAAAGGGCCTTGGCTTCACTTATGGTGGCAGCCTTACCCATTCGAATCATATCAGCCAGTTCATCAAGGCGTTCCGGTATCATGAACTCCTTACCGATATAAGAAGTATAATTGTCATTGATGAAGAGTGTTTGCTCCTTTACCCGGATCTCAGCCTCTTTCCCATTCGCCAGAGCCTCTTCAAATTCCCTCGTAAGCTTTGATATGATGTCTTTTCTTCCATCTGCGATTTCGTCAGATATAATAGTCTTTGTAACCTTATCAAAGGTGTTAAGGGCTTCCCTTTTCTTCTCCATGATACTTGATAGTTCCTGCTCAATCCTTGCGATCTCATCATCATACTTTTCCAGATTATAAACTGCCTCATCCCTGTCCCTTTTAATGGAATGGATGATGACCTTCATCTTCCGGTCGTTGGTCTTAATAAGGTCCCTGATAGTCCTGCCTTTTCTTAAGGCAGTAAGGTGTCTCATCTTCGTCCTGTTATAAATAAGGATGTAAATGCCCCCAACGATAACTATAGTCAAAAAATAGATTCCAATTAAATAATATAGCTTTTTTTCTGGTAGCAGAAAATAAATTCCTGATGGAATGGCCAGAAAAAATATCAGAAACGTGGTAATGAGTAAGAGCCATTCCCGAAAACCGCCAGGCATATAAAGGGCATAATAAAGCCGGCTGTTACAAAAGCCGGGAACTCTCTCCTGCCGGAACACATCTTTCATCTGCTGTCTCAGCTCTTTATTGTTGTCTTTAAGCTCCTCTGTCTCCTCTAATATCCGTTCCTTGATTCCCTGATTCTTGGCCTTTTCCCGTTTGCTCCTTACCTTCCTTAGAGCATCCTGCTCCCTGGCAATCTCTTTGTCATATGTGCCCTCGATCTCTTCAATTCTCTCTTTGATCGTAAGGCTGATATCATCTGCCACTGCCTTTCGTTCTGCTTCCAGCTCCTTTTCCAGATGTCTCTTCTCCTGATGGAACTCTTCCAGCAGATTCCTGCTTGCAGACAGCTCCTGGACGGCTCTGCAGGCCTCTCCAAGAAAACCAACCTGATCCGTAATGGGTTGTGCCATCTTAAGTCTCCCTCCTTGGGTTTTTCCTATCAAGATTCTATCATATATTTCACTGTTTTACAATGTCCGTCATTTTCCTCCTTGCACTCTTTCCTCAGACAATGTTATAATCGTTTCATCACGAAAACAAAGGGTTTTAGCCTCTGCATTTAGAAGGGATAATTTGTTATGTTTCGCATATGGGCAAAATTAATCAAAGATACAAGGGTCCTTAAGGATACTGTTATTTGCAATCCTGATTACAACCTTTCTCGGACAACTATGGTATTTAACGCTCTGGAAGAGATCTGCTACCAGTTTGATCTTGGAAAACCCATGTGGCTTGATGCCACTATTCAGGAGTTCAAAAAACACTCCAAAGCCAGATTCACCCAGGATAATTTTATAGAGCATATAGAATTTGACTTTTTGGAAATCCAGGTCATTGAAGAATAAAAGGCTGTCGCAGCATGTGCGACAGCCTTTTTTTATTGATTACTGACCACCCAGAGCACTTGGATCGACTTCTGTATAGCCTTCCAAATCCGGTGCTGTAACCTCTACAGCCTGGCCTGGGTTGTTATAAACAGCGTCGGTATCCATAACCATGGAAATGGTTTCTCCCTGAGCTGTCATTTCCAAAGACATGTTGATCTTTGACTTTGAAAAATAACCGTCTTTGTTAACGGTAGCCTCACCCTTTACTTCCTTGATGCTATAAGTAACGCCATCTAAATCAGTTCCCATCTGGCTCATTAAATCCTTTACATAGGTATCCATCTTCTGCGCATCAACGGTAAAGGTAATAACCTGATTGTCTCCGTCCTTCTTCGCAGTGATATCCTTCATATAAGAAGAATCCAGGCTTGCACCTTCTGTGCTCTGCTTTACCTGTTCCATCATCTTATCTAAATCCATGGCATATTTGATCTTCTGACCCATGGAGGTCATATAGTAATATCCGTTTTCGTAATACATGGAAATATCAAGATCCTGGCCCATGACAGATGTGGTACCGGAAGCGGAATATCTCATGGATTCCGTATTGATATCAGCAATCTTCATATCCAGATTCATCTTCATGTCTGTTTTTTGCTCTCCCTGAGTCATCTCTGTATTGACTGTGGAAGTAACATCCATAGATGTCAGTTCTGAGGTCTTCTTGGTTGCCTCATCATAAATGGTCTTTGCGCTCTTTGCTCCTCCACAGGCAGTCACAGAGAATGCCATTGCAAAAGCAAGTAACATGGTTAATGTCTTTTTCATATCTTCCTCCATAAATATATGTTTTTTTGATACTCCTCCATAATATCATAACTTACACTTATTTCCTAATTAAGTTTTGTTAAACGATTGCTTAAGAAAATAAGATAACATGAAAAATCCGGTGCCCCGAACCGAACCTCAAAAGGCTCAGGCCGAAACACCGGTATTAGATTCATATACCTTATAATCGCTTTAACAGTTCTTCTCTTTCCTTCTCAAAACCAGGTTTCCCTAACAGTGCGAACATGTTCTTTTTGTAGCTCTCCACACCTGGCTGGTTAAACGGATTTACACCAAGAAGATATCCGCTGACCCCGCAGGCATACTCAAAGAAATAAAAGAGCTGGCCTAAGCTGTATGCATCCTGTTTTGGAATATCAATGACCAGATTCGGCACATGGCCGTCGGTATGGGCCAAAATGGTACCGTTCATGGCACTCTTGTTGACAAAGTCAACGCTTTTTCCAGCCAGATAGTTCATGCCATCTGTATCCACTTCTTCTTCCTTTAAAAGAATCTCTGCAGGAGATTCCTGGACATTCAGTACGGTTTCAAACATAACTCTTGCCCCATCCTGAATAAACTGTCCCATAGAGTGGAGGTCTGTGGTCAAATCCACGGCAGCCGGAAAAATACCTCTCTGGTCTTTTCCTTCACTCTCTCCAAAGAGCTGCTTCCACCACTCGGATACATAATGAAGGCTTGGTTCATAATTGGCAACGATCTCAACGGTCTTGCCCTTTCTAAGAAGGATATTGCGTACAGCTGCATACTGAAGCGCGCCGTTTGACTCATAGGGAGTTTCTTTGGCAGCGATTCTCGCATCGTTTGCTCCTTCCATCAGCCGGTCTATGTCAGCGCCAGATACCGCAATGGGAAGAAGTCCTACGGCAGTGAGTACAGAGAAGCGGCCTCCTACATCATCGGGCACCACAAAAGTCTCATAACCTTCCTGGTCTGCCAGATTCTTAAGGGCTCCTTTCTTCTTATCTGTGGTGGCATAAATCCTTTTATTTGCCTCCACACGGCCATACTTTTCAATCAACATATCCTTAAACACACGGAAAGCGATGGCAGGCTCCGTCGTGGTGCCGGACTTGGATATAATATTTACGGAGAAATCTTTTCCTTCCAGCACATCCTTTAAATCATGGATGTATTTGCTGCTGATGCTGTTTCCAACAAAATAGATCTCCGGAGTTTTACGTGAACCTTTTGGTAAAACATTATAAAAACTATGGGATAAAAATTCAATGGCTGCTCTAGCCCCAAGATAGGAGCCGCCAATTCCAACGACCAACAGTACGTCAGAGTCACTTTTGATCTTTTCTGCAGCTTTCTTTATTCTATGAAACTCTTCCTTATCATAATCTGCCGGAAGATCGATCCAGCCTAGAAAATCATTGCCTGCTCCGGATTTGCTCGTTAAAGTGTCTCTGGCACACATAACTGCAGATTTCATGTTTTCCATCTCTTCTGCTGAAACAAAGCCGGATGCTTTGGAATAATCAAAAACTATATTTCCCATTGCCCATATCTCCTTTTTCCTTATGTTCAGGTTGCTGACTGCCTGTTTAGGGAAATTATATCATAAAGTTCATCCATTTGCGACATGATTTTCCTGGGGCTGCCAAATGTTCACGTCAGATATTCCTGAAGAATCTCTCCAATTAACTTTAATTCTTCGGGATTTAAATCCTTAAGCCAGTCCTCTCCTGCCCGGCTGGTTCTCTCCTTTTCCCGGCTTGCCGCAATCTGCTCCAGACTTCGTTTCAAATAATCTACATCCCGTCTGGAACCCACTGCCTCCGAGGACTTCTTGTCCACCTTTTCCATTTGAGGACCAATTTCATCGGCATACTGCTCCATTTGGGCAACCTGACGGTTTCTTACTGGTTTTTCCGGCCGCTCCGATTTTAGTCTCTGCCGTCCACTTCTTCGATCCGGCTTTGACTCGGTCTCCTGGGTTGCTTCTACAGCATTTCTCCCTCCCTGGGAGTAAATGGATCTTATATTTTCACGAGGCTCCAAATGCGGACCCGACATTGCATCTAAATCATCTCTTTCCTGGTCCAGCCTGTAAATCAGGATATTTTCCAGATAGTTATCAAGTGCCGCAAACAGCTGCATTCGTTTTTCTGAAATTCCTGCGCCATGCTCTACCAATATAGTAAAGAGTCCTGCCATAATTCCAACGGAACCATATAATACGATATAGTACGGATCCGTACGATACCAATAGGAAGCAAAGGCTGCACCGCCGCCTACCAGAAAACACCACAGTGTCATCTGATTGGAGAATATGTTCCAGCCGTGGAGTGTGACTCCCATACATTTGAATTCATACATCTGGCGCTCCAGATAAGGCTTGATTCTTGGGATACCCTGGTTTAACTGATATGTAGATTCCGTCTTCTGCTTAAAGGCACGAAGACTCTTATTCTTCGTAAGTGTCAGGTTATCTGATTCTTTAATCAATCTTTTGTAGAGGTTACGTGTCAGCCATCTGGTGATAACACCAATACCGCAAAATGCTGCGAGCACGTATAACGCTTTGCCTGTCTGTAAAAATTCCAGCATAATAATAGCTCCCCTTTCTTGCCCGGTCTCCCCGGGTGATAGGTTTATTATAAACACCCGGAAAGGCTTTGGGAAGATGAGAGAGCCTAGAATCGTTCGTCAAATCCTGCCAGGATTCGATTCTGAACTTAATATGAAACCCTTTGTGCAACGGCTAAAATAAGGTTTACGGAGTGCTTCACAGCCAGCGGTTCAAACTCGCTATAGTCCATATCTGCGCTGTCATCCGCCTTGTCTGAGATCGCTCTGATAATTAAAAATGGGATATGGTTTAAGTATGCAGCCTGGGCTATGGCAGCCCCCTCCATTTCCGTACATGCACCCCCAAAAGTTTTTGAAATCCACTCTTTTTTAACCCTGTCGGAAATAAACTGATCCCCTGAAACTACTCTTCCAATGAAAACTCCAATCTCAGGATTAACTTCCTTACAACAATCATAAGCCAGTTTTCGAAGCCCCTCGTCAGCCGCAAAAGAGAATTCTTTCATCTGTGGGATCTGTCCGGCAGGATAACCAAAGCCGGTTGCATCCATATCATGATGTACCACATCCGTGGAAAGGACTACATCTGCAATGTTGATTTCATTCTTCAGTGATCCTGCAATTCCTGTATTGATCACTGCGCTCACCTGGTATTGATCTACAAGAATCTGGGTACAGATGGCTGCATTCACCTTTCCAATCCCGCAGCGTACCACAACGGCTTCTTTTCCTTTTAAAATTCCTTTATAAAAATCCATACCTGCGATGGTCTTTACGGTTACGTTCTCCATGGATTTTTTTACTTCTGCCACTTCCACATCCATGGCTCCGATGATTCCTAACATATGATTCCTCCTTTTATTGTATTTCTTCTATTATATATATTATAGCGTCTTTATTCCTGTTTGAAAAGCGCTATTGACACCACCTCACGGTTTGACTATAATTTAGTTTGTTTACACGTAACAGGCATAAGGAGTTGGAGGTACCAATCATGAATTATAAAACACGAGGCGTTTGTTCCAAGGAAATCAGTTTTGAAGTAGAAGACCACAAAGTAGTTAAGGTTCAGTTCGTCGGCGGCTGCTCAGGAAATACTCAGGGCGTATCCAGGCTTGTGGAAGGAATGGATGTGGATGAGGCGATTAAGCGACTGGAAGGAATTCAGTGTGGATTTCGTCCTACGTCCTGTCCGGATCAGCTTTCCCAGGCATTAAAAGAATACAAGGATCAGGTTTCTTCCTAAAGAAACAGCTCCATTTAGAGCACGGAACGGTATTTGTTAAAAACAGATATCTTTCCGTGCTTTTTTCGTGTTTTTTACGCTTTTTTAACATATGTATTCCATTTTTGCATAATTGGCAAGATTTTACATTTAATTATTGACAACCGTTTGTAAATAACCTAATATAAATTTATATATAATGCACAAACATCTGCTTCTTTGTGATTCTTAACTTTCCAGGTTTGTGATTTTTAAGCTGGATCTTCCGGACCAAATAACTGGCCAGGAATCTAGATATAAAGAAAGGGGTAATTATATGAGAAAAAGAAAAAGCATTATCGGTATCATCACAACCTGTTTTATGGTGGCAAGTTTAGCTTACTTTGGCCCGCTTACTACAAACGCTGCATCTTCGTTTTATGTATCCACGAGCGGCAACGATTCCAACAGCGGTCAGTCCGCGGACAAGCCCTATAAGACCATTGACAAGGCCATTTCAAAAGCCTCCGCAGGCACCACGATTTACTTAATGGGAGGAACCCATTCCTCTTCCACTACCTTTAAGCTGAGTGCCAAGGGAAGCTCCAGCGCTCCCATTAAGATTGTAAACTACAATGGACAGAAGCCAGTGGTGGATTTCTCCAGCCAGCCATACGCAGACAGCTCCCGTGGCTTCCAGATCACAGGAGATTACTGGTATATTGAAGGCCTGACCATTCAGAATGCCGGAGATAACGGCATCCACATCAGCGGCAACAATAACCAGGTAAAAGACTGCTTTATTACAAAATGCGGAGATACCGGTCTTCAGATGAGCAATGGCGCATCTAACAATACGATCACTAAGGTTACCTCCACCTATAACTATGACAAGAAAACAAACGGCGAGAATGCAGACGGTTTTGCAGCCAAATTAAGCATTGGACCTGGAAACGTGTTTAGGAACTGTATCGCTTTAAACAACTCCGATGACGGATTTGACTTCTACTCTGCAGGAAATGCTGTAAAATTATACAATTGTGAAGCTTCCTACAACGGAAAGTACGATGGCAATGGACAGGGCTTTAAGGTTGGCGGTAATTTCACAGCTGACAATCATTATCTGGAAGGCTGCGTTGCAACCGGCAACAAGGCAAGAGGCTTTGACCAGAACAACAATACCGGAGCAGTTACCCTTAAGAACTGTACCGGAAACAACAATAACGTAAACTTTAACTTCCCCAAGGCTCCAAACTCCGGTAAGCACAACTTTAGCGGATGTATCTCCAACGGCGGAAAGAACAAAGACGTTATCGTAGGAGCAAATGTAGTAAACTGTTCCTTTAAGACCAAATAAGCAGTTAATGATTATAAATAGGATGCCGCACAATATTTTGGTGCGGCATCCTATTTTTAAGCCTTTTTATCCCTTTACGGAACCCGCGGAAACGCCGCCTACAATATATCTCTGCCCAATAATAAATACCACCAGCACTGGAGCCAGGGTAAGTATAATATCAGCTGCCACCAGATTCCAGGAATACTCAAAGGCACCAAAGAAATTATAGACCGCCAGGGTCATGGGCCATTTTCTGGAATTATTAAGGTAATACAAAGGCATGGTAAAATCATTCCAAACATCCATAAAGTCAAGAACAAATAAGGTCGATACAATAGGCTTCATTAAGGGTGCTATTACCCTGATAAATAACTGACCAGGCCTACAGCCATCTATCACGGCAGCTTCATCAAGTTCTCTGGGGATGGTTCCTATAAATCCATAGGTCAGAAACAGGCTTAAGGGGATGTTAATGGCTGCATAAAGCAGTATGATTCCCAGCTGAGTATTGACCAGATGAAGCACCTGAAGGACCTTCATAAGTGCTACGTTATTGATAGGCAATGCTATTCCTGAGATGATGAAATAATAGAGAAACCGGTTGATACCTTTTGGATTTCTTGAGATCACAAAGGCAGCCGCTGACACCAGAATCACTACAATTACTACGCTGAACACTGCATACAGTAGTCCATTAAAGAAGGAAGAAAGCAGTTTTCCCTGTTCAATGACTTTTCCATAGTTTTCAAACATCCATTCTTTAGGAAGGGATAAAGTCATCTTGTTTGCCTCACCGGCTGTCTTAAAGGAATTTAAAAACAAAACAACCAAAGGTATGATGACAATAAGACTGGTCAGCACTGCCACCAGATTGCCCAGCATACAGCCTATGACTTTTCTGGTCTTTCCCATTACCCCTCCACCTCCCTTTGTTCCATGGACTTAATAATAAAATAGAGCAAACTAAGAACCACAAGAAACAGGATGCTTGATAAGGTCGTTCCCATGGCCAGATTGCCTTTGGAAAATTCCTTGTAAACAGCCGTATTGATAACGCCGGTGGCATTACCCGGACCGCCATTGGTAAGGGAATAAATCATGTCAAATACCCTTAATCCATAAGTCACATTAAGGACTGTAACATTAATAAGAACAGGCTTTAACAATGGCAGTGTAATGGATTTGAATTTCTGAAAGAAGCTGGCACCATCTATGCTGGCTGCCTCATAATATTCTGGGGAAACCGATAAGAGCCCGGCAATTACCACCACCATAATGTATCCCATGCCCCTCCAGGTATCTACGGCCATGACAGTAGGAAAGACCAGATGCAAATCCGTCAGCCAGTTTTTTGCCAGCCAGTCAAGGGAAAGGCTTCGCAACAAATTATTTAAAAAGCCGGTTGTGGGATGGAGCATGCTTCGAAATACCAGCCCTGCAACCAGATAAGACATAACCTGAGGGGAAAAAATAACCATTCGGTGAAAATTCTTAAACCGGATAAATTCCTGGGTCAGTAAGAGTGCCAGGGCCATACCTGCCACTGTTTTCATGATTGTTGTAACAACCGTAAATAAGAGGGTATTGCTTATATATTTCAAATATTCAGAGTTATTCAGAAAGACTGCTTTATAATTGGCAAGGCCCACAAAATGAATCTCACTGCTGAAATTATTCCAATCGGTGAAAGAAAAAGCAATTCCTAAAATACCTGGTACAAAACACAGCAGGAAAAAGAGTAAGGCAGCTCCTCCGGCAAAATACCAGGGATATAATTTATTCCGGTTCATCATTTCCTCCTTCCTGTACTCATCTTAAGGCACAGCTTTAGGGCTATTTTACCCAGCCCGGGTCCTTTTGCAGCTTTGCCTGCTCTATACGCCGTTCCATAATGGTCTTTAAAACCTCTTCCGGTGTCATAGCACCTGTATACATGGACTCTAAGTCCTTTCCTACATCCATCCACTGGCTGTCAATATAATTAACCGAAGTCTGCACAACATTTGCCTTTTTTAAGGAATCCAGAAAGGCCTGATCCTCTTTGGTATATTTACTTGTTATCTCCGGCCAGCAAAGAGCACTTAACTCTGGCTGCCCATCAAGCCGCTTTTGCAGGTTCTCAGGTCTTGCCAGAAAATCAAAGAACTGCTTTGCCTCTTCGATGTATTTGCTGTCTTTATTAATGAAGTAAGCATTGCTTGCAGGGTTCACACCTATTTCCTGATTGTCTCCCCATGGCATAACAAACGCTCCTAATTTTTCCGTTGCTTTAAAATCCGGATATTCCTTTTCTATCTGTCCGCGAAATCCCAGCTCTGCAACGGTCATGACACAACGTTCTGTTGCCATGGCTTCCTTTGCATTCTCCCATGCATTGCTTAAGTAATCAGCCCCAAAGTAACCAGCTTTTGCGCATTCATCAAGCTGCTTAATAATGTTTAAAAGGGAGGGAATTCCATCGAGATCTATCTTGTTTTCATTTAACTTCTCATACATATCAGGGTCCTGATTGAGCCACAAGCCACCGGTTTCAAATAGAGGAAGCACCTGATGCCAGCCATTGGTGGTCGCTTCATAAATGGGGGTGTATCCTGCTTCCTTAAGTGTTTGGCAGACACTTAAAAATTCTTTATATGTAGTGGGAACGGACAATCCCAGTTTCTTAAAAATATCCTTGTTATACAGATAGAAATACATTTTAGCCCCTGGAAATGTAATTCCATAAACCTTATCCTTTACGCTAACGGCTGCAAGTGTTGTTTTTTCGATTCGGCTCACCCATGGCTGGTCTGTCAGCTCTGGGCAGTACTGGTCCATATGAAGGCTGGAGGCCAGACCAATGGGAGTATCTACACAAATAATATCAGGAGCCTCTCCGGAATCCAGTTTCACTTTGATTAAATCCCTCCACTGAGCATCAGGAGAAATCTGAAAATCAATCTTAATCCCTGTTTCGCTCTCAAAGTCTTTTGCAAGCTCCTGAACAATTCCAGAGGTGGGAAGTCCACTTTGATGGCTTCCAAAGGTCAGGGTCACTTGTTTCTTTCCTTCTGCGCTTCCACTTTCTTTGCCTGTGCTGCAGCCTGCAATCAATCCTACCACCAGACCTGCTGCCAGTGCCAGGCTGACTACTTCTTTAACCTTCCTTTTCATAGCTTCCTCTCCTTTTGGGGCACACGTTTATACGATCTGTCGCTATTTTAACTTATTTACCTGTTTATTTTGCCTTGATTGTACTTTTTAGAACTACCCCTGCCAACTCGCCGCAAAGGAGGGTGGTAATCATTTAACCGTATCATCTGTCCAGAATCTTACATGCTGCAATACCAACCAGAGTAGAGAATAAGGTGGCCGCAAGTGCAGGACCTACAATGGCCGTGGGATTAATACTTCCATACTGGCTCCGGTAGGCAATCATGGTAACGGGTATCAGCTGGAGGGAGGAAATGTTAAGAATCAGAAAATTGCACATCTCATTGTTCGCAGTTCCCTCTGCCACAGGCTTTCTCTTCCCTTTTCTTTTTCCCTGGCTCTCCTCTTTCCTTCTGTCATCCTCTAACTCATTTAAAGCTTCCATTGCCTTTAACCCAGCCGGAGTGGCCGCCCAGCCAAGACCTAAGATATTGGCGATGATATTGGTAGCTATGTAAGCAAGAGATTTGTGGTCCTCCGGGATTCTTGGAAACAGAAATCGTAGGATTGGTCCCATTTTTTTTGACATTTTCTCAATAAGGCCGGACTTTTGCCCAATTTCCATAATTCCGGTCCAAAAGGACATGATTCCCAGCATGGTTATGCTTAACATGACTGCTTCTTTTGCGGAATTTAAAGCACCGTCTGTTACCGCGCTTAAATTCCCCTGAAATGCTCCCCATAAGATCCCAACAAGGATCATAAACGCCCAAAGATAATTTAACATCTGTCATTCCATCTACTATTTTTCCTTGTTTTATCTTATTCCTTTCCATGAATCCTTATGTATCATAATAAAAATGAAACAAGGGCCCGGCTCTTAAAAATGAGCCGGACCCCGTTACTGGTGTCTGGATACTTTTTATTTAAAAACTATCATCCCTTCTGATCTTATGACGGATCACACGATGTCTGTATTCACGAATCTCACGAATGTTAGTCTGGTTGTCAATGAATTTTCCAATCTCAGCGACGATGGTAGGAATCAGGGAAAGTCCTGCTGCAATCAGCCAGTGATATCCGCCAATTGCTGTTAAATCAAAGATTTTTCCAACGGAAGGTACCGCCGCCAGGAAGCTGAATACGGCAATCATAGCCATGGTGCTGTAGACCACCGGAGGATTATCCCTAAGAGTTCTCTTAAAGATGGATTTTCTGCTGCGGACCGTAAACAAATGAAGAATTGAGGTCCAGCCTAAGATTAAGAAAGCAACCGTCTGACCTACTGCCTGAGATGGTCCCAGGTTTCCCGGAAGCACCCGGAAGGTTCCGATATAATATCCAATCAGTACCACTGCGGAACAGGCTATGGTCTGCTGTATGATAACCGTTAAAAGACCACCGCTTAAGAAGCCTTCATCTCTGCGTATAGGTTCACGGTCCATAAGACGTGGGTCAGAACGTTCCCTAGCTAAGTAAAGTCCAGGGATACCATCTCCCAGTACGTTGACCAAAAGAAGCATAATAGGGGTGACCGGGATTCCCCAGCCCCTTAGCTGAGCTACCAGCATAATAACAATCTCAGAAATATTGCAGACCAAAAGGAAGTAAATCGTCTTTCGGATATTAGAATATACATTTCGTCCTTCGGATACCGCATCGATAATCGTTGCAAAATTATCATCGGTTAATACCATATCAGAAGCGCTCTTTGCTACTTCTGTTCCAGTACGTCCCATGGAAACGCCAACGTCAGCGGCTTTTAATGCCGGAGTATCGTTGACACCATCCCCGGTCATGGAAACCACTTCTCCATTCTCCTGCCATGCCTCTACAATACGGATCTTATCCTCAGGAGATACTCTGGCATACACGGAGTAATGATGGATATCACGGCAAAGCTCTTCATCAGACATATCCTTTAATTGCTGTCCGGTTAATACCTTTTCATTTTCTCCAAGAATTCCGATGTTCTTTGCAATGGCACTGGCAGTCACTGCATGGTCTCCAGTAATCATAATGGTCCTGATTCCTGCCATCTTAGCCCGTTCCACAGCCTGAGCCGCTTCCGGTCTTGCCGGGTCAATTAATCCAATGAGTCCGCAAAGGGTAAGCTCCCGTTCGATTTCCTCTGGTCTATCCATATCCGGCATCTCATCCACATGTCTGATTCCAAGGGCAAGTACTCGTAGGGCTTCTTTCGCAAACAGCTCATGAACATGAGAAACTGCTTCTTCCATTCTCTCATCAAATTTATGAAGAGGCAGGCGGTCCAAAGCACCCTTGGTCAAAATGATATATCCACCGGAAGTATCCTCTAAAACAATGGTCATCATCTTACGTTCTGATGAGAATGGAATCTCTCCCACCAGACGGAACTGCTCAGAAATACTTTGCTTTGATAAGCCTTTTTCGTGAAGCAGCCTCATAATGGCTTTTTCGGTTGGATTGCCCATGATGGTCATGGTTCCGTCGTTTTCCATCTGAACCGTTGCATTGCTTGCCAGGGCGAATCTTGTTAATAGCTCTTTTTCCTTCTGACCAAACTCTTCCTCCGCTCCAAAGGGTTCCTCCCCTGGTAACCAGAGTTTTTCAATGGTCATAAGATTCTGTGTTAAGGTTCCGGTCTTATCGGAACAGATTACGGATGTGTTTCCAAGAGTTTCTACTGCGGAAAGCTTACGAATCAGGGCGTTTTTATTCACCATGTTTTTAACACCCTGAGAAAGAGATAATGTTACGATTAGATTTAATGTCTCTGGTACTGCCGCTACTGCTAACGTTGCCGCAAGAGTGACCATGGACCAGAAGGATTCTCCCTGTAACAGACCAATCACGAGAAGCAGCACAGCCGCAATTATGGCAATCATACTGATGGACTTTGCTACTTTTTCAAGACGTCTCTGGAGCGGTGTTTTAATCTTCTGGGAGTTATTTAAGTATCCCGCGATTTTACCCATCTCACTGTGCATACCAGTTCCAGTGACAACAGCCACACCATGACCGGAGGTCACGTGACAGCCGGAAAATACCATGTTAAGCTGATCTCCCAAGGGAACTGTGCCCTGAAGAAGTAGGTCTGCATTCTTTTCGGAAGGCTCACTTTCACCGGTCAGTGCTGATTCATCTACCTGTAAATTCGTTGAAGTAATGAGCCGGGCATCAGCAGGAACAATGCTTCCAAGCTGGAGGAGAATAATATCTCCCGGAACCAGCTCAGTGGTATCCATTTCTTTTTGTACGCCATCCCTTAATACGATACAATCCGGCGAGTTTAAGCTGGTCAATGCCTCCAGCGCCTTTTCGGCACTTCTCTCCTGGGTGATGGCAAGAACCAGGTTCAGTATAACAATGGATACGATTACCACCGGCTCAATAAAGCCATGGCCATCCTTAAGCGCCATGCCTAAGGACAGCAGCGCGGCTAGCAACAGGATAATCGTAGAAATATCCTTTAAATGATGAAGAATATCCTTGATCAGGCTTGTTTTTTCCAGCTTATCAAATTCATTCTTACCGTATGTTTTCTGGCGGTTAACTGCCTCATTTTCTGACAGACCTGTGTTTTCGTTTGCATTAAAATGTTGTAGTGTTTTGGACACACTGGCTTCATACCAATTTTCCACTCCATCATCCTCCTTTTAATCAAGCGCATCATTCACGGGTTTCTTAAGCTCCTCCCCAACAACCTTTTCAAGGTTTCGTTCCATAATTTCCGCACAACGATTAAGCTCCTCATCGATTCGCTTTGTTGCATGAAATGCGGCATCGTAAACCACTCTTGGCTTATAATGCACGGCTCCCCGGATCACATCCTCCGGCACAGAATGTTTTTTTAATTCCTTTACAGATGTTACGATATCTTCATTTAAATTCTCAAAGCCGTATAAGGTCCTTCTTACCTGTAAACAGCAATGATTCATGACACGAACGATATCATCAGCCATCTCAAGCTCCACAGACTTTTCCAAAGTCTCAATAAGTGCAGAGACCATCTCCTGGATCTCAGGCTGAGGAAGCTTTTCCATAATGCGGAACAGAGTTTCCGAACGTTTCAGAGAGATTACCTCATCCCTTTTGTAACGGTATTCTGTTCCCCCCATAAGAAATTCTACGGTCACGCCAAAATAATCTGCCATCTGTCTGGCAAAATCAATGTCAGGTACCCGCTTCTCATTTTCATAATTATTAATCGTCATTCGGCTGACACCCAGCTCCGCTGCCAGCTTTTCCTGACTGTAATGCCTCTCCTCACGAAGAGTCTTAATACGTTTACCTATCACGAGTCTCACACCTTTCCCATGATTTATTATAAATGAAAATGATAACAATGTAAATCTTTTTTTTATTTGATATCGAACGTTATCATTTTTTTATATTTTTTATACTTTTTTTATAACATAGAGTCTGAAAGACTTTTATGTAGTGGAACTCAAGTTTCTAGTATACAAAAAAAGACGCCGGATATACATCCGACGCCAATTTCTTATTCACCTTCCGGGGCCCTTTTCTCACCTATGATATCGGCTTCTGTAAATCGCATGTATTTGATACATGCCCTGCCTTTATAGGAAAATACCAGATGCAGGTCCCCATTTTGTCCCTGCATGAGATACGGAGTCTCGTACTGCCTGTTGTTGATCTGATTTTCTGCTCCTGCATAACCTTCTCCCAGCTCCACATACCGGATTAACGGCCAGGTAATGCCGCCATCCTCTGACAGCGCCACTGCAATGGGACAACCGTTCTCTGTCTTTTCCTCGGCACTGTCTACAGCAATATGGTTATAGACAATGGCGATTCGTCCGCTTTTTAACCGGAGTGCGCTGATACCGGAATTGTTATTAGGAAGTACAGTCTTAACGGGTGCAGACCAGGTGCTTCCCCAGTCAAAGGACTCGCTGCGGTAGATTGCATCTGCTGACCGGCTTCTCATAAATGCGATAAGATGTCCTTCTTCCAGTTCAACTATGTTCGCCTGAATCCTTCCCTGGCTCTCAGGCATAAATACGGTTTTCCAGGTAGATCCCTCATCCTCTGAAATCCGAAAGACCGTAGGATCTCCGGATAACCCTGTCATGGAATCTCTTGAGATCCAGTTGGAGAAGATCAGCCTTTTGTTCTTTAGCATGATGATAGGCTGGCTGCATAAGCTTCCCGTATCCGGAAAAAGACCCTTGGGATCTTCCCATGTCCTGCCTCCATTAAAGCTTTTCTGAAAACGAATCATAGCGGTGTGGTTGGTATCATTTTTCCCCGACACCCCCGCGGCCTGGGACGTGTAAACCACCCATACCGCATTATCCGGGCCAAGGAATAAGGATGGACTCTGCTCACAGCGCTTGGAATCTCTGGATACCTTTACCGGCCGATGCCAGCGGTCGTCTCCTTTTTTCAGTTTTGCACAAACGATGCTTTCGTCTGCGCCGCCTTCTTTCGAACCGGCAGACCAGGCACACAAAAGATCTCCTCCCGGAAGTTCGAGAAGAGATGGAGCTTTTACAAACTGATAAGAGCCTGACGGGATCAGGGCTTCCAAGGTTCCCATGTTAACGTTATGATAGATGGTTCCATCCGGTGTAAGACCCGGTAAATGTTTGAATTCCATTTGTTTAATCCTCCCTGTACATTATAATCCGGACCGGATTGTCCCGGTCTACTGCCAAAGGCTTAATATTCTGTCTGAAAACGGACAATTTTTTTTAATTATTTTGAAGCAGTGTAAACCTCCTCTATCTTTTATATGAATAATTTGTTACCTTTTATTCTTATTGCTTCTATTGTAACTGATTGTTTTGGCAAATTGCAATAAAAAATACATTAAAACTTTTTATATTTTCGACATTTTTCTTGTTTTATTGATAATAATTTCACATACACAAAAAAAGAGAGGCTTATGACTGCCTCTCTTTCCTTCCTATCAGCTTATGAAATTACAATCAAATTTCTCCAACCAGTTCCTTCATGACCTGATCAACACTCTCAAGCTTCTCCGCCCGATAAGCATTGCTTCCACAGAAAAGAAGTCCATCCTCTGTCCTGCCTTCTGCTGAGTCCACAAGGGCCTTTGTAATACAGTAAGGAATGGTGGTTCTGTCGCATTTCTCCAGACACTGGTAGCAATGCTCCAAACGGAATGGAACCTTTCCCACATCGCTTAAAAATGGATTTACAATAGCTCTTCCCGGCATACCAACCGGACTCTTTGTAATAACGATATCCTCTTTCTTCGCATTGATATACGCCTGCTTATATTCCATAGGGGCATCACATTCATGAGTGGTAACAAATCTGGTTGCCACCTGAACCCCGTCTGCGCCCAAATCAATCTGATGCATCACATCCTCATGAGTATAGATTCCGCCTGCAGTTACTACAGGGATTACCTTATTGTATTTCTCCCCGTATTCCTTTACCAGACGAATGATTCCTTTAATTTCTTCTTCATACTCTTCCCGTTTATAGGTATGCTCCACATCCTCAGTATCCACTCCAAGCCTTGTTAAATCATCGTTGGAAAATCCCAGATGACCGCCGGCCAAAGGTCCTTCTATGACGACCAGGTCCGGTGCCTGATGGTATTTACGGTCCCACATCTTACAGATGACCATGGCTGATTTTACAGTCGAAACGATAGGTGCAATTTTAGTCTTAAGCTTGATCCCTGCCTCTTCCGCTGCCTCTGCAACAATCTCAGGAAGACTGACCGGAAGTCCAGCACCGGATATAATAAGGTCTGCTCCGGCCTTTACCGCCTTTTTTACATAACTGGCATAATTCATTGTCGCAACCATGATGTTAAAACCGATGATTCCATCTGGTGCGATTTCTCTAGCCTTATTCATTTCTGTTCCAATCGCCCTCAAATTTGCTTCCAGGGGATTCTTTTTAAAGTCAGGTTCCCGAAAGCCGATCTGTGCCGTTGAAATAATTCCGATTCCTCCGGCCTTTGCCACTGCTCCAGCTAAGGATGAAAGGCTGATTCCAACGCCCATCCCTCCCTGGATTACCGGATTCTTTGCCACAAGATCTCCTATTACCAAAGGTTTTAATGTTCCCATTACATTCTCCTAAATCTTTCATATCTCTGATTTGCAAGCTCTTCTTTACTTTTTAACAGGTATGTGAGGAAAAATTCCTCCATCGCCTTATCCATTTCCATTGCTGCTGCGGAAATATTTTCTCCGCTCACCGGCTCTTCCTCTGGAATGACCCGTTCAATTAAGCCTAGTTCCAGGAGATCCTTTGCCGTAATCTTCATGACCCTTGCCGCGTCATTTGCCTTTTTGCTGTCCTTATAAAGGATAGAGGCAAAGCCTTCCGGCGAGAGTATGGAATAGATGGCATTTTCCATCATCCAGACCTCATTGCCAACTGCCATGGCAAGAGCACCGCCGCTGCCGCCTTCTCCGATTACAATGGAGAGAACGGGAACGGTTAAAGATGCCATCTCAAATAAGTTTCTGGCGATGGCCTCTCCCTGTCCTCTTTCCTCTGCCTCCAGGCCGCAGAATGCACCAGGAGTATCCACAAGACAGATAATAGGTCTTCCAAAGGTTTCCGCCTGCTTCATGAGGCGAAGGGCCTTTCGATAGCCTTCGGGAGAAGGCATTCCAAAGTTTCGTTTGATGTTATCCTTTGTATTCTTTCCTTTTTCCTGGCCAATGACCGTAACCGGCATACCATGAAAGGATGCAATTCCGCCTACAATGGCACCATCATCTTTAAAATAACGGTCCCCTGCAAACTCCATGAAATCATCAAAAACTTCTCTGATATAATCCGATGCCACCGGACGATCCGCCCGTCTGGATAACAGGACCGTATCCCAGGCACTTCGTTTGCTCTTTTTGGGGCGAAGGGCCTTCTTTTTTCCACTATCCACTTCCGAAGAAATCTGTTTATCCACAAAAAACTCCTTTACAGCGTAAGGTTTGTGGAGTTTTAAGATTCGGGCAATGGTTTCCTTCATCTCATTTCTTGGAACGATTTTATCAATAAATCCATGCTCAAGAAGAAATTCTGAACGCTGGAAGCCTTCCGGCAGCTTCTGTCCAATGGTCTGTTCAATAACCCTGGGACCAGCAAAGCCGATTAAGGCCCCTGGCTCCGCTAAAATCACATCTCCAAGCATGGCAAAGCTTGCGGTTACGCCTCCTGTGGTTGGATCAGTCAGCACACTGATGTAAAGCTGACCTGCCTCGTGGTGGCGCTTTAAGGCTGCTGAGGTTTTAGCCATCTGCATCAGGGATACGATTCCCTCCTGCATTCTGGCTCCGCCGGAACAGGCAAAAAGTACCACTGGAAGCTTTAATAGCGTAGCCTGCTCCACAGCTCTGGCAATCTTTTCTCCAACCACATGGCCCATACTGCTCATGATAAAACGGGCATCCATTACACCAAGAACCGCTCTTTGACCGCCAATTTCACAGATACCAGTGACAATGGCTTCAGAAAGGCCAGTTTTTTCCTTTGCTGCTGCCACCTTTTTGTCATAGCCAGGGAAATCAAGGGGATTGGCAAATTCCATTTCCTTATCCCACTCGGTGAAGGTATTAGTATCTGCCATCATCTCAATTCTCTGAAAGGCATGCAGCCGGAAATAGCCGGTGCACTTGGTACAGACATAATGATTATTTTTTACATCCTCAGAATAAATGGGCTGGCCGCACTTGTTGCACTTTTTCCATAGCCCTTCCGGGATGTTAGGTTCCTCTGACTTTTCCGGAGTCTTATACTTGCTGTCGATCAGTGTATAGGTCTTCTTAAACATGTTTCTTAACATAAGATACACTCCTTTATTTGCTTACCGGACATAATCCGGAAAATATTTCGGGATGAAGTCCGTATCTACATCTCCGTCACGGTAAGCCTCATGACTTAAGATATCGAACTGAAAATCCACATTGGTCTCGATACCCTCGATGATCAGCTCCCCAAGGGCACTTCTCATCTTTGAGATGGCTTCCCTCCGGTCCTTACCATGAACAATCAGCTTCATCAGCATGGAGTCATAATTGGCCGGAACCTTATATTCGTTATAAATATGAGTGTCAATTCTCACACCATTACCGCCTGGAACGTGAATGTTTTTAATCAGGCCAGGACATGGCATAAAATGCTTTGAAGGATTCTCTGCATTGATTCTGCATTCGATGGCATGGCCGGATATGGTGATATCTTCCTGCTTCACGCTTAAAGGCTCTCCAGCTGCGATCCGGATCTGCTCCTTAATAAGATCTAAACCAGTCACCATCTCGGTGACCGGGTGTTCTACCTGAATTCTGGTGTTCATCTCCATGAAGTAAAAATTTTTATGTTTATCCAGAAGGAATTCGATGGTTCCGGCATTTTCATAGCCAACTGCCTTAGCTGCACGGACCGCCACGTCTCCCATCTGCTTTCTTAACTCCTCTGAGATTGCGGCAGAAGGTGATTCTTCCAGTACCTTCTGATGACGCCTCTGAATGGAGCAGTCACGCTCTCCCATATGAACCACATTGCCAAACTTATCCGCCATAATCTGAAATTCAATATGACGTGGCTTCTCAATGTATTTTTCGATGTACATGGTGTCGTCAGAAAATCCCTTCACAGACTCCATCTGGGCATTGTTAAAGTTAGCTTCAAAGTCTTCCAGTCCTCTGGAAATTCTCATTCCCTTACCGCCGCCGCCTGAGGATGCCTTAATCATGACAGGAAAACCAATTTTCTCTGCCATCTCTTTTGCTTCCCCTACGTGGTGGACCGCCTCTTTGCCGCCGGGAACAACCGGGACACCCGCTTCCATCATGGTCTTTCTGGCTTCTGATTTGTTGCCCATTTTATTGATGATGTGATGGGAAGGACCGATAAAGGTAATGTTACATTTTTCACAAAGCTCTGCAAATCGTTCATTTTCAGAAAGAAATCCAAAGCCTGGGTGAATCGCATCTGCCTTCATGGCCACGGTAGCCGTAAGGATGCGTTCCATGTTTAAATAACTCTGGGTAGAAGGGGCTGGACCAATACAGATGGCCTCATCTGCTAAGAGAGTATGAAGACTGTCCCGGTCTGCTTCCGAGTACACGGCTACCGTTTTAATGCCCATTTCCCGGCAGGCCCTTATAATACGAACCGCGATTTCTCCACGGTTTGCGATTAGAATCTTATCAAACATAACATCCACCTACCCAATCATAAATGTCATTTCTGCACTGGCTGCTACTTTTCCATCCACAGTTGCAACGGCTCTTCCGATGCCAACAGGGCCCTTGCGCTTTATAATTTCACATTCCAGTTTCAGTTTATCTCCTGGCAAAACCTTGCGTTTAAATTTCGCTTTGTCAATGCCACCGAAAAATCCAACTTTTCCTTTATTCTCTTCCAGACTTAACATGGCGACAGATCCAACCTGTGCCAATGCCTCAAGAATCAAAACTCCAGGCATAACAGGCATTTCCGGAAAATGTCCCTGAAAAAATGGCTCATTATAGGTAACACATTTATATCCGGTTGCTCTTTCTCCTGGCACAAGTTCCTCGATGACGTCTACCAGTAAAAACGGATGTCTGTGAGGTATGATCTCCTGAATTTCCTTGATTCCTAACATATTTTCTCTCCTTATGTTTGAAAAGAGAGGCCGCTGCTTAGGGCCTCTCTTATAATTCACATCAATTTACCGGATACGGAACAGAGGCTGACCGTACTCTACCACATCTTCATTTGAAACCAGTACCGTTTCCACAACACCGTCGTATTCGCATTCGATCTCGTTCATCAGTTTCATTGCCTCGATGATTCCAAGGATCTGTCCCTTCTTTACCTGATCTCCTGCCTTTACAAATGGCTCTGCCTCCGGAGAGGAAGCATTGTAAAACGTACCCACAAGAGGAGATGCTACTACATTGCCAGTACAGAGTTCCACGTCATTGGTTCCTTTTGTCATCACGCCAGCAGACTCATTCCCCTTATCCGATTGCTGACACATACCTGCCTCAGACAGTGTCTGATAAACAGGGGCTGTGGATACGGTAAGAATCTCTTTTTCCTTTTTTATGGAGAGCTTTACATCGCCCTCCTCTAATCGAAAGCTGGTCAGGTCATTCTCTTTTACCGCCTGCATCAGCCTTATGATATCATTAATCTCCATTGACTGCCTCCTAAGCCTTATACTTTTTTACAAGAATGCTGGCATTATGTCCGCCAAATCCAAGGGAATTGCTGATGGCATAATTCACATCACAGGAAACTCCATCACCCTTTGTATAATTTAAGTCGCAGCCTTCGCCTTCTTCTACCAGTCCGGCTGTGGCATGGATGAATCCGTCTTCTATGGATTTTACACAGGCAATGAATTCTACACCGCCTGCCGCTCCTAAAAGATGGCCTATCATGGATTTTGTTGAGCTGATCTTAACGTCCTTTGCATGATCTCCAAGGGCTCCTTTGATCGCCAGGGTCTCAAACAAGTCGTTATGATGGGTGCTGGTGCCATGGGCGTTGACGTAATCGATGTCTTTTGGTGTGATACCAGCATCCTTAATGGCCTCGGTCATGGCTCTTGCCGCACCGCTACCATCTTCTGCCGGGGAAGTGATATGGTATGCATCACAGGTAGAACCGTATCCGGCTACTTCGCCGTAAATAACAGCTCCACGACTTATGGCATGCTCAAGTTCTTCCAAAATCACAACACCTGCGCCCTCGCCCATGACAAAACCGCTTCTATCCTTATCAAATGGGATGGAGGCGCGGAGAGGATCATCCGAAGTAGTCAGTGCAGTAAGAGCCGTAAAACCAGCCACACCGATTGGTGAAATACTGGCCTCAGCGCCGCCTGCTACCATAACATCCGCTTCCCCATACTGGATGGACCGGAACGCTTCCCCGATGGAATGGGTTCCAGTTGCGCAGGCGGTCACTACATTGATGCACTTTCCTTTTAATCCGAACTGAATGCCCACATTACCTGCCGCCATATTGGATATCATCATAGGAACCAAAAGGGGATTCACCCTTCCAGGTCCTTTTTCCAGAAGCTTTTTATGTTCCCGCTCTAAGGCCTGAAGGCTTCCGATTCCGGAACCTACGCTTACGCCCACGCGATAAGGATCTTCCTTTTCCATATCAATGCCAGACATGGAAAGCGCTTCCTTTGTTGCAGCTACTGCAAACTGTGCGAACCGCTCCATTCTCTTGGCTGCTTTCACATCCATGTAATCTTTGGCATCGAAATCCTTTACTTCTGCTGCCAGCTTTGCTTTATATTCTGTCGTATCAAACTGAGTGATTTCACCAAAGCCAAGCTTCTTTTCCTTAAGTCCGTTCCAGAAGCTATCTACATCATTACCAATGGGAGTAATCGCTCCCATGCCAGTCACAACAACTCTTCTCTTCATACCAATTCACCTTTCCTTTATCATGCAAGGGCATTTCTTCTACTAAGCCAGTCTTATAAGGTACCATCGTACTCTTCTGCTACATTGCCATGCCGCCGTCTACACAAAGCACCTGGCCTGTGATATATCCGGCCTCCTCTGATGCTAAAAATGCAACTGCGTGGGCAATATCATCTGCGGAACCAAACTGCTTCATAGGAATCTGTTCCATGGAAGCGTTCTTAACAGCGTCAGAGAGAACCTCTGTCATATCCGTCGTAATAAATCCAGGTGCCACTGCATTCACCGTAATACCTCTGCTTGCTGCTTCTCTTGCAAAGGATTTTGTGATACCAATGACTCCAGCCTTAGCTGCACAGTAATTTGCCTGACCTGCATTGCCAAGAACACCGGAAACAGAAGAAATATTGATGATTCTTCCGCCCTTTTGCTTGATCATCTGGCGGGAAACGTGCTTCATACAGTTAAAAACGCCTTTTAAGTTGGTATGAATAACGGAATCAAACTCATCCTCAGACATCTTCATAAGAAGATTATCTCTTGTAATCCCTGCATTGTTTACAAGAATATCAAGTTTTCCATACTTCTTAATCACTGAGGCAAAAAATGTACCGGCACTTTCGTAATCAGATACATTGCACTGAATGGCCTCTGCCTTACCGCCCTTTGCTTCGATTTCTCTTACCACTTCCTGAGCTTTTTCCTCAGAACCATTGTAATTTACAACAACCGTTGCTCCCTGCATTGCAAGCTTACTGGCAATTGCGCGGCCAATTCCTCTGCTGGCTCCGGTTACTACTGCGATCTTACCGTCTAACATCTTTTTACCTCCCTTTTTATAAATCGGATAACTTCTCTAAATCTTCCAGCTTTTCTATATTTAAGACTGTTACATCTCTTTTGATCTTTTTTATAAATCCTGCCAGTGTCTTACCTGGTCCGATTTCAATAAATGTATCCACACCGTCTGCCAGCATGGCTTCCACGCTTTGCTGCCAGCGGACAGAAGAGGACACCTGCTTTTTCAGTAAATCCTTCACTGCTTCTTTCTCTGTTACATACTGAGCGGTTACATTGGACACATAAGGAATCACAGGTTCGTTAATGTCAACCTCATCCAGTACCTCTCCCAGCTTTTCTCCGGCACCTCTTAACATATCAGAATGAAATGGGCCGCTTACATTTAACAGGATGGCACGCTTTGCACCAGCACTTAAAAGCTTTTCATTGGCTTTTTCAACCATTTCTTTCTTACCGGAGATTACAATCTGCCCGGGGCAGTTATAATTTGCGATCTGGACTCCTTCCATATCGCTTAATACTTCTTCAATCTCAGATGCCTCCATGGAGAGTATGGCAGCCATGGCTCCCAGCCCCTGAGGCACTGCTTCCTGCATGAGAATTCCTCTCTGTCTGACCGTCTTAATGGCATCCTCGTCACTCATGACGCCGGAGGCCGCAAGTGCACAATATTCTCCCAGGCTTAAGCCGGCGGCCACAGAAGGCTTAATGCCCTTTTCTGCTTCCAGTACCCGCATCATGGCAATGCTGGTGGTAACCATAGCCGCCTGGGTATATTCGGTAATATCCAGCCGGTCATTTTTTTCAAAACACAGCTCTGGTACGGAAAATCCTAAAAGCTCTGAGGCTTTATCGAATACTTCCTTACCAATTGCTGTCTTTTCATAAAAATCCTGGCCCATGCCACAGTACTGGGCGCCCTGGCCCGGGAAAATAAATGCAATCTTGCTCATAATTTATACTCCTTATTAACGGCCAAGCAGCTTACTTGCCTGTTCCATCATCTCTTCAATCATTTCCTTACAGGTCTGCTCTTTGTCGATCAGCCCTGCGATCTGGCCGGCCATAACCGTACCATTTATAACGTCACCCTCCTGAACCGCTTTTCTAAGGGTACCAAGAGTTAAGTACTCAAGCTCTTCAAAAGACTTGCCTTCCTGTTCCAGCTTCGCATATTCTCTGGTCATCTGGTTTCTTAAGCTTCTTACCGGATGGCCATGGGAACGGCCCGTTACGGATGAATCAATGTCCTTTGCCTTAATAATTCTCTGCTTGTAATTATCATGTACGATGGATTCCTTGGAAACCACAAACCGGGTTCCAACCTGAACACCTTCTGCTCCAAGCATAAATGCCGCAGCAATTCCTCTGCCATCACCAATACCACCGGCTGCAATGACCGGTATGGATACGGCATCTGCCACCTGAGGAACCAGAGTCATCGTGGTCTGCTCTCCAATATGACCGCCGGATTCATTCCCCTCAGCCACAATAGCGTCAGCGCCATAACGTTCCATACGCTTTGCAAGAGCCACAGAAGCGACTACCGGAATCACCTTAATTCCTGCTGCCTTCCACATCTCAAAATACTTCTCCGGATTTCCGGCACCCGTAGTAACCACACGGATTCCTTCCTCCACTATAACCTTTGCTACATCATCCGCATGAGGGCTTAAAAGCATAACATTGACTCCAAGAGGTTTCTTTGTCAGCTCTTTTGCCTTACGAATCTCCTCACGCACCACCTCACCCGGGGCATTGGCTCCGCCGATCAGCCCAAGGCCGCCGGCCTCAGAAACTGCTGCTGCAAGATGATGTTCCGCTACCCAGGCCATTCCGCCCTGGATTATCGGGTATTCCACTCCCAAAAGTTCGGTAATTCTGGTTTTCATTACGCTTCCACGCCCTTTGCTTTTAAATAGTCCATAACCTGCTGTACCGTTGTAAGCTTCTCTAAGTCCTCAGAAGGAATCTCAACGGAATACTCATCTTCCAGCGCCATAACAAGCTCAAATAAATCAAGTGAATCTGCTCCAAGATCCTCTTTAAAAGAAGATTCCGCCTTAATTACTGATGTTTCAACATTTAACTGCTCCGCAATGATTTCCTGCATTTTCTCTAACATATTATTAATCTCCTCTTTATTCAAATATTATATACTATTACTTTGACATTCAAAGTATTAGTCAAAATCATTACCACTCTAAAAGAGTGGCTCCCCAGGTAAGTCCTGCGCCAAAGCCAGCGAGTATAATCTTATCTCCCCGCTCTATCTTTCCCTCCCGGTTCATCTCATCCAGTAAAATAGGTACCGTAGCCGCTGAGGTGTTTCCGAACCGTTCCAAATTGGTAGGAAACTTCTCCATGGGCACCTTTAACCTTTTCGCGATGGATTCAAAAATCCGGTAGTTTGCCTGATGCAGTATAAAGTATTTAATTTCATCTATAGGTGTATTGCTCTCTGACAGCACGGTATGGATTGATTCTGGTACCGTCTTTACAGCAAACTTAAAAACTTCCTGTCCGTCCATGGTCATATATCCAAGCTCTGGCTCTGTTTTCGTAAGAAAGTTTCCAGTGGTACGTGACCGGCACTCCAAAGCGCTTGATTTTCTTCCGTCAGATCCAAGTGTCATGTAAAAGCTTCCGTTCTCTTCTGCCTTTACAACCGCAGCTCCAGCTCCGTCACCAAAAAGAACACAGGTACTTCTGTCCTTCCAGTCAATAATCTTACTTAAGGTATCAGCTCCAATGATCAGCCCTGTCTGATAAATTCCCGCTTTAAAAAAGCTGTGAACCGTATTCAAAGCGAATACAAATCCGGAACAGGCCGCACTGATATCAAATGCCACTGCCCTATGTGCCCCAATGGCCGCCTGGACTTCACATGCCCCGCTTGGAAAACAGTGATCCGCAGTAGAGGTAGCAAGAATAATGATGTCTAAATCCTCCGCTGCTACGCCTGCCTGCTTTAAGGCTTCTGCCGCTGCAAGAGTCGCCAGATGGGAGGTTCCCGATTCTTCCGACGCAATCCTTCTTTCCCGGATTCCCGTCCTGGTACGGATCCATTCATCATTGGTATCCACGATCTTTGAGAGATCGTCATTGGTCACTACCTGTTCCGGTACCGCAGAGCCGGTTCCAATTATTTTAGTAGTCATATATTCCCCCATTCATGCACCGGTCTTTCTGGCGAAATCACCATCATACGGCCGCATGCCTCGTTGGATTGTTTTATATATCAAATATTTTGAATTTCAAAATAATTTTATAAAAAGTTAGGTAAATTGTCAAGAGAATTTTTATAATTCATTTTTTATCAAGTACTGATAAACTTCCCGTTTGCTGATTCCACGGTCCTTTGCCACCATGCGCATGGCCTCCTTGCGGTCGATTCCCTTGTCTTCATAAAGAGCCATATGCTCTTCCAAAGACATCTCTTCAAAGGACTTTATCTCGGCTTCTTTTATCTCCTGAAAGCTTTTCCCTTCTATTACAATGACACACTCTCCCTTGGGGTCCTCTGTCTCATACGTTTCTAAAGCCTCCACAAAGGTTGTCCGAAAAGCCGTCTCATATCGCTTAGTCAGCTCTCTGCATATGGTAATTCTTCGATTACCAAGTGTCTCCAAAAGCTCACTTAAAGTTTTAACCAGCCGATGAGGTGCCTCATAAATAATTATGGTTCTTGTTTCATTCTGAAGCTCTGAAAGAATCCACTGCTTTTCCTTCTTATCCGTTGGGAGAAATGCTTCAAAACAGAATCTTCTTGTCCCAAGTCCGGAAAGAGTTAATGCTGTAATACAGGCCGCAGGTCCTGGAAGAGAGGTGACCTCAATTCCTGCCTCATAACACTGCTTTACCAGCTCTTCTCCCGGATCTGAGATTCCAGGAGTACCTGCATCCGTAATTAAGGCTATGGATACCCCTTCTCCCATCTTTTCTACTAAGTACCTGGCCTTTTCCACCTTATTGTACTCATGATAGCTGGTCATCGGCGTCTTAATATCAAAATGGTTCAACAGCTTAATGCTGTGTCTGGTATCCTCCGCAGCAATTAAATCCACTTCCTTTAATGTATTTAAAACCCTCAGGGTGATATCATCAAGATTCCCAATAGGGGTTGCACACAAATATAACTTTCCCTTATTTCCTTCCATGTCTCTCACTCCCGGTTTCTTTCTTCCACCTACGTTTTATCAATACCCGTAGATGGTATAAATCTCATCCGTATACACGCCCTGCTCCTTGTATACGATAATAGGCGCCTCAACCTTAATCATGGACTTACCGCCCCGGACAGCCTCGATTAAGACCATGTTGGCTTCCCGGTCAACAAACGGGTGAACCATCTTCATCCGTTTTGGCTCCATTCCATAATTCTTTAATGACGTTATAATTTCAATTAACCGGTGAGGCCGGTGTACCATATAAAACCTTCCCCCTGGCTTTAACAATCTGGAGGCTTCTCTTGTCACATCATCTAAGGTACAGAGCACCTCATGACGGGCAATCGCCTTTGGAAGGTCCGGGTTCTTAAGGCCATGAGCATCATTCATATATGGAGGATTTGACGTCACTACGTCAAAGGAAGCCGCACCAAATAAACGGCTGGCTTCCTTAATATCTCCTGTTACAATGCTAAGTTTATCTTCCAAATGGTTTAAAGCGACACTCCGTCTGGCCATATCAGCCACTTCCTCCTGGATCTCTAGGCCAGTATAATGAATCCCATCATACTTGGCTTCCAGAAGAATGGGAATAATTCCTGTCCCTGTTCCCAAATCCACCGCACGCTCTCCCGGCTTTACAATTGCAAAGCCAGATAAAAGTACGGCATCCATTCCAAAACAGAACCCATTTTGTTTCTGTATAATCTGATAACCATTGCGCTGCAGGTCATCAATCCGTTCGTTGTCTTTTAAATCAATTATCATCGAGCTTGGACTTTCCTTCTTTCTTTTCCAGAGCCTCAAGTGCCTTTAGCTCTGCATCCGTAACCTGGTTCTTCTCTCTTCTGCGTCTTGGCTTAAACTTTAACTGCTCCACCTTATATTCCCGGATTTCTTTTTCATCCTTGATGGTGACAATGACCTTAACAAGCTGCCTTAAAACGCTGACGGAGTGAACCTCTCCCTTTAAATTATCATCCGTAGTTACGAAATCACCTACATTAGGAAGCTTGCTGTTAAGCTCTTCATAGGTTTCCTCTTCGTTCTTCAAACAGCACATCAGTCTTCCGCAGACACCGGAAATCTTCGTTGGATTCAGAGAAAGATTCTGTTCCTTTGCCATCTTAATGGATACCGGAATAAATTCAGAAAGGTAAGAATGACAGCATAAGGTTCTTCCACAGATACCAATTCCCCCTACGATCTTTGTCTCGTCCCTGACACCCACCTGGCGAAGCTCGATTCTCGTCTTAAATACAGAAGCCAGATCCTTTACAAGCTCCCTGAAATCGATTCTTCCATCGGCAGTAAAATAGAACAATACCTTATTATTGTCAAAGGTGTATTCCGCATCAATCAGCTTCATCTGAAGACCATGCTTGCGGATCTTTTCCTTACAGATCTTAAATGCTTCTTTTTCTTTCTCGTGGTTTTTCTTCTCCACCTCATCGTCTGCCTTGGTGGCCATACGGATGACTGGCTTTAATGGCTGAACCACCTTTTCCTCTTCCACTTCTCTGCAACCTAAGACAACGAAACCATACTCAACGCCTCTGGCTGTTTCCACGATCACATGATCTCCTGTCTTAACTTCCAGACTCATGGGATCAAAATAATATATCTTCCCCGCATTCCGAAACCGAACGCCTATTACCTTTACCATTGTTTAATTCTCCTTCATAACAAGCAGCATGAGTTCCATGGCCAGTTCCATGTTCACATTTGCTTCAAGACGGATTCTTGCCTTATCGATGGCCTTTAAAATCCTCTCAATGCCGTCATAAGCGCTGGCTGCACTCATCTCCTTCATTGTATTAAATTCTTCCCTGAAAATCAGAAGATTAATATCCTGTGTCACTTTATACATTAAAACATCCCGATACCATAACTGCATAAAATCAAGACAGTCATAAATATCCAGATTTTCATCCTTCATCTTTTTGATATAAAAAAGCAGTTCCATAATATCCATCTCCTTCAAATGCTTCAGCATATGAAGAAGCTCTGAATACAAAAGCTGAAACTCTTCGGAAGAAGCCAGATGAATGGCCCGTCCTAAATTACCTCTTGCAAAGGCAGCGTAAATATCAGCTCTGCTTTCCTTTATCCCCAAAGATCCCATGAGGTAGGACTTCACCACAGAATCCTTTAACGGCTTTAGCTTAAGCTGCACGCATCTGGATAAAATGGTAGGAAGAAATGCCTCCTGATTGGTGGTAAGAAGCATGATAATGGCATAAGCCGGCGGCTCTTCAATGGTCTTTAGCAGAGCATTCTGTGCTTGTACCGTCATTTTTTCTGCTTCATCCACAATGTATATTTTATAATAGCTGCTGTAAGGACGTATCATAATGGTATCATTAATCTGTTCTCTGATGTCATCTACACCGATGCTTCCCGGCTTTTCATGGCCCACAAAAATCAGATCCGGGTGATTGCTGCTCATCACCTGCTTGCACGCATGGCATTCCATGCATGGCTCGCTTTTCCCCTTTTCACAAAGAAGAGTCATGGCAAAGGCATTGGCAAGAGATTTTCTACCCATTCCGGTCTCACCTGTCAGAATATACGCATGGGAAACATGATCGGACTCAATGGCTTTCTTAAGATGCTCCTTAATTGTGTCATGTCCAATAATATCGTTAAACCCTGGCATAAAGACACCTCCTTACTGCTGTTGTCCCATCCGTTTCCCTTGCATATTTATAACAGGAAAACGAATTATGATTATTATATCATAGAACTTTTCCCATCACAAGAATGAAGTATTGGCAAATATGCCTGTTATCTCATTAAAAATTCCTCAATATGCTCCTGATGAAAACAGTGCCCCCCATCCCACACATCATGGAATATCCTGTCCTCCAATCCAAAGAGACCATAGGCTTCTTTCACCACCAATAGCTGCTCCATTACATTTTCCATTCCACGTTCCCCATTTAGATGATCCTCTCTTCCCGACTGGATCATCAAAGGCCTGGGAGCCAGCAGCGCACCAATATCCCCCATATCTACATGTTCCCATAAACCAGGAACATAATTACAGCTGCAATTCCCATTTAATTTTAACAACGAATCTTCATATCCATAAAAATATCCGCTGATTATGATTTTCTTTACCCTGTCATCAAGAGCCGATAACCATAACGCCTGCATTCCCCCACCGGAAAATCCCACGCATCCGATGGTATCAGCATCCCATTCGCCCCTTTCCTCCACATAATCAAGAAGCCTTATGAGATCCCAGGTATTCAGACCGCATAGCGTAAGCCCCAGAGGCTCTGCCATATGAGCCAGATGAAAGCAGGTGGAATTGATAAAGGAATCCTCATCCTCTCCCTGAAGAGCCTTTTCTCTCCGCTCTCCAAATCCCCTGGCGTCAGGACAAAGAGCCACATACCCAAGCTTAGCCATCTTAAGACCATAATCATAGTGAAACAGCTCTATTTTATCTGCCACAGCAGGTATCTCCCTCACACCTGCCACAGAGTACTTACCGGCTCCCAAATGACCACAGGGGGCAAGAAAACAGCTTTGCTTTTCCTCACTCTTTTTTGGAGGAATCAGCACAAAGACCGGCATATAGACCTCCGGCTCCACCTGAATTAAAATCTTTTCCCGTATGATTCCATCCTCAATCTCCACCCGCTCCAAACACTGCGGATTTAAGGGACAGGACTCCATACGGCTAATTCCGGTCAGATCCCTTAAAATATTTCTCACAGATTCCTTCCACTGGTCAAATTCCTCTATGGACCTGGCGCAAAACTTATCTTTTCTCCCCTGCTTCTTAAACCTCTTTTTCATCCGCTCTTCGCAGGTATAAAACATTTTGATTGGTATCGTTCTTTCTTCCATTATCCCAAACTCCCTTCGCCATATAGAAAAAGGCTGCTGCAAAATTAGATTTTACAACAGCCCATATTGTTATTATTTCATTACTTAGTTGCTTTAAAGCGGTCGTACTGCTGCTGTTTTACCTTTAATAAATCCTTGATACCCATACTGTCAAGAGTAGAAAGATAGGAATCAAAGGTATCAAGGCTGGTGGTTCCAGTGATGAACGCCACATTGGTTTCAGCCACATAAGTTGTAAGATCGGTCTGATACTGAGCAATGATATTCTGCTCATCCTTGGTTGAATAAATAAATGGCCATGGATCTCTTATATAGCTCTGTAACTCTTTATCAATATCTACATGCCATTTTGGTAAGAGTACATCGGTTGCTTCTACTGACTGCTGAGATGGCAGACAGCCTGCATTAATTCCAAGCTGCTGCAGCCAGTTATTATCAGCTGCCTTTTCGGTATAAGCCTTTTTGCCATCAGCACCAACTGTATAGCTCTCTCCTTCAATACCCCATACATAATAATTCTGAGCTTCTTCACTCATAGCATAATCAAGAAATCTCATGGCAAGAATCGGGTCCTTATCGCTGGTGCTCACGCCGAAGATACCGGAAATCGGTGTTCTGCCAAGATAAACTCCTTTTTCATCACCTGATAACGGAGGAATTCCTACCATAACTCCAGTTTCTCCATTATACTCCGGATACTGCTTGCTGTAAAGCTGAGACATCTGCCAGCTGAAATCAAAGGTTGCACCTGTACGGTTCTGAGCGCAGCGCTGTGTGATCTGATCTCTGGTTAAGGAAGTATATTCTACCTCTAAAAGACCTTCCTTGTATAATTGGTTTAAGAATGTAACATACTTTTTATATTTTTCTGGCTCTGCCGGTGCATAATGTACCTTTCCGTCGTCATCGGCATAGTAGCTGCTGACCGGATCAAGACCAACAGAAGGACCAAACATAGCAGGAAGACCAAAAGCAGGACCAAACATAGAAGAAAGTCTGTCTGCGGTCACGCTAAGAGGAATTTCATCATTGACATCCCCATCTCCATTCATATCATTGGCTTTAAATGCCCGAAGTACTTCTACAAACTCATCAAGAGTAGTTGGAACGGGAAGATTAAGCTTATTGAGCCATTCCATATTAATCATGATACAAGGCTGATAATTGTTTGTAACAGCTGTCTGAGGCAAGTAGTAGATATGTCCATCCTCCGCAGTCAGACTGGCTTTGATTCCAGGATTCTCATCCAGATACTTTTTATAGTTTGGCATATAATCCAAGTACTCATCAAGAGGATAAAAAAGCCCGGCAGTGATGTAGGTCATATTGTTATCAAGATCTGGAAGCTGGACAATGTTTGGAAGATCTGTACCAGATGCAAGCATCGGGCTTACGCTATCCTTATAATTAACTGGAGATACTAAGGTCCAGTCAATGGTTACTCCAGCGTTTTCCTGAATTTTTTTAACAATGTCCGCATTTGCATAATCCACAGTAGAATACCAGGAATTCTGTGCCAGAATGCTCACCTTAGCACCAGGTGTTTTTGTGACAGGTGCGGCACCGGTATAAGAAAAATCTGCCTCCGCACTTTTTGCTGTTGTTGCTTCCTTTGGATCCCCCTTGCCTCCGCAGGCGGACAGACCCGTTACAGCCAGAACGGCTGTTAATGCGAGCGCTGTACTACGTAATCCTTTTTTCATGTAATTACCCTCCATTATATATTATTTCATCAAGGTTAGATTAACCCTTAACTGCACCAAGCATGGTTCCTTTGACTAAGTACTTCTGTATAAACGGTGTGAGGCATAGGATTGGAACCATGGATAAAACAATGCACACATACCGGATCTGAATGGTTGACTGGGCCGCAGCACTGGCGGCCGTAGCACTTCCAGAAGACTGCATGATTTCAGAAGATGCCATTAAGAGGATTCTTCTTAAAAATAACTGAAGCGGCTGTAAATTCTGCTTTCCAATGTAAAGGAGTGCGCTGAAAAAGTCATTGTAGCGCGCAACCGCATAATAAAGAGTTAACACTGCCAAGGTAGGCTTAATTAAGGGAACTGCGATTTTGTAAAGCACCTGAATATCATTGGCTCCTTCCAGATACGCACTTTCAAACAGCTCCTCTGAAATGGATTCAAAGGCCGACCGGCAGATCATAACATTGTAAGCGCTGACAAGAACCGGAAGTATCATAGCAAGACGGCTGTTGTAAAGTCCAAGGCCGGTAACTACCACATAGGTTGGGATCAGTCCGCCGGAAAAATACATGGTAAATGCCAAAAGAAAATTCATCTTTTTCCGAAGGAAGAACCGCTTTCTTGACAGCGGATATGCCGCCAAACAGGTAAACACAATGTTTAAAAAGGTTCCCACAAAGGTATAGTAAAAGGTATTTCCATAAGAAACCCAAAGGTCCTTATAATTCATAACCATTTTGTAAGTACTCAAATTAAAATCTACGGGAAACAGCATAACCAGCCCTTTATTTACCGCCGCTCCTGAGCTTAAGGAAATACTGACTACATACATAAAGGGATAAAATGTCACACCGACAGCCAAAACAATCAGTAAAAAGACAAGGATATCAAAAAGCTTATCCGCAAGACATTCATTTTTAAATTCCACCCATGCACTTTTTTGTTCCATATCTCTTCTCCTTACCAAATAGATGTATCCGTCATTTTCTTACTCAAACGGTTTGCCAGGAATACAATTGCAAATCCAATGAGAGAATTAAACAGACCAACCGCAGTTGCATAGCTGTAATTTTGATTATCAATACCCTGACGGTACACATAAGTAGAAATAACATCCGCTGTCTCATAAAGTCCGGAATTATAAAGCAGGTAAACCTTTTCAAAGCCTACATTGAGTAAGTTTCCAAGTGACATAATAAGAAGCAGTACGATGGTTGGCTTAATGCTTGGAAGAACCAGATAACGAATGGTCTGAACCTTCGTTGCCCCATCCACCTTCATCGCTTCATATAACTCAGGACCGATTCCCATAATGGCTGCCACAAAGATAATAGAGTTAAATCCAAAGGTCTGCCAGGAACCAGATATTACGTAGATGCCCCTAAACCATCTTGCTTCCCCCATAAAGTTAATGGCACTGCCTCCAGCTTTTACGATCAGCTGATTTACAATTCCACTGGATGGAGATAAAAAGTTAGTGATCATACCGCACACAACCACGGTAGAGATAAAGTATGGAAGATAGGTAATGACCTGAGCACCTCTCTGCAAGGTTTTATTTCTGATTTGAGTGATGCAGACCGCAAACAAAATCGGAATCGGAAACCCAAAGATCAGAGAATAAAAGGATAACAAAAACGTATTCCTTACCAGACGAAACGCATAAGGCGAATTAAAAAACTGAATGAACCATTTCAGCCCTACAAACTCCCCTGAAAAAATACCAGCCATACCTCCCCCCGGCTTGTATTGTTTAAATGCCATTACCAGACCTGTCATAGGTAAATAAGAAAATACCAGGAAATAAACCAAAACAGGTGCAAACATTAAAAGCAGGTACTTATCTCTTTTTATATACGAAACCAGTGACTTGCTCTTCTTCGTATTCATTTTTTCGTTCCCCTTCCCTTAACAATATTGATAAGGAAATTGTACACATTGCACTATAATTTGTATAGTTTCACTTTAATCACGACGTTTTTGACTAAAAAAAATGAATGAATCAAAAAAAGACTGGTAAAATACCGTCTTTTTTTGATTCATCCCCCTACAATTCTAGTCCATCCTGCCCCATTCGGTAATCACTTGGGTTCTGTTCCATTATCGCCTTAAAGTTTCTTCGGAATGTTAACATGTTGGTATACCCGCATTCCTCTGCGATTCTCTCTAATGATAAATCCGTTGTCTTAAGAAGATGCACCGCATACTCCACCCGGCGCTCCTGAACATATTTTAAATAAGTTACCCCGAACCTCTTTTTTACCAGAGACGTTACATACTTGCAGCTGACCGAAAAATGATCTGCAATCTGTGCCAGAGAAAGATCTGGATTTCTGTCATTTTGGTTAATGTACTCAATCAGCTCCCCATCAAGCCCTGGAAGCTCCTCCTGAGAATCTTTCTTTTCCTCCGCCTCTGAAAGCATCCCATAAATAATCCCTTTATAATACGAAATCACTTCCTCAATGGTCATATAATCCGGACACTTTTCCATCTTCCGAAATGGGATTCCGTAATATTCCCTGGATATCTGAAGCACCTTTCCTACTGTAACATAAAGTTCACTTAAAAGAAGCTGGTTGGCCGTCACAGAATGGTCGCTTTCCTGTTCATTCTTTTCCTGAATTTCCTGAAAGAAAGCTAAAATCTCTCCCCGGTCCTTTTCCTTCACCGCTTTAATCAGTGATTTCACCGGATTTTTAGGGAAATAATAAGTTAAGGAAAACTCAAGCTCTGCATCGTAGAAATAAACGCTTCCTCTGTCCTCCCATAAAATCCGGTCCAAAGTCATAATCGCCCGGTCACAGGAAGCATTCAGTTCCTCAAATTCTTCCCTTACATCATCCGCTCCCACGGTCAGCACCACCGTATCCGGCACTTCTTTTCTGATCCGTTCAAAAATATCATACAGCTTATCCTCTAAAAGCTCACCCTTATCGCTGTTAAGGATTAAGAACAGATGCCTTCGATCCTTTTCATAGCATAAGATTTTATAATCACTGTCAACTTCCTCTGCAGCCAGACTTTTAATCCGCTGTTTAGCTTCCTTCACCAGCTCCTTATTATGATTCTGATCCCAGATATCAATAACAGCTGCCAAAAAGAACATCTTCTTAAACTCAAAGAAATTCTTTAACCCTCCCTGGTTCATTCCTTCCTTATCAAAATCCCCGGATATCAAACTATATAAGATCCCCTGACTGGCATAGGGAGAAATGGTATGAACCTGTTCCATGTAATCATTTCGTTCCCCTAACAGATGTTCTACATCCTCAACAATCCGTTCCCCTTCATTCTTCTCCTCACGTTTCCCTTTCCCCATGACCTGACGAATACGCTCAAAGGGAGATGCATACCGGTAAGCAAAGGAGTAGGCCAGAAACGCATAAAAAGCAAAGATAATAAACCCAAAAAGCAAAGCATAAAAGGAGATATCCCGGATGCCAAAGGAGATCTTATCCGATGAAGCATAAATTTCATAGGAGATATTACGATCTGCTCTAGAAGCCTGACGAAATACACTCCCCTTTAAGCTTCCCTTTTCTAACACAGGTGTCCCATTATAATACATGACAAGGCCAGTATCATCCCCTGTTAAGGAATCCAACAAATCGGTGATTTTCTTGTCTTCAAACAGAACACAGATAATTCCTCTGGTGGAACCGGATCCATATTTATATTTACTGGTGTAAATAAAATATTTCTTATAAAAAATCAACTGGTCATTCTTCATTCCCAGCATTGAATTTAAGTCCTGTAAGCTAAGAGGAGTAACCTCAACATTGGATAAATTCAGCTTCTCAGGAAGACGAATCACTTCATTGCCCGTATAAATCTTATCATATTGATTTAACATAAGAGCAACATCATAAATATTAAAATTATCACCCGCTGTCTTTTGCAGCCGGATATCACTCAACACCTGATAAAGGAGATAGGAATCAATGGGCTGACCCATCTGTACCGTAACGTAAAGCTTATTAATCAATGATGAGGTATTTAAATCAGATACAATTCTCTGCGCACTAAAAATCTGCTGATCCATGGCATTGGCAAAGGTCTGAATTTTTGCATTATAATAAGCAGCCGTCTGTTCCTTTTTCACCTTCATAGATTCATAGGAAATGACTGCTGAATACACGAAAAAGCTAAGCAGTATAATAATGCAATAAGAAAAAAACATGTTTCTGAAAAATCTGCTCTTTTTGTAACCAGGTGATTTCCCCATAATCTTCATTCTGCCGCACCTCAAGTTCCCAAACTAACACCTGTACACTTTACATAAATATAGTTCAAATGTCTCAGAATAATATACCAAAAGTTCCAACAACAATCAAGGATTAAAGTTTTACCAATCACAAATGTACCTCTCCTATCGTATGTCATGATAGATTCTCTCACAAACTTTCACAAAGCCCTAAATTTATGAAATTATATTCCATCTTAATGTATGTTTCTATTACACAAAAAAACGTCTGAGAGCCATAAAACCGCTCCCAGACGTAAACAAACCCTTATGATTCAGCGAGAACCTTAACCTCTTTATACTTCCCAAGATCCCCATAAAGTTCCCCTGTATATGGATTTTTCTTTGTTTTAACAATTCTGTAAATCATATAACCAAACACTCCTATATTAGCCAGAAGCGCCAACAAGCTCATTACAAACATATAGCTAGTATTCGGTGCTGCCCCAGTCACCTGATAGATGCCAGAGCCAGCTAAAACCGTATACCCATCGGATGCCAGCAGCCCTTCTCTAATAGCCGCCTCTGCAATGTTCTTACTGGAACCAGAATGTACTAAAAACTGACTGGCATCCTGAAATGCCGGAAAGGTCTGTGCAAACATACACCAAAGTGCCAGAGTCTGAGCACGATGCTGAAGCCAGGCTCCCTTACCTAAGGTAAATGCACAAATTGTGGGTGCTAGTAAAAGTGCAAATCCGCAATACCATGCATGAGTAGGCAGACAGTTATAGGTATAAGCAAAATTCCACAAATCATAAGCTATGATCCAGAACCATAACATATCCGGCCAAAGCATATCCTGGCTTTTATCCTTACAGGTGATTTTCCGGATGCAGATACCAAACCAGCCCGTAATGGTAACGATATTTAAAAGACCAGCAATTCCATTCATCACATTCCACGGTCCGCCAATGTAATACTGAACCTGATTGTTCATATATTCCATCACCGGCGTAACATACTGGGAGACTTCAAAATCCCTGATACAGGCTTCCATAATATTAATCGCCAGTATGAGCGGTGGAAAACAAAGGGCGATTTTATTATGGCGCAGCTTCTTAATATGACGAATGCACCAAAAACCAATACAGCCAGCCGTAGAAGAATAAACCTTAGCCAGATGAAACCAATCCATATAGGAGGTATCCCGTAACACAGTCAGCCAGAGAACCGTTAAAATAACCGGCAGTACAACAAAACAACCAAACCCCACCCATTTAAATCGGCGGCTTACTTCATTGGCTGCAAATAAAGAAAGAAACACACCAACCCACACCAGTAAAACCAATATGGCAGGAACACCTTCTGTAAAAACAAACATACTTAATCCTCCTTAAGAACACGCTTCTATTTCTTTAATAATGAACTCATTTCCCGTTACCAGATAAGTAGCTACACTTCCACAGTGGGGACACACCTTTTTAAACTCCAACGTGGAATACGTTCCCTTGCAGTCCTCACATACCGTCACTGCCGGAATTTCAAGAATCCTTAGCTCTGCTTCCTCTAAAAGCTGAGATTTTACCCGAAAATACTTCCAGCAGTCCATGAGATAATCAGGAATCACCCCGCTGACTTCCCCAAGCTCCAGCGTGACAGAGGACACCTTTTTAAACGCTTCCTCCCTGGATATCTCCTCAACCGTCCGGACAATATGAGTGACCAATCCTAACTCATGCATGATTGCACCTTCTTTTTCCTCCAGTTCTTACACCGACCGGTTCTTATTACGGATAATCCGAATCTGCCGTTTCATTGCGTATGGCAGTACCATCTTCATCTTATCCTCACTCTTTACCATTCTGCTTGCCTCTGGTAACTCCCTAAATAAATGGATGGCATCAAACTCGCACTTTGTGGTGCAGACTCCACATCCAATGCATCGGTTACGATCCACCACCGAGGCGCCGCAGCCTAAGCACCTGGCTGTCTCTGCCTTCACCTGTTCCTCGGTCAATGGAAGTCTGGTATCATCAAACGTTGTCTTCGGATCAACACCGGATACCTTTCCTGGCTCCTGCCTTTTAAAGCAGCTGACACTCTCCCTTGGAATCACCAGATTCTCCCGGTCAAGCTCAATAAACTCCCTGCGGTTCCTTCCAATAGTTAAACTCTGCCCTTCATGAACATACCGATGAATGGAAACAGCCCCCTCTTTTCCTGCTGCAATGGCATCAATGGCAAACCTTGGTCCTGTAAATACATCACCTCCCACAAATACATCCGGCTGTGCTGTTTGATACGTCAACGAATCCGCCGCTGCACGGCCCCCACCTGCCAGCTCTACCTTACTTCCATGTAACAAATCGCCCCAAATGATACTCTGTCCAATGCTAATTAGGACATGTTCGCATTCTACTGTTATGCAGTTGGTCTCATCATACTGGGGATGAAAGTTTCCATCACGATCGGTAACGGAAACACATTTTTGAAGTACAATTCCTCTTACACTTCCATCTTCTATTATTATTTCCTTAGGCCCCCAACTATTATGGATTTCAATCCCTTCCTCCAGAGCCTCCACCACTTCTTCGTTTGCCGCCGGCATTGTCAGGCGGTCTTCCAGACAGTACATGGATACAGAAGACGAACCTGCACGAACCGAGCTTCGGGCTACATCAACCGCCACATTGCCTCCGCCGATTACCACCGTCCGTCCCGGTAAAGAAATGTCTTCCCTGCTGTTACTCCTATGTAAAAATTCCACACCAGTATAAACTCCCTTGGCATCCTCCCCTGGAATATTGGCTTTTCTTCCCCCCTGACAACCAATGGCAAGATAAAATGCCTTATACTCCTTCTTCCGAAGTTCTTCCATGGTCACGTCCTTACCAATCTCTACGCCGCACTGAAATTCCACTCCCATCTGACGAAGCACATCAATTTCTGCCTCCAGCACATCTTTCTCCAGCCTGAATTTAGGAATTCCATAGGTAAGCATACCTCCCGGCCTTTGATTCTTTTCAAACACAGTGACCGGATATCCTTTCTGAGCCAGGAAAAATGCACAGGTCATTCCCGCCGGACCAGCTCCGATGACTGCTATCTTTTGAGGATAAGGCTTCCCAATCTGATTCACCATAGGGGGAATATAACGTTTCTCCCTGGAAAGCTCCTGCATTGCTATAAATTTCTTTACTTCATCAATGGCAACTGCCTGATCAATGGTCCCTCTTGTACAGGCCTCTTCACACCTCCGATTGCAGATACTGCCGCAGACAGCCGGAAATGGATTGTCTTTCTTAATCAGCTTTAAAGCCTCTTCATATCGCCCCTGAGAAGCCATCTTTAAGTATCCCTGAACCCCAATGTGAGCCGGACATTTCGTCTTACAGGGCGCTGTTCCCGTATCATAACAATTAATCTGATTGTCATCCCGGTAATTTTCATTCCATTTCTCAGGTCCCCATTTTACAGAATCCGGAAGCTCCTGTCTTTTATATTCCACCGGACCGTCTTTGGTGCACAGCTTCTGACCAAGCTTTACAGCCCCTGACGGACAATACTCCACGCATTGTCCGCAAGCCACACATTTATCCCCGTCCACCTTGGCAACATAAGCCGACCGTGACATATTAGGCGTATTAAATAGCTGAGAGGTCCGAAGGGCATAGCAGGAACAGACACAGCAGTTGCAGATCGCAAATATCTTATCCTCCCCATCAATATTTGTAATCTGATGAACCAGTCCATTGTCCTCCGCACGCTTAAGAATCTCCATTACCTTTGCTTCGTCAATATAACGTCCTTTGTTGGTCTCCACCAGATAATCCGCCATATCCCCCACACCGATGCACATCTCGTCTTCCAGGTGACCGCATCCCTCTCCTAAAATCCGCCTGGAACGGCGGCAGGAACAAGCCCCTACTGCATACTTTCCCTTATACTTTTTCACCCAGTGGGAAATATGCTCTATACTTAAAGACTTCTGCTCCGTGGAAATGGCCTTTTCCACAGGAATTACATGCATTCCGATTCCCCCTCCTCCCAGGGGAACCATAGGGGTCACCTTTTCCAGAGGAAGACGTGACATCTCATGAAACAGTTTCGCAACTTCCGGATGAGACTCCACATGTTCCTTGTTCATATTCATAAATTCCGCGCACCCTGGCACAAACATAGGAAGTATGTATTGCTTCTGATGATCCCGGTTCTCCCAGTTGTACTCGATGAGCCCGATAACACTCATTTCCTGAAGAAGCGCTTCCGTCCTGTCCAGATCCTTTTTGCATTTCTTTGCCACCTCTTTGGCTGACATCGGCTTTCTCACCTTCATAGCCAATGCCACCTCTGCCATCTCATCTGTAATAGAACCGGCAAGCCCCCAGTACTCGGCATCCTCCACTGTGACTTTATGCCCCATCCGGTCTGTAATCTTCTGCCCCAATTTTAAGATTAACGCTCTACCTTCATCCATTTTCTGCTCCTTTTATGTTTAAACAACTATAAATTCTTATAAAAAATACAATAATTCCACTCTATGAGAAAACAAAACCCAATTACCTTTCATCACTGCTGCTGCCACTTTTTCACCTCAGCTTCCAACCACTGAATCCACTCTTCCATCCCCTCTCCGGTACGGGCAGAAATGGGAATGATCTTAGCATTTGGATTCCTCATTAATATGTAAGATTTACAAGCTTCTAAATCAAAGTCAAAAAAGGGCAGAACATCTATCTTATTAATCAGAACCACATCGCATATGGAAAACATCAACGGGTACTTTAACGGCTTATCATGCCCCTCTGGCACACTAAGTATCATCGCATTCTTTACTGCCCCAGTATCAAACTCCGCCGGACAAACAAGATTACCTACATTTTCAAGAACCACCAGATCCAGCCCCTCTGTCTCAAGCCCCAGAAGGCCCTGACCCGTCATTTCTGCATCCAGGTGACACATTCCCCCCGTATGAAGCTGAATCGTCTTAACCCCAAGCTTTGAAATACTCCTGGCATCTACATCTGAGTCAATGTCCGCCTCCATAACACCTATGTGAAACTGATTCTTCAATCCACTGATGGTCCTTGTCAGTGTGGTCGTCTTACCGGCACCAGGCGATGACATCAGGTTAAGCAAAAAAAGCCCTTTTGATTTTAATTCTGATCTCAATTCATCCGCTCTTCGGTCGTTATCTGCAAAAATACTCTGCTTAACTTCCAGAACTGTGAAATCCCCCATGGGTAACCCCTCCTTAGAAAACTTCTGGTTATACCAGAATATGTTATGATTTTAACATTATACCTTTTTGCACAATTCAAGTCAACTTTTCCCACTATTTCTATACATTTTATTAACTTCTATCTTGATTTTACCACTAAAATGTTGTAAAATTCCACTATGGTATCTGGTATAACCAGTGCCAAGGAGGAAATCATATGGAGTTTTCAAAAATAACTGCACCATCTCTAAAGGATTTGTTTGTTCAGCAAATAGAAGAAAAGATATTATCCGGAGAACTTCCTGTTGGAAGCAAGATGCCGCCGGAGCGTGAAATGGCAGAACAGATGAAGGTCAGCCGCGCCGTTGTAAATGGGGGAATCAACGAATTAAGAAGAAAAGGATTTTTAGAAGTACTGCCAAGACAAGGTACCTATGTAGCCGATTTCAGCCGAAATGGAAATCTGCAGACCTTAATAGCATTATTAGAATACCGTGGCAACAAACTGGATAAAGCCGGTATCCGTGCAATCCTGGAAATACGAACAGCCCTGGAACAGCTTGCTGCCGGCCTCGTCATTGATACTGCCACCCCAGAGGCCATTCAGCATCTGGAATTAACCGCAAAAAAGCTGAAAAGCACAGATTCCATACAAAAAGCAGCCCAGATCGCCTTTCAATATCACCACGACCTGGCTTATTATGCCGGAAACACAGTCCTTACCCTGATTTACTCTTCCTTTAAGGAAGTATGTATTGTTTTATGGGTACGTTTCTGCAAGCTATATGGCATTCAGGCCTTATATGGCCATATCATACACCTGCAAAGATACTTAAATGACAGAGATAAACAAGGCGCCTGTCAATGGATACAAAAATACTTAAGAGATACCATAGAAGGATCTCAGCAGGTCTATGAGGAATAGATAAGTAAAAATTTTTAGAGCGAACGTTGAATCAATACTCAAAAACAAAACACAAAAAAGGATAAGGCGCTTTTCATCTATAAGCCCTTATCCTTTTACTAAATTCAGTGTTCACTATTTCTTCGTTGTATTCGTCGAATTATCCGTTGTTTTACCTGTCTTAGCATCCGTTTTTCCTGCCTGAGTTCCTGCTGCACCTGATTTAGTCTCAGCATTACCAGCCTGTTTTACAGCTGTTCCTGTTTTAGCAGATGCATTACCAGTCTGTCCCCCACTATTTACAGTTTTAGCATTTGAATTACTTGTCTGAGCCGCTTTATTTACGGTTTTCGCATTTGAATTACTTGTCTGCGCTGCTGCCTTTTGCTTTTTTACTGCTTTGATATTTTTAGCAACTGCTTTCTTACTTGTATTTGCTTTATGGGCTTTTGCTTTATGGGTCTTTGCCGCAACATTACGAACCTTACCAGCTTTTTTCTTATTTGCCTTTACTGTTTTAGCCTTATGTGCTTTTTTTACTGCTGTCTTTTTATGTTTCTTTGCGCTGGCTTTTTTATTTGCTTTTTTAACAGCCGCTTTCTTACCTGCCTTCTTTGCATCCTTTTTAACAGTCTTAGCCCCATCAGCTGCTGCTTGTGTGGTCTTTACTTCCGCTCCAGTCTTAGCTGCCTCTGTACTCTTTGCTGCCGCTCCAGTCTTAGCTGCCTCTGTACTCTTTGCTGCCGCTCCAGCCTTAGCTGCCTCTGTACTCTTTGCTGCTGCTCCAGTCTTAGCTGCCTCTGTGCTTTTTGACCCTGCTGCTGTCTTTGAGTTCTCTGTTGTTCCAGTACCAGTACTTCCCGCTTTAGCAGCTGTTGTATTCCCTGCAGCCTGGCTGCTCACTACCTTTTTCGTGGTACTGGGAGCCTGTGCTGCCTGAGCTGGAACGGTTAAACTACCAGTAAAGAGCATAGCTGTGACTAATAAGGATGTGACCGGTTTCAATGATTTTTTCATAATAAATCTCCTTTCTATTGTTGGGATGATCCAATGAGTGAAATCATGATCGCTACGCAACTGATTTCCTTCTCTGCCTCAAAGAATACTACCAATCCCATACGCGTTTCAAAGGTGAAACTGTGGCAAAATAGTGGCAGCTATATCATTTGAAGTAAGAAAATGATAAAATACAAAAAACAGCCGAAAGGATGGGGCACCTATGGAAAAAAAGAAAATTTATCTTGCAGATGATGAACAGCCCATAAGAGATTTGATCCAACTTTTTCTGGCTGCAGAGGACTACGAAGTACAGACATTTCCTGATGGAGACAAACTATTATCAGCCTTTGATAAATCCCCTTCTGATATGGTCATACTGGATATAATGATGCCAGGGACAGACGGACTGGTTCTTTGCAGCGAGATTCGCAAACGAAGCAATACCCTAATCATCATTGTCTCTGCCAGAGACAGCGAAACAGACCGTATCGCAGGAATTACCCTTGGCTCTGACGACTACCTGACAAAACCATTTTCTCCCATGGAGCTGGTAACCAGAGTGAAAGCCCTTTTTCGCAGAATGGACTTAGACCGTGGAAGCTACAGAGGAGAAATATACACCTATGGAAATATAAAAGTGGATGTAAATAAAAGAGAATTCTCCGTTGACGAAAAGCCACTTGATATCACCCCAACCGAATTTGCCCTGATGGTCTACTTATTAGAGCGAAAAGATCAGGCCGTATCAAGAGAGGATCTGCTAAAATATGTATGGAAATTCGACTTTGAAGCGGATACAAGAGCCACCGATGATGTTATAAAAAGGCTTCGAAAAAAACTGGTCACTGCTGAAGCCAATGCTAAAATTCAGTCAGTCTGGGGCTATGGCTTCCGTCTGGAATTAGGAGATACCCATGAAGAGTATAAAAAATAAGATTCGAAGACCCTTTCTAATCCTGCTTATACTGATTCCACTTGCAACCCTGGTACTGTTTAACATATCTCTCCGCATTTACTTAAATGCAGCTGCCAAAAATGAATTAAAAGCCACAATCCACGCAGTAGAAAAAGTAATTAAAAGCGAGCTGGAGACAGACGGAGGCGCCCCCACCGAAAAAAGAGCCCTGGAAATGGCCCGAAATATCCTTTCTGCTCTCAAATCCTCTCATTTTTCACAGGGAATGGATTTTTATTTGCTGGATATCAATTCAACCCCGGTATTCCCGGCAAAAACAAAACTCACCTCATCCCAAACCGCCTTTCTAAACGTCATCTCCCCGAAGATAGACCAGATGAAAGAAAGAACGGTCTATACCATACCCGTAAATGGAAAAAAGTACTTTACCATTGCCTATACCATGAACAGCGATGATCTAAGCAATATGATAGCCGTATTTGCCCTCCCAACAGAACACATTAATAAATACCTGACTGCGGTCAACCAAATCCTGGTGGTTATCATGCTTTTAGGAATCCTGATTGCCATATATTTATCCGAAAGAATCGCCGCTCACATAACAACCCCCATAACAAAACTTAGCAGCCTCTCCTTAGAAATTGGCCAGGGAAATTTTGACGCCAGCCATTTTACCATTCCCCAGGATACAATAGAATTCAAGCAGCTATATGAAAATATAAGTCTCATGGTAGGAAGATTAGAGGCCTACGACAAAAACCAAAAGACCTTCCTGCAAAATGCATCGCACGAGCTAAGAACGCCGCTCATGTCCATCCAGGGCTACGCTGAAGGCATAGAAAGCGGAATCTTCCCCGATACAAAAGAAGCAGCACAAATCATAAAACGAGAAAGCATCCGCCTGAACGAATTAGTAAGTGAACTCCTGACCCTATCAAGATATGAAAGCGGCACCTATAAGCCTCAGTGGGAAGAAGTAAATCTCTGTCATTTATTAAAAGACTATACCCAGCGCCTTATGGGCCTGTCCGCCAAATCAAGCAAGACCATAGAGCTGAATCTCCCTGAGTATGATGTAATGGTTCAGATCGACGATATGCTCCTTTCCCAGACCGTGATGAACATTGTATCCAACTGCCTCCGTTATGCAAAAACGAACGTAACAATATCCCTGGAGAAAACAGCAGAAACCATCAGCCTGAAAATATCCGATGACGGAGATGGAATCCCCGAAGCTGACATTCCATTTATCTTTGACCGCTTTTACAAAGGTAAAAATGGCAACTTCGGCCTTGGTCTTGCCATTGCCAAATCAGCCGCAGAATTGTTAAATGGCAAAATCACAGCTTACAATCAGGAAAAAGGCGCCGTCTTTGAGATTTCATTCTGATGTTTTAATAAAATGAAAAATCCTTTGCTTTTCTCGTTCAGTTTCTGAATCCTTAAAATTGACTTTCCTCTAATTAAGCACCATTTTAGATACCTATTATTATGATTACGTACAATTCCATCTTATATCAGCCCTTCTATCCCACCTCACTCAATAAGTAAACAAGTAAATAAATAAAAAGAGTCCTTGGATAAGCAAAAATTACATCTTCCCAAGGACTCTTTTTATGTTGTATTTAAATAGTTATTACGATATCTTCCATCTCACTGAAACATGGCTGATTAGCAATCTCTATCTATATATCTATATCTATATCTATAGCTTTATCTATAGCTATTTAAATCTCTACACCTATTTCTATACCTATTTCTATCTCAATTCCTAACTATCCAAGCCCAGCCAAAGCATAGACTACCTTACTCCCTTACTACATCCAAAATATCTCTGAGACACATTTCCAAATCATCATTCAAGAATCTTCGCTCAATTCCGCATCTAGCTAAATTATCCTCTTTAAAATCCTCTTCATCAGCCAGATACCGCCTGCAAAGCTCTGCATATTTAGGCTCTTTCTGTTTATCTTCCCTTTCAAGAGCCCTCAACAGACGTTTCCCGTCTTCCACTTCAATATAAATAGGAACCATGATACCAGCCCCATAATAATTCCTTGTTTTCTCATAGGATTCCAAGGTACCAATCATCAGATAGCTGTCATCACTATTCACATCAATCTGTCCGTCATCAACCGTAAAATAAGTCCACGGACCCAAAATAGACTGATATGTCCTCTCTTCAATGATCTTACCTTCCTCTCGCAACTGCTTCAACCTATCCTCAGAAGTAAAATAATATTCTTTCCCGTCTTTTTCTCCCTGCCGAATCGGTCTGGTGGTATATAAAACAACCTGTTTCAGATGGGGCTGCATTTCCAGCAACCGCTTATAAATGGTGTCCTTACCAGAAGCGCTCTTCCCCATCACGTAAAAAATCTTTCCCATCTTTATATGCTCCAATTCATTGATTCTATCTCATAGAAAATGTAGTACCTACATTTCTTCTAAAACAAATATTTCTTCTGCCGCCTCATCTTCCATTCCCTGAACCGGAAGCCCTAAATCCTTGAATTTCATAATCAGCTCCACTAAATCGCCAGTTAACACTTCACCCGGTACAACAATAGGAATCCCTGGCGGATACAAATAAATAAATTCAGCTGATACCCTACCTATTGCCTCTGAAATTTTTATTTTATAACGCCTGCCATCCATTGCTTCAAAAATAGGATATCTGCAATCTTCCTCAATCGTAAAATCAAGAAGCACACCACCAGTATCACTCTGCCCTGCCATTTCCCCAGCCTCCTGCAAAGAAATGCTTCCAGAACCGGATCTAGCTCCCAATTGATCATCCAACTCAAGCAATGCACTGCAAAGCCTCTGAAGCCCTTCCTCTGTATCCTCCAAGGTTGTTATAGCCGTCACATAGTCAGCTCCGCACATTTCCATTTCCAGATGATACTCTTTTCGCAGCACGTCACTTAATTGATTTCCTGACCATACAATATTTCTTGTAGACACAATCACTTTTGACAGGTCCATATCATAAACACCATACTGTCCAATAATTTCATCCGAAAGCAGCGTCAGATGCTTCATCCCCTCCAGCCGCCTACGCATTCTAGTCAAAGACTCAGAAAATTCACCCAGCTTTTTTCTTCCCTCACCATCCATGTAAACAATACAATTCTCTATACTAGCCATAAATACATAGGACGGGCTGCTAGTCTGATACATATGAATATAACGATCCAGTTTCTCTAAATCAATATACCCCTTCCTGACATGTAAAATAGCAGTCTGCGTCAAGGAAGGAAGCGTCTTATGAAGACTCTGAATTACAACATCAGCACCTAATTCCAATGCAGACACAGGAAACTCATCCACCCTGCCAAATGCAAAATGCGCCCCATGGGCTTCATCCACAATTAACGGTATACCAAACCTATGAACCACATCAGCAATCGCCTTGATATCTGAAACAACCCCATCATAAGTAGGAGATACTACAAGCACTGCCTCTGCCTCTGGATTTGTTTTCAACAATTCCTCGACATCCTCAGCCAGTATTCCACCTTGAAGCCCCAATTCCGGCATCATTTGTGGATAAATATATTTGACTTCCAACTGCTTGAGGAAAACTCCATGAAATGCTGACTTATGGCAATTCCTGCTCATTAAAATCTTGCCTCTGTTTGATACCGCCGCACTAATTGCGCTCAATATCCCACAGCTGCTCCCATTCACAAGATAATAAGTCTTATCAGCCCCATAAACCTCAGAAGCCCACTCCAAAGAATCCTTTAATATTCCCTCCGGCCGATGAAGATTATCAAATCCCTCAATCTCCGTAATATCTATAGAAAATGGATTAGGAAACTTCCTTATCTCATTATTCCCATACTGCCTCTTATGTCCAGGCATGTGAAATGGATAAAAATCAGATTTACTATAATCCATTAATCTCTCTAATAATCTTGGTCTTTCTATCAATTTACTTTCCTCTTCTGGTACATAAAAATGATTAAGCTAATTTGTCACTCTCTTATTATTTCAACCAATATTCGCTATACATTTATAGTATTATCATATTTTATCTATTGTAAGTAAAGAACTATAGTTAATATAGCTTGTGCATTTGTTCTTATACCATTAGTAAATACATATTTAAGTATATCATCCTTATCCCTTCTTTACAATTTTTTCTCCGGAAGCTATAATAGTATTTTGGGTAAAAAAAGAAAGAGAGGAAGATCACTATGAGGTTAATCGAGTTTAAAATGGAACGTCCTGGTCTGGTAAAGGCAAATGATCAAGTTCACGTCATTGAGCGAGAAGGTGCCAGCAGCTACAGCTACATAATCGATCCAGCTGTGGCCATGTCTGGATGTTACTCTGGAAGAGACCGCATAAAATCTGATAAAGGGATTGTAAAAGAAGTAAAACATAATGATCGGGGATATTACGTAATCGTAGAATTTGATGAGTAATATCATCTTCGGACAAAATAAAAAGCCCTGAAACATTTCTGTTTCAAGGCTTGTCCTGAGACACCGGGGACTCGAACCCCGGACAACTTGATTAAAAGTCAAGTGCTCTACCACCTGAGCTAGTATCCCATATGCCCAAAGCCGGAATCGAACCAGCGACACGTGGATTTTCAGTCCACTGCTCTACCAACTGAGCTATCTGGGCGTATGCACGCTTTCGTATAATTTCACTAATAATGCGCATAAAAATTGCGGGGGCAGGATTTGAACCTACGACCTTCGGGTTATGAGCCCGACGAGCTTCCAGACTGCTCCACCCCGCGCTATTCAATTATATTATATGCAGTAATTAATATTTTAATCACTGAATGGATGGAGATGGATTCGAACCATCGAAACGTGTCGTAACAGATTTACAGTCTGCCCCCTTTGGCCACTCGGGAACCCATCCATAATTTAATTTTTTAATGCAAGCCGATGATCGGACTCGAACCGATAACCTGCTGATTACAAATCAGCTGCTCTGCCAATTGAGCCACATCGGCACAACTATCCAAATGCGGTTTTGCATACGGAATGGGACCTATAGGGCTCGAACCTATGACCCTCTGCTTGTAAGGCAGATGCTCTCCCAGCTGAGCTAAGATCCCATAATCAAAATTTAGTTGTAAAACGACCCGGATGGGACTCGAACCCACGACCTCCGCCGTGACAGGGCGGCGCTCTAACCAACTGAGCCACCAGGCCAAACCTTATTGAAGATACTTACACATACCCTCAAAACCACACATTGTTATATATCTTTCATCCGTTCTTCCTCTTACCTAAACCAACCTGGTTAAGCCCTCGACCTATTAGTGACAGTCAGCTGCACATGTTACCATGCTTCCACCTCTGCCCTATCTACCTCGTCGTCTTCAAGGGGTCTTACTCTTGCGATGGGATATCTCATCTTGAGGGGGGCTTCACGCTTAGATGCCTTCAGCGTTTATCCCTTCCCGACTTGGCTACTCTGCCATGGTGTTGATCACCAACAGATACACCAGAGGTCAGTCCATCCCGGTCCTCTCGTACTAAGGACAGCTCCTCTCAAATATCCTACGCCCACGCCGGATAGGGACCGAACTGTCTCACGACGTTCTGAACCCAGCTCGCGTACCGCTTTAATGGGCGAACAGCCCAACCCTTGGGACCTACTACAGCCCCAGGATGCGATGAGCCGACATCGAGGTGCCAAACCACTCCGTCGATGTGAACTCTTGGGAGTGATAAGCCTGTTATCCCCAGGGTAGCTTTTATCCGTTGAGCGATGGCAATCCCACTTTATACCACCGGATCACTAAGTCCTAGTTTCCTACCTGCTCGACCCGTCGGTCTCGCAGTCAAGCTCCCTTATGCCTTTGCACTCTTCGAATGGTTTCCGTCCATTCTGAGGGAACCTTTGAGCGCCTCCGATACACTTTCGGAGGCGACCGCCCCAGTCAAACTCCCCGCCTGACATTGTCCCCCAGCCAGGTAATGGCTGCAGGTTAGAAACCCAATATCGCAAGGGTGGTATCCCAACATCGGCTCCTCAAAGACTGGCGTCCTTGATTCACTGCCTCCCACCTATCCTGTACATGCAATACCGAATCCCAGTATCAAACTAGAGTAAAGCTCCATGGGGTCTTTCCGTCCTGGCGCAGGTAACCAGCATCTTCACTGGTATTTCAATTTCACCGGGTGCATTGTTGAGACAGCGCTCAAATCATTACGCCTTTCGTGCGGGTCGGAACTTACCCGACAAGGAATTTCGCTACCTTAGGACCGTTATAGTTACGGCCGCCGTTTACTGGGGCTTAAATTCAGAGCTTCGCGTTGCCGCTAACCCCTCCTCGTAACCTTCCAGCACCGGGCAGGCGTCAGCCCATATACCTCACCTTTCGGTTTTGCATAGACCTGTGTTTTTGCTAAACAGTTGCTTGAGCCTATTCTCTGCGGCCTGATTTCTCAGGCACCCCTTATCCCGAAGTTACGGGGTCATTTTGCCGAGTTCCTTAACAATGCTTCTCCCGCCGGCCTTAGGATTCTCTCCTCATCCACCTGTGTCGGTTTACGGTACGGGCACATATTACACAATAGCGGCTTTTCTTGACAGCCCCTACAGAGACTTCCCTACTTTTGTTCGGTACGCGTCACACCTTCCTGTTGCTAAGCGGATTTGCCAACTTAGCCAGTCTAATGCTTGCCCCGGTCTTTTCATTCCCGGGTTCTCTCTCGGTTCTGTGTCCCCACAGTTCTGATAATATGCGGTACAGGAATTTCAACCTGTTGTCCATCGACTACGTCTTTCGACCTCGCCTTAGGCCCCGACTTACCCAGAGCAGATCAGCTTTACTCTGGAAACCTTAGATATTCGGCCTGGAAGATTCTCACTTCCATCTCGCTACTCATTCCGGCATTCTCTCTTCTTAACACTCCACATCTCCTTACGGTAATGCTTCAGCGCGGTAAGAATGCTCCTCTACCAATGTATCATTCGATACATTCCACAGCTTCGGTGTCGTGTTTTAGCCCCGGACATTTTCGGCGCAAGACCTCTCGACTAGTGAGCTATTACGCACTCTTTGAATGTGTGGCTGCTTCTAAGCCAACATCCTAGTTGTCTCTGAAATCTCACATCCTTTTCCACTTAACACGCACTTTGGGACCTTAGCTGGTGGTCTGGGCTCTTTCCCTTTTGACTGCCCAACTTATCTCGTGCAGTCTGACTCCCGTACATCATCTGACCGGCATTCGGAGTTTGATATTCTTTGGTAAGCTTTGACGCCCCCTAGGAAATTCAGTGCTCTACCTCCGGCAGACTAATACGAGGCTAGCCCTAAAGCTATTTCGAGGAGAACCAGCTATCTCCGGGTTCGATTGGAATTTCTCCCCTACCCACACCTCATCGCCACCCTTTTCAACGGATGTGCGTTCGGTCCTCCACCGCCTTTTACGGCAGCTTCAACCTGGACATGGGTAGATCACCCGGTTTCGGGTCTACCTTTACTGACTCATTCGCCCTATTAAGACTTGGTTTCCCTTCGGCTCCACACCTTAAGTGCTTAACCTTGCCAGTAACGGTAACTCGCCGGACCGTTCTACAAAAAGTACGCGGTTCCACTTTAAACGTGGTTCCACAGCTTGTAAACACAGGGTTTCAGGTTCTTTTTCACTCCCCTCCCGGGGTCCTTTTCACCTTTCCTTCACAGTACTATGCGCTATCGGTCACTAAGTAGTATTTAGCCTTGGGGGGTGGTCCCCCCGAATTCCCACAAGGTTTCTCGTGTCTCGTGGTACTTTGGATCCTGCTCGCTGACTATTGTTTTCCCATACAAGGCTTTCACTTTCTATGGCCGGTCTTTCCAGGACCGTTCTGGTAACAAATCGTCTCACTTATTGCAGTCCGTAACCCCAGCATGCACGCACGCTGGTTTAGGCTCCTTCCATTTCGCTCGCCGCTACTTTGGAAATCGAGTTTTCTTTCTTTTCCTCCGGGTACTTAGATGTTTCAGTTCCCCGGGTTCCCGACGTATGGCTATGAATTCACCATACGACAACTGAGGTTTGCTCAGTTGGGTTTCCCCATTCAGATATCTCCGGATCAAAGGATATTTGCTCCTCCCCGAAGCTTTTCGCAGCTTATCACGTCTTTCATCGGCTCTTAGTGCCAAGGCATCCACCCTGCGCTCTTATTAGCTTAACCAATTCGATGTTCACCTGCGGGTGCGGGCTACTAATCTAAGATACATAGCGTTGTATCTCTGGTCTTAGGTTTGTTCTCATATCGTACGTCACGATACTTGAACGAGTTTTTATTTGGTTACATCTTTCGATGTAACACCTCGGATGTCTTGATGTCGTCTTCTTTCGAAGACTCTATCTAGATATATTTCAATATGTGGTTTTCAAGGTACGTTCTGACTGAAGTTTATCAGTCATTCGAAAGCTCGATGTACTCAAACTTACGAATCACTGGTAAAAACCAGTTATATAAAACAGCACTGCCCTGCTGAATCAGGTTAACACATTCTTTAACACAGGTTTCGTTTTTCTCCTCCACCCATTGGAACGTGTCCGTTCTATATAAAACACTCTTTCGAGTGATTTTTTTAAGGTAATCTGGCACCCACCTGCTCTCCCATGCCGTTTCCAGCATAGTACCATCGGCCGCTTAAGTCTTAACCATCGTGTTCGAGATGGGAACGGGTGTTTCCCCTAAGCGCATCGGCACCAGAAATTTTGTGTCTTCTTGGTGTTTCCTTATTTAATTAACTTTGAAACTTAAGACTCAACAGTATATAAAACCCTTACTTCTTCTTCCTTAGAAAGGAGGTGATCCAGCCGCACCTTCCGATACGGCTACCTTGTTACGACTTCACCCCAGTTATCAGTCCCGCCTTCGGCAGCTCCCTCCTTACGGTTGGGTCACTGACTTCGGGCGTTACCAACTCCCATGGTGTGACGGGCGGTGTGTACAAGACCCGGGAACGTATTCACCGCAGCATTCTGATCTGCGATTACTAGCGATTCCAGCTTCATGTAGTCGAGTTGCAGACTACAATCCGAACTGAGACGTTATTTTTGGGATTTGCTCCAGATCGCTCCTTTGCTTCCCTTTGTTTACGCCATTGTAGCACGTGTGTAGCCCAAATCATAAGGGGCATGATGATTTGACGTCATCCCCACCTTCCTCCAGGTTATCCCTGGCAGTCTCCCCAGAGTGCCCAGCCGAACTGCTGGCTACTAAGGATAAGGGTTGCGCTCGTTGCGGGACTTAACCCAACATCTCACGACACGAGCTGACGACAACCATGCACCACCTGTCTGGAATGCCCCGAAGGGAAGTCTCCGTTACGAGACGGTCATTCCGATGTCAAGACTTGGTAAGGTTCTTCGCGTTGCTTCGAATTAAACCACATGCTCCACCGCTTGTGCGGGTCCCCGTCAATTCCTTTGAGTTTCATTCTTGCGAACGTACTCCCCAGGTGGAATACTTATTGCGTTAGCGGCGGCACCGAAGAGCTTTGCTCCCCAACACCTAGTATTCATCGTTTACGGCGTGGACTACCAGGGTATCTAATCCTGTTTGCTCCCCACGCTTTCGAGCCTCAACGTCAGTTACAGTCCAGTAAGCCGCCTTCGCCACTGGTGTTCCTCCTAATATCTACGCATTTCACCGCTACACTAGGAATTCCACTTACCTCTCCTGCACTCTAGCTCCACAGTTTCCAAAGCAGTCCCGGGGTTGAGCCCCGGGCTTTCACTCCAGACTTGCAGAGCCGTCTACGCTCCCTTTACACCCAGTAAATCCGGATAACGCTTGCCCCCTACGTATTACCGCGGCTGCTGGCACGTAGTTAGCCGGGGCTTCTTAGTCAGGTACCGTCATTTTCTTCCCTGCTGATAGAGCTTTACATACCGAAATACTTCTTCACTCACGCGGCGTCGCTGGATCAGGGTTTCCCCCATTGTCCAATATTCCCCACTGCTGCCTCCCGTAGGAGTTTGGGCCGTGTCTCAGTCCCAATGTGGCCGGTCACCCTCTCAGGTCGGCTACTGATCGTCGGCTTGGTGGGCCGTTACCTCACCAACTACCTAATCAGACGCGGGTCCATCTCATACCACCGGAGTTTTTCACACTGTACTATGCAGCACTGTGCGCTTATGCGGTATTAGCAGTCATTTCTAACTGTTATCCCCCTGTATGAGGCAGGTTACCCACGCGTTACTCACCCGTCCGCCGCTAAGTCATTCTAAATTCCATCCGAAAACTTCCTTTAAAATGCTTCGCTCGACTTGCATGTGTTAAGCACGCCGCCAGCGTTCATCCTGAGCCAGGATCGAACTCTCAAATTAAATGTTCAATCCACGGTCAAAATCAACTACTAGCTAATTTATTTCCCGTTTTACTTGTTGTTTGGTTCGTATACAATTTCTTGTATTCGTTCTGAATTTCTCATTCAAAGCTGCTCAAACGCAGCTTATTATTAGAATTTTCAGGGTTTTACATACTGTTCAATCTTCTGTTTTCAAAGTGCTTTTTGTGTTGTCCGCTTCAGGAGCAACTCGTATATCTTATCATACCGAGTTGTCTTTGTCAACAACTTTTTTATTTTTCTTTTTTCGCTGTTTTTCGACAGCTGGTATATATTAACATATCTTCACGATGATGTCAACAACTTTTTTCACTGTCAAACCGGAAAAAGATTTCATTTGGAAATGAGCGGAGAAAGAGGGATTTGAACCCTCGCGCCGGTTGCCCGACCTACACCCTTAGCAGGGGCGCCTCTTCGGCCTCTTGAGTATTTCTCCGTAGTTCATAGCTTCCATATGATGCGTCATTCAACTATTAGGTTTTCCAGACGCATTGACAATTATACATAATATATTTCGACTTGTCAACCCATTTTTTGATTTATTTCTTCCTGAATTCTGTCGTGTACGATTTCTGCTATCTGGGTGGTTTTTAAGGTCTTATATTCTTCTGGATAGAGAGGCTTTAAAAAGCAGATCTGTACCTTCTGCCTTTTGGAGGATTTCTCATCGAATGGCTTAAAGCAGTCGATCAGTGCTACAGGCACAACGGGACATTTGGCATTTACGGCACTTTTAAAGGTCCCCCCCTTAAAGGATAAGAGTTTATTTCCTTCCCGGCTTCTTGTTCCTTCAGCGAATATTACATAATTGAATCCTTTTTTTACATTCTCTGTCATCTGCATGATTATATTCATAGAAGCTTTAATATCCTGACGGTCTATGAAAAAGCCATGTAAGGCATGAATGACCTGCTTTACAAGAATCAGGTTAGAAGCCTCTTTTTTTACTACAACACTTAAGGGTTTTGGACTTGCTTCGATAAGGGCCAGCATGTCAAAGAGTCCCTGATGGTTAGGGAAAAGGATAAAACCAGGTTCGGATGGAAGATTTTCAACTCCATGGACTTCTACTTCTACTTTCCCGGACTTATTGACTTTTTTTACTACATTGCGTATGTAATCGTAACGCTCTCTATGGGAATGGTCATCACCTGGCTGGCCGAACTTCCAGATTCGGTAAAACCAGAATGGGACCCGGCATAGATTCTTTATTACCATATAAACAATTCGGTTCATGTTGATTCCTCTCCATAGGCTTTTATGGCCGTCTCGTATAGGTTGCTTCCTTTACTGTCTATGACAACGATAACCGGAAGGTCTTTGATTGTCAGTCGGCGGATGGCTTCTGTTCCAAGATCTTCGTAGGCTATTACTTCTGAAGAAAGGATGCATTTTGATAACAGGGCTCCTGCTCCTCCTACAGCGGCAAAATATACGGCCTCATTTCTTACGATGGCTTCTATTACTTCCTTGCTTCGTTTTCCTTTGCCGATCATGCTGCTCATCCCAAGATCAAGAAGGGTTGGCGTATATTTGTCCATCCGGCTTGATGTGGTGGGTCCTGCTGATCCAATGGGGCGTCCTTCTCTTGCTGGGGAGGGTCCCATATAGTAGATGGTCTCGCCTGCTATGTCAAAGGGAAGAGGCTCTTTCCGGTCAAGAGTTTCTATCATTCGCTTATGGGCTGCATCTCTTGCTGTGTAAATGGTTCCTGTTAAGTATACGTAATCTCCTGATCTCAACTTTCTGGCATCCTCTTTGGTGATAGGAGCATTGATATGATAATCCATGATTTCCTCCGATTCAGATTGATATTATATAGTACGGTGTGCATGTCTGTTTACATGGCAGCAAATATTCACAGCAACAGGGAGACCGGCAATATGAGTTGGATATGTCTCTACATTTACAGCGAGAGCTGTTACACTTCCGCCAAGGCCTCCTGGACCAATACCAAGCTGATTGATTTTTAGAAGCATCTCTTCTTCCAGCTCTCTGACGTATGGAATCTCAGGTTTTTCATCTAAATTTCTTGTCAGGGCATGCTTTGCCATCTGGGCACATTTTTCAAAGCTGCCTCCGATTCCTACCCCAACTACCATTGGCGGACATGCATTGGGACCAGCTTCTTTTACCGTTGTTAAAATAGCTTCTTTTACTCCATCCAGACCGTCGGCAGGTTTCAGCATAAAAATACGGCTCATGTTTTCACTTCCGAAGCCTTTTGGGGCTACTGTGATATCGATCTGGTCACCGGCTACGATTTCATAATGAATGATGGCTGGCGTATTGTCTTTTGTATTGATCCGCTCTATAGGTTCTACAATGGATTTTCTTAAAAATCCTTCGATATAGCCCTGGGAAACGCCTCGGTTAATGGCATCGGTCAAGTTTTCTCCTTCTATGTGTACATCCTGGCCTACTTTTATAAATACAATTGCCATTCCTGTATCCTGGCAGATTGGGATCATATCTTCCCCTGCAATCTTTAGATTTTCCTGCAGCTGACAGAGGACCTGACGGCCAAGGCCGGATTTTTCAGTATTGACTGCATTTAAAAAGACCTCTTCCATGTCCTTTGACAGCACATGATTGGCTTCGATACACATTTCCTTAATGTTTCTTGTTATTTCCTCACTTTTTACTATCCTTAACATGGCTTCCTCCAGACATAGGGCTTCTTCGTATTTTTTTATCATATATGATTCAAATGATGAAATCAAGAAAAAAATGATGGCAGGGTATGATGTTATCTCTCATCCCCTGCCATCGTTTCTAAAATAAGGCGATTGCGTATTAGCTTTCCCTGTATGTCCTCAATTGTAATCTGTTCCATTCTGATTCTGCATAAGTCATTTAATTCTCCATATATATCATCCATGACACCAGACATACCGGAGGCAACCATGCAGGGAAGATTTTCATCTCCTGATTTCCATGATGAGGATACAAAGCTCACATCCAGTGCATCACAGATCTGCTTTAAATTAATGTCTGACGGTTCCTTTACCAAATGATAACCGCCTTCCAGTCCTTCCTTGGTTTCTATGATGCCTGCTTTTTTTAGCTTTGACATTACCTTCCGGATTCTTGCCGGGTTGGTGCATACGTTGGAAGCCAGCTCCTCGCTGGATGTTGTAATCTGTCTCTGGTTTAAATATACTACGCTATGGACAGCGACTGCAAATTCACTTGTCATACTAATTCCCCCATTTTCACGAACATCATATGACACCTCTTATCTGTAATCATATTGGTTTCAGTTTGTATCTTATCAAATTTTGCGGCCTCTTGTCAAGGGACCGGCTTAAAATAAGCTCCAGCTTCTGAAAAAATGAAGCTGGAGCTTATTTTTAATAGCCAAAGGTCTTTCACCCATGGAATGTAGTTTTTACTCTGATTTATCCTTTATCTGAACAATGACATCTTTTATGACCTTATCTTTCATCTCAAGAATGGTATATTTATTCTTCTCATCCTCTAGTTCCAGAGGCATCTGAGATTCTTTTGGAATAAAGCCTAAAAGTTCAATTAAGTATCCGGACAAGGTATCACAGGAGCTTTCAATCTCATCATGAAGAACCTCATCAATATCATACAGGGAAATGCTTCCTGATGCCTTATATACAAACGGCTCAACTTCAACCAGTTCAGGTTCTTCATCCTCATACTCATCGTGAATATCACCTACAATCTCTTCAATCAGATCCTGCATGGTGATGAGTCCCGATACACCGCCGTACTCATCAATGAGTATTGCCATATTCTTCTTATGCTTCTGCATGTCCAGAAACAGATCATCGGTCTTTTTATTTTCCGGGATGAAGTAGGGCTTTTGCAGGATTGGTCGTATATCAATATCTGCTAGCTCATTCTTATGCATCTCGATGGTAAAGTCCTTCATGGACAAAATACCGATTATATTATCAATCTCTCCATCATAAATCGGGATTCTGGAATGACGACTGTCCAATATCTCATTCAGTACCAGTTCAAGAGGCTGGTTAATATCCACGGCCACCATGTCCTGTCTTGGAATCATGATCTCTCTGGCCCTTTTATCATCAAACAGGAAGATTGATGTAATCATATCCTCTTCGATCTTGTTGAATACTCCGCTCTCACGTCCTGTCTGGAGCATGGACCTAATTTCCTCTTCTGAAACTTCTTCTTCTAAATTGTCTGTCTTCATACCAAGCAGCTTTAAGACTCCGTTGGTCGAAACGGAAAGCAGCTTTATAAACGGTGCCAGAATTCTTGAAATGATATAAATGGGGCGGACAGCAAATAAGCTGAACTTCTCTGCTCGCTGCAGCGCCACTCTCTTTGGTACCAATTCTCCAAATACCAGATTAAAATAAGACAAAATAATGGTCACTCCTACCATTGCAATGCTATGGCTGTAGGGAAGACCGATTGACTCAAGCTTTCCACCAAGAATCTGTGATATACCGGTTGCCGCTGATGCACTGGAAAAGAATCCGGCAAATGTGATGGCTACCTGGATGGTTGATAAAAACCCCGTAGAATCTTCTGATAGTTTTTGAATCAATGCTGCCTTTTTGTTACCGCTCTCTGCTAACATACGAATCCGGTTCTTATTGACCGATACTACGGCCATCTCTGCCCCTGAGAAAAATGCATTCATTATGGTGAGGGCAATCAATAATAAAATCTGTGCGACTATCTGCGCCGCGCCTGGGTCACTCTCCAAGCTGGTATTCCTCCTTTTTTTCGGACTATGTCCTGCGGGCTGTGCCCGCTTAATTTCAATATGCAAAAGACTTTGATTGCAGTAATAGATTGCTGCGTTCAAAGTCTTTTACCGCTTTTATTGATGACTAATATTATAATATAAATATCAAATTATTACAATAGCTATCTTGTTAAGATTTATTCCTCGGTTTCATTTGTGCTGTCCGGGGCCTCTTCCAATAGTTCTTCGGACTCCCCTTCAAATTCTTCAAATTCTTCCTCATCGGATTTGCTTCCGTCATCCCGCACCTTTGCAATGCTTGCCACGCGGATATCGGAATCCTGGTCAATGTTCATCAGACGGACACCAGATGTATTTCTTCCAATGACAGAAATATCATTGACAGAAATACGAATTACAATACCTTCTGTGGTGATTAGAAGAAGGTCATGGTCATCCTCAACCAGCTTTGCACCAACGATATCTCCGGTTTTATCTGTAATCTTATAACAGAGTACACCTTTACCGCCTCTTCTCTGAGGGGAGAACTCTTCCGTTGGAGTACGTTTACCCATACCATTTTCAGATACGATTAATAGTTTTGGACCCTGAGTTTCCATCTGCATACCGATTACCTGGTCGTCATCATTTAACTTCATACCGATAACACCCATGGATACACGTCCGGTCACGCGGACATCTTTTTCATGGAACCGGATACACTGGCCTTTTCTCGTTACCAGGAAGATATCCTTGGTATCGTCCGTTGCTTTTACTTCGATGAGCTCGTCATTTTCCCGGAGGACAATGGCCTGAAGTCCATTCTTTCTAACATTGGCGTATTCCATCATCGGTGTTTTCTTTACCATACCGGATCTGGTAGCCATGAATAAGAATTTCTCATCGTCGTATTCCTTCATCGGAATGATGGCTGTAATGCTTTCTCCCGGAAGCATCTGCAGAAGGTTTATAATGGCGGTGCCTCTGCTGGTTCTGCTTCCTTCCGGTATCATGTAGGTCTTTAACCGGTATACACGGCCTGTGTTTGTAAAAAACATCAGGTAGTGATGGGTGGTTGTCATCATCAGGTCTTCGATGTAATCCTGGTCAATGGTCTGCATTCCCTTAATTCCCTTGCCGCCGCGGTTCTGGTTCTTGAAATTGTCTACTGACATTCTCTTAATGTAACCCAGCTTTGTCATGGCAACAATGGTGCTCTCGTCGGGAATTAAGTCTTCCATGGACATATCGTATTCATCGAATCCGATAGAAGTTCTTCTGTCATCTCCGAACTTGGTAGAAATGATGGAAATCTCTTCTCTGATAACGGCTAACAGTTTATGCTCATCTGCAAGGATTGCCTTTAATTCTGCGATACGGGCCTGTAATTCCTTGTATTCGTTCTCTAACTTCTCTCGTTCCAGACCTGTTAACGCACGCAGACGCATGTCTACGATTGCCTGGGACTGAACGTCGCTTAAGCCGAAACGCTCCATTAATTCTGCTTTGGCAATCTGGATGTTTTGGGATCCACGGATAATACGGATTACCTCATCAATGTTATCCAGGGCAATCAGTAAGCCTTGTAAGATATGGGCTCTTTCCTCAGCCTTGTTTAAATCGTAACGGATTCTTCTTGTTACGACTTCTTTCTGATGTTCCAGGTAATAATTAAGCATCTGGAGGATGTTAAGTACTTTTGGTTCCAGGACTCCGGCACTATTCTTAACCAGTGCGATCATGATAACACCGAAGGTATCCTGAAGCTGTGTATGCTTGATCAGCTGATTAAGTACTACGTTTGCATTGGCATCACGTCTTAACTCAATACAGATTCTCATACCGGTACGGTCAGATTCATCTCTTAAATCCGTAATACCGTCTACTTTTTTATCTTTTACAAGCTCAGCGATCTTTTCGATCAGGCGGGCTTTGTTTACCATGTAAGGAAGCTCTGTTACAATGATCCGGCTCTTGCCGTTTGGCATGGCCTCAATATCACTGACAGCTCTGACCCGGATTTTACCTCTTCCGGTGCGGTAAGCTTCTTCAATTCCCCTTTTTCCCAGGATGGTTGCTCCTGTTGGGAAATCTGGTCCTTTTATGATTTCGAGAATCTCTTCCATGGTGGTTTCCCGGTTTTCTTCCACCTGGTTATCAATGATCTTAACGACAGCATTAATGACTTCCCTTAAGTTATGGGGAGGAATATTGGTTGCCATACCTACGGCAATGCCGGAGGTACCATTGACTAAAAGGTTAGGATAACGGGATGGTAATACATCAGGCTCCCGCTCTGTCTCATCAAAGTTAGGACTGAAATCGACCGTATCTTTGTTGATATCCGCAAGCATTTCCATGGAAATCTTACTTAAACGGGCTTCCGTGTATCGCATGGCCGCGGCTCCGTCTCCGTCTACGGAACCAAAGTTACCGTGACCATCCACCAAAGGATATCTGGTGGACCATTCCTGAGCCAGATTTACCAGAGCGCCGTAAATAGAGCTGTCACCATGAGGATGGTATTTACCCATGGTATCACCGACGATACGGGCACATTTACGGTGGGGCTTATCAGGACCGTTATTAAGCTCGATCATGGAATACAGGACTCTTCGCTGAACTGGCTTTAGGCCGTCTCTTACATCAGGCAGAGCTCTGGAAGCAATGACACTCATGGCATAATCGATATATGATTTTTCCATGGTCTTTTTTAAGTCCACGTCATGAACTTTATCAAAGATATTTGGTTCCATTTTATTTCCTCCAATTAAATATCAAGATTCTGTACGTATTTGGCATTCGCTTCGATAAATTCACGTCTTGGTTCTACCTGGTCTCCCATCAGGGTGGTAAAGGTTAAATCCACCTCGGATTTGGCCTCTTCATCCATATTGACTCTTAAAAGAACTCTTCGTTCCGGATCCATGGTGGTTTCCCAAAGCTGCTCGGCATCCATCTCACCTAAACCTTTATAACGCTGGATTTTATTGTTGGTGTCTCTTCCAATCTCTTTTAAGATAGCATCCAGCTCTTCATCGCTGTAGGCGTACCATACTTTTTTATTCTTCTCAATCTTATAAAGAGGCGGCTGTGCCAGATATACATGGCCTTCCTTGATAAGGTCCGGCATAAACCGGTAGAGGAAGGTTAATAACAGGGTACTGATATGAGCTCCATCAACATCGGCATCGGTCATGATGATGATTTTGTGGTATCTTAACTTGCTTAATTCGAAATCATCGTGAATTCCCGTACCAAATGCGGTAATCATGGCTTTTATCTCTGCATTGGCATAGATTTTGTCCAGTCTTGCTTTTTCTACGTTTAATATTTTTCCTCGAAGGGGGAGGATAGCCTGGGTATTTCTTGAACGGGCTGTTTTTGCGGAACCTCCCGCACTGTCTCCCTCGACGATGTAAATCTCACAGTTTTCCGGATTCTTGTCAGAACAGTCTGCAAGCTTACCAGGAAGGGCCATTCCTTCCAAAGCGGTCTTTCTTCTTGTTAAGTCTCTTGCCTTTCTGGCCGCTGCTCTGGCTCTCTGGGCAAGAATAGACTTGTCACAGATGGTTCTGGATAGACTTGGATTCTGCTCTAAATAGTAGGTAAACTGTTCTCTAAGAAGGTTATCTACGGCTCCTCTTGCTTCACTGTTGCCCAGCTTCTGCTTGGTCTGTCCCTCGAACTGAGGTTCTTCAATCTTAACACTGATGATTGCGGTGAGACCTTCTCTGATATCCTCTCCTGAAAGATTTGCTTCGCTCTCTTTCAAAAGCTTATTCTTTCTCGCATAATCATTAAGGGTCGTGGTCAGAGCACTTTTAAAACCGGCTAAATGAGTTCCGCCTTCCGGGGTATTAATGTTGTTTACAAAGCTGTAGATATTCTCGGTATAGGAATCGTTGTGCTGCATGGCAACTTCAACGTAAACACCATCCTTGGTTCCTTCGCAGTAAAATACCTGATCATAAAGAGAGGTTTTACCCTTGTTTAAGTAGGTGACGAACTCTTTGATTCCGCCTTCATAGTGGAATACGTGCTCATGGCCGTCTTCTCTCTCATCCTTGAGTACAATTCTTAGATTTTTTGTTAAGAATGCGGTCTCCCGAAGACGGATCTTTAAGGTATCGTAATCGTATACGGTCTCTTCAAAAATATCTTTATCCGGAAGAAAGGTTACCTTTGTTCCGTGTTCTTCCAAACTGCACTCTCCGATGACCTTTAATGGATACATGGTCTTACCTTTTTCGTAGCGCTGCTTATAGATCTTTCCTTCCGTACGGATTTCTACTTCCAGCCACTGGGAAAGAGCATTCACTACGGATGCACCTACTCCATGAAGTCCGCCGGAAACTTTGTATCCTCCGCCGCCGAATTTTCCACCGGCATGAAGGATGGTAAATGCGACTTCAACGGCTGGAATTCCTGCTTTTTTCTGAATTCCAACCGGGATTCCACGCCCGTCATCCACAACTGTGATCGAGTTGTCTGGATGGACTATTACTTCTATGCTGTCACAGTATCCGGCCAGAGCCTCGTCTACCGCGTTGTCCACGATTTCATATACCAGATGATGAAGTCCCCGGATGGACGTACTGCCGATATACATACCGGGTCTTTTTCTTACTGCTTCAAGTCCTTCTAATATCTGGATTTGATCTGCACCATATTCTTGACTCATTTTACCACGCTTCCTCCTGAATGGTTAATTTTCACTACCTACGGTTCCGTTTACTATCCGGAATATCTTATCGATATGGAACCGGTCATTTACAAAATCCTCCAGTCCCGTGCAGGTAATGACGGTTTGTATGTGATTAATCCCTGCCAGCAATTGATTTTGTCTGCTGCTGTCAAGCTCAGACAAAACATCATCCAGCAAAAGAATTGGATAATCATGTACAATATGTTCTACCAGTTCTATTTCTGCAAGCTTTAAGGATAAAGCAGCGGTCCTTTGCTGCCCCTGGGATCCGAACCGGCGTATGTCGATTCCGTTTACGATAAAACTTAGATCATCCCGGTGGGGACCTGTTAAGGTTGTCCTTTGCTTTAAGTCCTGCTGCCTGCTCCGCCTTAATGTATCTTCAAACGCATCTGCCTCTACATTTGGTTCGTAGAGAATGCGCAGAGATTCCTTGTTCCCGGAAAGCTTCTGGTGGATGGGTCCTATGATTCCATCCAGCCGTTCCATAAACTCTTTCCTGTAATAAATAATTTCTTTGCCATATTGAATCAGCTGCATGTCCCAGATGTCCAGAGTCTCCTCATAATCAGGCCGAAAGGCCAGATCCTTTAACAGTTTATTTCTCTGGGTAATGATTCGGTTATACTGGACCAGAGAATGGACATAGAGCTTATTTAGTTGACATAATTCCAAGTCAACGAACCGGCGTCTTTCAGCCGGCCCATTTTTTATGAGATTTAAGTCTTCCGGAGAGAAAAATACAACATTGACAATTCCAAACAACTCGCTGGCTTTCCTTATGGGAACACCGTTGACTGCCACGCCTTTGGCCTTGTTTTTCTTCAAATGCATGTCGATCCGGTATGGAATGTCATTCTTTCTAATGTTTAGCTTGATATGAGACTCGTCTCTGTCAAACTGTATGATTTCTTTATCTTTGCTGCCTCTGTGGGATTTTGTCGTTGCACAGACATAAATGGCTTCTAAGACGTTTGTTTTTCCCTGGGCATTGTCCCCGTAGAGTATATTGGTTCCATGACTAAAATCCATATGTAGTTCATCATAGTTGCGGTAATTCTTAAGCTCTATCGACTCAATGATCATGGATTACATCATTCCTCAATTTTAATGGTATTGCCGTCAAAGGTAACGACATCTCCGCCCCTTAGTTTTTTTCCTCTCTGATACTCCACCTGTCCATTGACAGACACCAGACCATCCTCGATTACGAATTTTGCATCGACTCCGGATCCTACGAATCCTGCGGCTTTTAGGGCCTGTCCCAGCTTGATGTATTCGTCTCTCAGTTTAATTGTTTCCATGATTTCTCCATTCTGTGCCGCCTAAAGGGCACTAAAACAATTCCTATACGGATGCCGCATTAAAGTTAACTGGCAGTATCAGATAGATATATTTTCCTTCGTCATCCCGGATAAAGCATGGGGACTTGGGATTTAACATATAAAGGGTTACTTCCTCATCATC